>NZ_JBFRDT010000009.1:0-140254 GCF_052113925.1 Terrabacter sp. RAF57 | reverse complement strand
GACCTGCCGGGCCACCTCCAGTCCCGACACGCCCGCCTCGAGCAGCCCCAACGCCTGCTCCCGCTGACCTACCGAATACCGCCTCAGCCCTGCAGTCATCGTCCCGCCTCACACGACATCCGTGTTGCGCAGACGATCTGAGACCGCCCTCCCTCGAGTGGGACTGAGCGCTCACTCGAGTGGGACTGAGCGCTCACTCGAGTGAGGGCGGGGTGGGGCTCGTAGGGTGGCGGGATGAGCTCTGCGCCCCCGTCCGACGCCCCCGCCACCGACGCGGACGGGCGGCCGGTCGCGGTGGTCACCGGCGGCACGCGCGGCATCGGGCTCGCCCTCGTGCGGGACCTCGCCCCGACCCACCACCTCGTCGTCGGCGGGCGCAGCGCCGAGTCGGTCGCGGACGTCGTCGCCTCGCTCCCGTCCGCCGAGGGGCTCGTCGCCGACCTCGCCGACTGCTCCCCCGGCGGGTCGCTCGACACCGCCCTCGCGGCGCTCGTCCCACGCCTACATCGGGTCGACGTGCTCGTCCACTCGGCCGGCGTCCTGCGCAACGGCACCGTCGCCGACGCGCCCGTGCAGGACTGGGCCGACTCGATGACCGTCAACGTCGTCGCCGTCGCAGCCGTCACCCGGGCGCTCCTGCCTGCCCTGCGCGTCGCCCACGGCCTCGTCGTCACCGTGAACTCGGGCTCCGGCCTGACGGCGACCCCTGCCTCGGGCGCCTACTGCGCCTCGAAGTTCGCCCTCCGAGCGCTCACCGACTCGCTGCGGCAGGAGGAGCGCGAGCACGGCGTCCGCGTCACCTCGCTCCACCCCGGCCGGGTCGACACCGACATGCAGCGCGAGCTCGTCGAGTTCGAGGGCGCCGAGTACGACCCGGGCTCCTACCTCGACGTCTCCTCGGTCGTCCGGGCCGCGCGCCTGGCCATCGACGCCGGCCCTGACGCGAGCGTCGACATGGTCTCGGTGCGCCCTCGCGGCTGGCGCCCCACGACCGCCTGATCAGATGCGGCTGGCGCCTCGGGTCGGGACGAGGGAGAGCCGGGCGAAGGCCAGCGCCTCGGCGAGATCGACCTCGCGCTGGTCCCGCCCCACCTTGCGCGTCGACACCTCGACGACGACGTCGCCGCCCCAGCCGCTGTCGGCGAGGTGCTCGAGCACGGCGCCGCACGGCTCGCCACCGCGCCCGGGGACGAGGTGCTCGTCGAGGAACGAGCCGAGTCCGTCGGCGAGGTGCAGGTGCGCGAGTCGCGACCCGAGCGACTGCGCCATGAGCAGCGCGTCGGAGCCGGCGGTCGCCGTGTGCGAGAGGTCGAGCGTCACGTTGTCGTAGGGCTGGCCCACCGGGTCCCAGTGCGGGAGGTAGGCCATGACCTCGCGCCGCGCCGTGCGCCACGGATACATGTTCTCCACCGCGAGCCTGATCCCCGACTCGTGCTCACGCAGCGCCACCCCGTCGACGAACCCGGCGGCATACTCCCGCTGCCAGCGGAAGGGAGGGTGCAGCACGACGGTGCCGGCACCCACCTCGAGCGCGAGGTCGATGGAACGGTCGACCTTGCCCCACGGGTCGGTCCCCCACACGCGCTGGGTCAGCAGCAGGGTCGGCGCGTGCACGGAGACGATCGGCAGGGCGTGCAGCTCCGACAGCGCCCGCAGGGCACCGGCCTCCTGCGTCACGGGGTCGGTCCAGACCATGACCTCGACCGCGTCGTAGCCGAGCCGCGCCGCGGTCGCGAAGGCGGTCGCCGCGTTGTCGGGGTAGAGCGAGGCGGTCGACAGGCCGACCCGGATGGTCATGCGGCCATTCTGCGCCACGCACCCGGGGCGGGTTCAGGCCGGTCCATGCGTCCGCTGTGAATCCGGTGCGTCACGACGTCAGGTGGTCGAGGCGACGGAGGATGAGGCCCTCGCGCAGGGCCCACGGGCAGATGTCGAGCTGCTCGACCTGGAGCAGGTCGAGCGCGGCCTCGGCGACGAGCGCCCCCGCGTAGAGCTGGCGGGCGCGACCCTCGGAGACCCCCGGCAGGTTCGAGCGTGCGGCGGTGTCGAGACGTCCGACGCGAGCCACGATCTCGTGGAGGTCATCGCGCGAGAGCGTCCGCGGCACGAACGGGCCCTCGGCGCGCGGCGCGGCACCCGCGATGCGAGCGAGCGAGCGCATCGTCTTGGAGGTCCCGACCGCTCGGTCGGGGCTCCCGGACGTCAGCAGCGGTCGCACGTGCTCGGCGAGGCTCGACCGGACGTGCGCACGCAGCTCGCGAGCGGCCAGCTCCGAGGGCGGGTCACCGGGCAGCCGCTCGCGGGTCAGGCGTCCGGCACCCAGCGGCAGGCTGAGGGCCACGTCGGGCTCCTCGTCGAGACCGCACGCCAGCTCGAGCGAGCCGCCGCCGATGTCGACGACGAGCAGGTGCCCGCTCGACCAGCCGAACCAGCGACGCACGGCGAGGAACGTCATCCGCGCCTCGTCCGCGCCGCTCAGGGCCTCGAGCTCGACGCCGGTCTCGGTGCGCACCCGCTCGATGATCGCCTCGCCGTTCGGCGACTCGCGCAGCGCCGACGTCGCGAAGGCGAAGAGGTCGCTGACGCCCTGGTCCTCCGCGACGTCGAGGCACTCGCGGATGAAGGCGACGAGCCGGTCGGCCGTCGCGTCGCTGACCCTGCCGTCGGCCTCGAGGCTCTCCGAGAGGCGGAGCTCGGTCTTGTGCGAGAAGGCAGGCAGCGGCTGCGCGCCGGGGTGTGCGTCGACGACGAGGAGGTGGATCGTGTTGGACCCGATGTCGATGACGCCCAGGCGCATGCCCCAACCCTAGTCAGGCCGCCGAACCCCGGACGCGGCTCCCGTGCCGGGCCGGTCACGGAACGTGGCGTATGCCGTCAGGCGGAGCGGCGGCTCAGCGTGAGCGAGGCGAGGGCGAGGGCTCCGGCGATGAAGGCCGCGACGATGCCGAGGTCGCCGAGCACCGCGGTCACAGGGTCGGCATTGCGCGCGATCTCCTTCATCGCGTCGACGGCGTAGGAGAGCGGCAGGACGTTGCTGACCCATTCGAGGACGGTCGGCAGCTGGTCGCGCGGGATGAGCAGCCCGCAGAGCAGGAACTGCGGCAGGAGGAAGGCGGGCATGAACTGCACCGCCTGGAACTCGGTGCGCGCGAAGCCGCTCGCGAGCAGGCCCAACGCCGTGCCGAGGACGGCGTCGAACACCGCGACGACGACGAGCAGCCACACCGGCCCGGCAACGCCGAGACCGCACACCCAGACCGCGAATCCCGTTGCGATCACGGCCTGCACGACGGCGAGCGCTCCGAAGGCCCCGGCATACCCGAGCATGAAGTCACCCTTGCCCATGGGCGTGGTGAGCAGACGCTCGAGCGTGCCGGACTGGCGCTCGCGCAAGGTCGCGACGGAGGTGACGATGAACATCACGACCATCGGGAAGACACCGAGCAGGGCCGGGCCGATCGCGTCGAAGACGGGCGTGCCGGTGTAGATCCACGCGAGCAGGCCGAGCAGGACGCACGGCACGACGATGATGAGGCCGATGGTGCGGTGGTCGGTGCGCACCTGGCGCAGGACGCGGCCGGAGGTGGCCGCGGTGAGTCCGGCGTTCACGACGAGCTCCTCTCTCCGGACCGGGCGGTCTCGGCGTCGATGAGGGCGAGGAAGGCGGCGTCGGCATCGACGGCGCCCGTCTGCTGGAGCAGCTCGGCCGGCGTGACGTCGGCGAGAACGCCACCCTCGCGGAGCAGCACGAGCCGGTCGCAGCGCGTCGCCTCGTCCATGACGTGGCTCGACACGACGAGCGAGTGTCCGCGATCGGCGAGGTGGCGGAAGAGGTCCCACAGGTCACGGCGCAGGACCGGGTCGAGGCCGACGGTGGGCTCGTCGAGCACGAGCAGGCTCGGCCGGCCGACGAGTGCGGCGGCGAGGGAGACGCGGGACTCCTGACCACCCGAGAGGTCCTGGACGAGCTGGTCGGCGTAGGGCACCAGGTCGGCTTCGGCGAGGGTGCGGTCGACGGCATCGCGCAGCTCGGCGCCGCGCAGCCCGATGGCCCGACCGAAGTAGGTGACGTTGTCGCGGACGCTGAGGTCGGCATAGACGCTGGGACTCTGCGTGACGTAGCCGACTCGGTCGCGCAGCGTGGGCGAGCCCGCCGGATGGCCGAGCACCGTGACGGTGCCCGACTCGACGATCTGCACGCCGACGATGCAGCGCATGAGCGTCGACTTGCCCGAGCCGGACGGCCCGAGCAGGCCGACCACCTGGCCGGCGGGGATCTCGAGGTCGAGGCCCGGGATGACCCGCCGCTTCCCGCGCACGACCTGCAGGCCGCTCACGGCGACCGCCGGACCACTGTTATTCATCATGTGATGAAATCTACTCCTGCTCGGGCACCCTGTCCACGAGATGGTGCTGGAGGACAGGTCCGATGCGCTCGACGAGCTGCTCGCGCGTCGCGTCGGCGAGCGCTGGCACCCGGATGACGTAGCGCGCCACGACGAGCCCGATCATCTGCGACGCGGCCAGGGCGCCGCGCAGCTGCGGGTCCGAGGCCCCGGTGCTCGCGGCGATGCGGCCGAAGACCTCGCGCCCGAGGAACTCCCGCAGCATGCGCGCGGCCTCCTCGCTCGTCATGCTCGACCGGACGAGCGCCACGAGGGCGTCACGCCGCTCCGGCGGCTCCCAGACCGTCAGGAAGGTCTCGACGATCCGCCACCCGAGCCGGTCGACGTCACCCGACGTGATGCGCGCGATGAGCTCGGCCGGGTCGACCGGCACGTCGAGCGTGGCTGCGAAGAGGCCCGCCTTGCCCTCGAAGTAGTGGTGCACGAGCGCCGGGTCGACGCCGGCCTCACGGGCGATCCCGCGCATGCTCGCCTTGTCGTATCCCTTGGCCGCGAACGACTTTCGAGCGGCGTCGACGATCACGGCGCGCGTGTCGGTGCCGCCGGGACGGCGTCCGCGCCCCTTCGGCGTCGTGTCGCTGCCGGCCCTCGACGTCATGCCCACACGCTAGCCCTCGAGTCGCGGGGCTCCTGGCGTATGCCGTCCGGCGGCGTCGCGCAGCACGGCCGCGGCGCGCTCGCCGCGGGCCCAGACCGCCCAGCGGTAGGGCGTCGTGCCGTGCATCGCGTCGACGACGGTCGGGTCGGCTCCGGCGTCGAGGAGCGCAGTGACGAGCTCGACGTCGTCCATGAAGGCCGCCTGATGCAGCGCCGTGCGACCGTTGCGGAGGCTGTCGACGCGAGCGCCGGCGGCGACGGCGGCGCGGACGGCTTCGGGCGTGGCCGCTCGATGGATGTCAGGCACCCTCGGGTCACCCGGCCACGTGCCGGTGACCGGGATGTCGTCACCCACCACGTCGTCCGGTGCCAGGTGCAACGCTCCCTGTGTCGCGAGGCCGTGCGCGACGAGGAGCGCGAGGCGGTCGACGAAACCGTGGGCGCGCGCCCAGTCGACCTGCCGCGCGAGCATCTCGTCGATCGTCTCGGCGGGCTCGCCCGTGCGGCGGGCCCAGACGTCGGAGGAGGGCCGGCCGAGCCCGTGCTCGAGGAGCAGCTCGAGGTGGCTGTCGTCGCGGTTGAACATCCGGTTGTAGAGCGCCTGCCGGTCGTTGGGGTCGGCGCCGCGCTCGAGGAGCAGCTCGCCGAGCGCCCGCCACTGCGGGTGCCGGGGCTGGCGGCCCGGCCCCTGCTCGCCCTCACCGAAGACGCCGGTCAGCGCGGTGAAGGCGGTGGGCAGCCCCTGCCAGAGGTAGCCGCTGTCGGGGTCGGCCCCGGCATCGAGCAGCACCCGCGCCGAGGAGACCGCCTCGCCCTGCGGCATCCGCGAGTAGACGACGTAGAGCAGGGGCGGCCATCGGAAGGGGCCGCCCTCGCGGGTCGCCGCTCCGCGGTCTGCGGYGACGTGCGCCCGCAGGGCATTCGCGTCGCCGGCGGCCGCGGCGACGAAGACGTCGCGGTTCACGAGATCCGGATCGTCCGCGAGCAGCCGCACCGCTCGGGCCCATCGCTCGGGCTCGTCGCGGTCCGTGTACGTCAGGCAGGCGAGCGCCGCTGCGAGAGAGGCGGACTCGCCAGTCGCCTCTCCGTCGGCTCGGTCGGCGCCACCCGACGCCGGGTCAAGGACGGCGGGGTCGCGGCTCAGGTCCGCGGCCGCCGTCAGGTAGGAGCGCAGCCGCGGCCAGCTCGCGAAGCCGAGCCGTCGCGCCACGACGAGCTGCGCGTCGGACAGCGCAAACGACGCCGTCTCGCCTCGCAGCCCCTCGGGGTGCAGTCGGGACACCAGGCGCAGTGCGACCGGTTGGGCGGACCGGACGGCGCGCTGCAGGCTGCGTGCATCGCGCCGCAGGTGCTCGAGGTCGGGGTTCTGGGGCAGGGACAGGGCCATGACGGCCTCCTCTCGTCGTGCCCGCGTGCGCTGGTCGGGCCGAAAGGAGGTCGGACCGCATGCTGCCGTGCCCCAGGGAGGCTGAGCCCCTTCCCGCGCACCGGAGGCGCCCTGGACGCCACGGTCAGCGTACGCCGATGCCCGCACCCGGGGAAGCACACGGCATACGCACGCAGGGCCCGCTCGCGACGCACCATCCACGGGGTGGGCGTCGTCGGCGCGGTGGAAACGTCGGCGGCATAGGGTGAGCCGGTGGCTGAAGCACCTCTGGACCTCCCCCGCGTCTGGGTCGAGTTCACCGACCCCGCCGACACGAACCAGCGCTACCGCTGTGACCTGACGTGGCTCACGAGCAGCTGGACGTGCATCTTCGGCAGCGGCTGCCAGGGCATCTACGCCGGCCGGCCCGACGACGGGTGCTGCACCCTCGGCGCCCACTTCACCGAGAAGGACGACTGGAAGCGCGTCGCCAAGGCCGTCGAGGACCTCGGCGAGGACGAGTGGGAGTACCACTCGGTCGGCCGCGCCACGGGGAGCAAGGACGACTGGACCGAGAAGGAGGACGGCGCGCGCAAGACGAAGGTCGTCGACGGCGCCTGCATCTTCCTCAACCGACCCGGCTTCCCGGCGGGCGCCGGGTGCGCGCTCCACCAGCACGCGGTCCTCACCGGCGTCGAGCCGCACACCCTCAAGCCCGACGTGTGCTGGCAGCTGCCGATCCGCCGCACCTTCCGCACCGTCGAGCTGCCCGACGACTCGAGCTACCTCGAGGTGACGATCACCGAGTACGACCGCCGCGGCTGGGGCCCCGGCGGCCACGACCTCGACTGGTACTGCTCCGGCAACTCCGAGGCGCACGTCGGCCGCGAGCCGGTCTACCGCTCCAACGCGCCCGAGCTCACCGAGCTCATGGGACCGCTCGCCTACGCCGAGCTGGCGATCCGCGCCGAGGCGCACCTCGCCCAGGTCAAGGCTGTCCGCGCGCGCGGTGTGCGCAAGCTGCTGCCGCTGCTCGTGCACCCCGCCACGATCGAGGCGCAGCGCAACCCATGAGCGACGACTCCGGGATCATCCCCTCCCCCAACATCTGGGAGACCCCCGACGTCTACGAGGTCGAGAACCGCGGCGTCGACCGCGCCCACGTCATCGAGGACGCGATGCGCTCGGTCCTCGACTGGTCGGGTCTCGACGTCGTCGACATCGGGTGCGGCACGGGCTACCACCTGCCGTTCTTCGCCCGCGATGCACACTCGGTCATCGGGGTCGAGCCACACCCACCGCTCGCTTCGCTTGCGGCACAACGCATCTCGGGTCTGCCGTCCGTCTCGGTCCGTGAAGAGGGCGCGGCTGCGATGGGGGTGGCCGACCGGTCGTTCGACGTCGCGCACGCGCGGTGGGCGTACTTCTTCGGCCCCGGGTGCGAGCCGGGGCTCGCCGAGCTCGACCGCGTCATGCGGCCGGGCGGCGCGGCGTTCGTCGTCGACAACGACGCGACCCGCTCGACGTTCGGTCAGTGGTTCCGCCGGGCGCTGCCGGGCTACGACCCGCGCGCGGTCGAGCGCTTCTGGGAGCGGCAGGGCTGGCAGCGCGAGCGCCTCGACATCCGGTGGGACTTCGACTCGCGCGAGGACTTCGAGGCCGTCGTCGGCATCGAGTTCGCACCCGAGCACGCCGACCTCATCCTCGCCGAGCATCCCGACGCCACCGGCGTCGACTACGCCGTCAACCTCTGGCACCGACGCTACTGACGCCCGTCGAGAGGCCAGCTCGGGCCGCCCCAGACCCGTCGAGAGGGCCGGGCCCGACGTGGTCATTCCTACCCATGCCCTGCGTCGGGGATGGGCACCGCTGCCGACGCGGTGACCGCCCTGCCCCTCCTACCGTCGAGACATCGACCACCGGGAGGACACCATGGAGACCATCGAGACCGTCATCATCGGCGCGGGCCAGGCAGGGCTGGCCATGGCGCACGAGCTCGCCGAGCGGGGGCGTGAGTGCGTGCTCCTCGAGCGCAACGAGGCCGTCGGGGACGGCTGGCGCCAGCAGTACGACTCGCTCCGGCTCTACTCCTCCGTCCGGCACGACTCCCTGCCCGGGATGCCGTTCCCGGGCGACCCCCGGTCGTTCCCCGGCAAGGACGAGGTCGCCGCCTACCTCCAGTCGTATGCCGCCCGCTTCGGTCTGCCCGTTCGCCTCGGCGTGCGGGTGGAGCGGCTTGCAGCCGCGCCGGCGGGCGACGGCTTCGTCATCACGACCGACCGCGGCAGCATCGCCTGTCGCAACGTCGTCGTCGCGACGGGGACCTTCGGGCGGGCGCCGCACGTGCCGGCCTTCGCGGCCGACCTCGACGCGTCGATCCTCCAGCTGCACTCGAGCCAGTACCGGCGGCCCAGCCAGCTGCGCGACGGGTCGGTGCTCGTCGTCGGCGCCTCGCACTCCGGCTGCGACATCGCCTACGAGCTCGCCGAGGGCCGGCGCACCGTGCTGGCCGGGCGTGACTGCGGCCAGATCCCCGTGCGCTGGGACACCCCCGCCGTGCACGTGGCGTTCCCCTTCCTGCTCTTCGCGTGGCGTCACGTGCTGACGCGCCGGACGCCGGTCGGCCGGAAGATGATGGCCGAGATCCGCCACCACGGCGGACCGATGCTCCGGGTCAAGCGGGAAGACCTCGCCGCGCGTGGTGTCGAGCGCCAGGTGCAGCGCGTCACCGGCGTGACCGACGGACGCCCGACCCTCGACGACGGGACGGTCCTCGACGTCGCCAACGTCGTCTGGGCCACGGGGTTCGAGCAGCGATTCGACTGGATCGACCTCCCCATCACCGGCGAGGACGGCTGGCCGCGGGAGTACCGCGGTGTCTCGACGGACGTGCCCGGCCTCTTCTTCTGCGGGCTCGCCTTCCAGTACGCGTTCGCCTCGATGGTGCTGCCCGGCGTCGGTCGCGACGCGGCCCACGTGGCGACCCACATCGCCAGGCGGTCGACCGCGCCCACCACGCCGCTCGAGGTGGGCGCCGCTGCCGGGTGAGACCACCCGGGGGGTGCGGTGCCGGACCGGTCGAGGGTCTCGACCGGTCCGGTTCCCAGTGGTTCGGCGAGGTCAGGGCTGACGGCGTACGAGGTCGTGCTCGAAGGCGAAAGCCGCTGCGGCCGTGCGGCTCCCGACGTCGAGCTTGGTGAAGATGTTGCTCAGGTGGCGGGCCACGGTCCGGTCGCTCAGCACGAGCGCGGTCGCGATCTGGGCGTTGCTCCGGCCCTCGGCGACGAGGCCGAGCACCTCGGCCTCGCGCTCGGTGAGGCCCGCGGGTCGCGTGCCGGGTGAGCCCAGCCGGTCGAGCGCGACGACGTCGGGTCGGGCGCCGAGCGCCACGAGCACCTCTCGCGCCGAGGCCAGTGACCGCCGGGCAGACTCGTCGTCGCCGAGCGCGAGGAGCGCCCGCCCGCCGGCCGCCTGGGCGAGCGCGGCCTCGTGCGGCACGTCGAGGCGCACCCAGGCCTGGTGCGCCTTGCGCAGGTAGGGCAGCGCACCCGCCGGGTCGCCGGCAGCCAGCTCGACGCGGCCCCAGGCCGTGGCCGCCGTCGCGGCGAGCACCTCTGACCCGAAGGACTCCGCGAGGCCGTCGAGCTCGCGAGCGCCGTCCCGGGCTGCGTCGACGTCGTTCGCGGCCAGCAGGACCTCCACGGCGGCCGGCAGGATCCTGCTGCGTCGCACCGCCGGTCCCGGCTCACCGAGCAGCCTGCGCACCGCGGCGAGCGCAGCAGCCGTCCTCCCCCGGGCCAGCCAGAGCAGGGCCGACCCCGGCTGCGGGTCGTAGCCGTGCTCCGCACTCAGCTGGTAGGCCGCGTCGGCGGCCTCGAGGTCGCCGCGCAGGCGCAGCAGGTCGCCGCGTTCGCAGGCGGCCTGCCCGACGGCGTCGGTGGCACTCGCCAGCCGGTAGCGCTCGATGGCGGCCGTGAGCTCGTCGAGCGCGGCGTCCCAGGCGCCGTGGGCGCGCATCACCTGCGCGCGGTGCAGGCTGCACTGCCCGGTGAAGGTCACGAGGCCGGGTTGGTCGGTGCACCAGCGGTGCAGCAGCTGCGTCCACTCGACGACGCGGCGCAGGTCGGAGACCTCCTGACAGCCCTCGATGGCCGTGCAGTAGACGTGCCCGAGCATGACCGGGGCCAGGGTCCGGGTCGTCGCCTCGAGCATCGACTCGTCGAGGAGGGAGAGACCATCGGTCACGCGGTCGCCGTAGATGGCCATCCGACCCTGGGCGCACAGCCCGGTCGCCAGCAGGCCTGCGTCGTCATGGCGTCGTCCGGCCTCGGTCGCCTCGAGCGCGCACGCGTGGGCCTCCGCGAAGCGACCCGCACCGAGGTGCGTGAACATCCGCGCGAACGCGACGTAGCCGGACTCCAGGCTCCCGTCGGGCAGTGCCGCGACGAGGCGGTCACCGCGGCTGAGCCACGCAGCTGCCGCAGAGTGGTCTCCGCTCGTGCGGCCGATCATCGACAGGTGGAAGGCGCACCGAGCGGCCCCTGCGGTGTCGTGCTCGGAGAGCCTGACGTCGAAGGCCCGCCGATAGCGCTCGACGGCGTCCGTCATGCGTCCGAGCAGGTGCGCTGCGGCGGCGGACGACTCGAGGTCGTCGGCCGTCAGCCCCGCGGGCTCGACCGCGGACCACCGGTCGAGGGCGGCCGACCACTCACCGCGCTCGAACTCGGCTCTGGCGCGGACCAGCTCGTCGACGACACCCACGGCACCCTCCTGCCCCGCAGGCTACGCCCGCCGACGTGACCTTTCGACGGGTTCAGTCGGTGAGGTCGAGGGCGATGTCGACGATGGGTGAGCTGTGCGTCAGGCCGCCGACCGACACGAAGTCGACCCCGGTCCCGGCGTACGCCCGCACGACCTCGAGCGTCAGACCACCGGTCGCCTCGATCTCGACGGGCTCGCCGGCGGCGCGGAGCAGGGCGACGGTCTCGCCGAGCACGTCGACGCTCATGTTGTCGCACATGATGAAGCGCGCCCCGGCGTCGTAGGCCTCCTGCGCCTCGGCCGGCGTCGTCACCTCGACCTGCACGTCGACGTCTGGGAAGCGCCCGCGGACGAGCGCGTACGCCGCCGCCACCGAGCCGGCCGCGAGCTTGTGGTTGTCCTTGATCATCGCGACGTCGTAGAGACCCATGCGCTTGTTCGTGCCGCCGCCGCAGCGCACGGCGTACTTCTCGAGCCAGCGCATGCCCGGCGTCGTCTTGCGCGTGTCGAGGACCATCGTCGACGTGCCCTCGAGCGCGTCCGCCCAGCGACGGGTGTGGGTGGCCACGCCCGACAGCCGGCTCAGGATGTTGAGGATCGTCCGCTCGGCCACGAGGATCACCTGGGTGGGCCCGGTCAGCCGCGCGATGACGTCGCCGCGCTCCAGCCGCGAGCCGTCGTCGCCCACGACCTCGACCGTCGGCACGTCGCGGCCGAGCTGCTCCGCGACCGCCGCCAGCACGAGGCCGATGACCGGCACGCCTGCGACGACGCCCGGCGCCCGCGCGACGATCTCGGCCGTTCGCGTCTGGTCGGAGGGGATGGTCGCGAGCGTCGTCACGTCGACACCCTCGGGACCGAGGTCCTCACGCAGGGCGACCGTGACGAGCTCTCGCGCCCACTCGTGCGGGAACCCGCTCAGCCCGTCGCCGCTCACTGCGTCTCCTCCGTCGATCCCACCGGTTGCGTATGCCGTCCAGCCCCGTTCGCGGGTCGCGCCCCGTCCGCGCGGTCCTCGTCGAGCACGTCGAGCGGCACCGAGCCGTCGAGGTCGAGGCCGTCGAGGTTCGAGCGGGGCACGGGCACGACCGTCGCCTCGAGCACGCCGGAGCCGGAGCGCTGCAGGTGCACGTGGTGCAGGAAGTGCGCGTCGTCGCGGGCCGGGTGGTCCTCGCGCACGTGACCGCCACGGGTCTCGTCACGCAGCGCCGCGGCATACGTCAGCGCGCGTCCGAGGTGGAGCAGGTTGGTCGTCTCCCAGCTCTTGGGACCGCCCTGCTTGTCGGCGTCGTCGGCGACGGCGCGCGCCGCGAGCGCCGCGAGGGTCTCTTGTGTCGCGGCGAGCGACGCGGCTGAGCGCACCGTGCCGGACCCCGACGTCATGGCGCGCTGCACGTCGAGGCGGCGCTTGCCGCGGATCAGCTCGGGCTCACCGACCGGTGCGACGGGCGTCGTCTCGGGGAGCTCGCCGGCGCCGAGCCGGGCGGTGAGGTGGTCGGCGATGCGGCGCGCGAAGACGAGCCCCTCGAGGAGCGAGTTGCTCGCGAGGCGGTTGGCGCCGTGGACGCCGGTGCACGAGGTCTCGCCGCACGCGTAGAGGCCCTCGAGCGAGGAGCGACCGCGCAGGTCGGTGCGCACGCCACCGCTCGCGTAGTGCTGCGCGGGTGCGACCGGGAGCAGCTGGGTCGCAGGGTCGAAGCCGAGCTCGCGGCAGCGCTGGACGATCGAGGGGAAGCGCTGCTCGAGGAACTCGGCGCCGAGGTGGCGGCAGTCGAGGTAGACGTGGTCGGCGCCGGTCTCGCGCATCCGGGCGATGATGGCGCGGGCCACGACGTCGCGCGGCGCGAGGTCGGCGAGCGGGTGCTGGCCCTGCATGAAGCGCTCGCCCGCCTCGTCGACGAGGAAGGCGCCCTCGCCGCGGACCGCCTCGGAGATGAGCGGCTGCTGGCCTCGCGAGCCCTCGCCGAGCCACAGGACCGTCGGGTGGAACTGGACGAACTCGAGGTCGGCGAGCACGGCGCCGGCACGCAGTGCGGCCGCCATGCCGTCTCCGGTCGCGACGGACGGGTTCGTCGTCGAGGCGTAGATCTGGCCGAGTCCACCGGTGGCGAGCACGACGGCACGGGCGTGGGCCGCGCCGACCCCGTCGACCTGCCCCTCGCCGATGACGTGGAGCGTCACGCCGCACACCCGGGCGTCCGCGTCGGTCAGCAGGTCGACGACGAGGGCGTGCTCGATCACCTCGATGCCGGGGTCGTCGCGCACGCGGTCGAGGGCGGCGATGAGGGCTCGGCTGATCTCGCGGCCCGTGGCGTCGCCACCGGCATGGAGGATGCGATCGCGGTGGTGCCCGCCCTCGCGGGTCAGCGACAGCCCGCCCGTGTCGCCACGGTCGAACTCGGCCCCGAGGGCGATGAGGTCCCAGACGGCGTCGGTGCCCTCGCGCACGAGCGCCTCGACGGCGTCGACGTCACAGAGACCGACACCGGCGACGAGGGTGTCGTGGATGTGCTCGGCGGCGCTGTCCTCCGGCGACATGACGGCGGCGATGCCGCCCTGCGCCCAGGCCGTCGAGCCCTCGTCGAGGACGGTCTTGGTCACGAGGAGCACGCGGTCGACGCGGCGCCTCAGCCGCAGGGCCGTCGTCAGGCCGGCGACGCCGGAGCCGACGACGATGACGTCGGCGGTGGTCGTCCAGCCGGGCGCGGGCGCACGCAACCGCCGGGGGACGGTCACGTCGGGGAGCCCGCTCTGCGGCATACGGCTGGCCTCTCAGTCCTGGTACTCGTGGTGTCGCTCGGTGACGGCGGAGGTCATGAGACCGACGCCGTCGGGCACGTCACCTGCATCGTGCCCCACCTCGATGATGCGGTTGTCGTCGTCGACGAAGACGACCTGCGGCTCGAAGGTGCGTGCCTCGGCATCGTCCATCGCGGCGTACGCGATGATGATGACCGTGTCACCGGGCGAGATGAGCCGGGCCGCCGCGCCGTTGATGCAGACGATGCCCGTGCCGCGCTCGCCCTCGATCGCGTAGGTCGTCAGGCGGTTGCCGTTGTCGACGTCGACGACGTCGACCTGCTGGCCCGGCCACAGGTCGGCGGCGTCGAGCAGGTCGCGGTCGATCGTCAGTGAGCCGACGTAGTGCAGGTCGGCCTGCGTCACCGTGGCCCGGTGGATCTTCGAGTGAAGCATGAAGCGCTGCACGGCAGGGTCCTCGGAATCGTCTGTGGTGGAGGGGGACTCAGGGCTGGGAGAAGGTCTCGAGCGCGCCGCCGCCGGGGCCGACGAGCACCGGCAGGTTGTCGATGAGACGAGTCGTACCCACTCGGCCCGCCACGGCGAGCAGCGCCTCGCCGCGATACCACTCCGGCACGTCCTCGAGCGTGTCCGGGTGGACGAGCACGAGGTAGTCGACGAGCGCGAGCGGCTCGCGCACGAGCACGGCCCGCGCGGCCCGACGGACGGCCGACGGGCCCTCGGGAGCGGCGTCGGCTCCCGCTCGCAGCGCGGCCGACAGGCACAGGGCCGTCTCTCGGTCGGAGTCGGTGAGGTAGGTGTTGCGGCTCGACATCGCGAGACCGTCGGGCTCGCGGACGGTCGGCACCGCCACGACCCGCACCGGGAAGTCGAGGTCGCGGCACATCCGGCGGATGAGGAGCAGCTGCTGGGCGTCCTTCTGCCCGAAGTAGGCGGCGCTGCACCGGGTCAGATGCATGAGCTTGCCGACGACGGTGAGCATGCCGTCGAAGTGGCCGGGTCGCGACTGGCCCTCGAGGACGTCACCGAGCGGGCCGGCGGAGACGCGGACGCCCGGGTCGCCGTCGGGGTAGATGACGTCGGGCGTCGGGGCGAAGACGACGTCGACGCCCGCGGCCGTGCAGATCTCGAGGTCGGCGTCGAAGGTGCGCGGGTAGCGCGAGAGGTCCTCCTTGGGCCCGAACTGGAGCGGGTTGAGGAAGATCGTCACGACGACGTGGCGGTGGGTCTTGCGTGCCTGGTGGATGAGCGTCGCGTGCCCCTCGTGCAGCGCGCCCATCGTCATGACGACGGCGACGTCGTCGTCGTCGTCGAGCGCCGACCGGGCCTCGCTCAGCTCGTCCCTCGTCCGCGCCACCACGGGCGACGCGGGGCGCGTGTCGGTGATGACGGCGGCGTCGGCGGTGTGGTCGCCGGCGCCGGTGGTCGTGCCGGTGGTCGTGCCGGGTGTCGTGCCGGTGGCGGTGGTGTCAGTCACGGTTGGTCCTCCTCGTGCGCGAGCAGCTCGAGCAGCGGGCCGGCGTCGGAGGCGCGGAGGCGTCCGCTGAGCAGCGCTCGCTGCGCCGTCGCGCGGGCCAGGGCGAGGTAGGTCGGGCGAATGTCCGGGGCGACCTTGCGCAGCATCGCGACGTGCCCGGCCACGGTACCGGCATCGCCGCGCGCGACCGGACCGGTGAGGGCTGCGTCACCCCGGCGGAGGGTGTTGGAGAGCGCGGCGGTCAGGAGCGGTTCGAGCACGCGGGCCGGGTCGTCGACGCCGGCCTCGCCGAGCAGCTGCATCGCCTGGGCCACGAGCGTGACGAGGTGGTTCGAGCCGTGCGCGAGGGCCGCGTGGTAGGTGACGCGGTCCTCCTCGGCGATCCACACCGGGTCGCCGCCCATCTCGATGACGAGCGCCTCGCCGAGGGGCCGCGCGAGGTCGAGGGTCGTCACCCCGAAGCAGCAGTCCTGGAGCCGGTCGAGGTCGAGCTCGGTGCCGGTGAACGTCATCGCCGGGTGGATCGCGAGGGGCACGATGTCACTTCCGGCCGCCGCCTCGAAGACCGAGATGCCGTGCGCCCCGGACGTGTGCATGACGAGCTGTCCGGGCGTGAAGGTGCCCGTGGCGCTGAGACCCGCGACGAGGTCGGCGAGGGCGTCGTCCGGCACGGCGAGGACCACGAGGTGGGCACCCGAGACGACCTCGGGGATCGGCTTGACCGGTACACCCGGCAGCAGCATGGCCGCCCGTTCGCGGCTCTCCTCGCTGACGGCCGAGACGCCGCTGACGACGTGACCGGCTCGTGCGAGGGCGGCCCCGAGGACGGCGCCGACGCGACCGGCGCCCACGACGCCGACGTCGAAGCGCGCGGGACGCTCGTGCGGGGTGCTCACCCACGGCACGCTATCGCCTACAGTCGGCGGTCGTGGATCCCCTTCCTTGGCGCGAGGCGTGGCACGAGGCGTTGTATGCCGCCGGGCAGGGTTTCTACGTCACGCGCGGTGGGCCCGCGGCGCACTTCACGACGGCCGCCCACGGTCCGACGGGGGCGGCCCTGGCCCGGGCCCTGCTCAGACTCCCCGAGCACCCCGTCCGAGTGGTCGTGGACCTCGGCGCCGGACGCGGCGAGCTGGCCACGCACCTCGTGGAGGCCATGGACCCGACCGAGCCCCGGGGTCGGCGCACCCCCGACACCACGAGGGTGGTGGCGGTCGACGTCGTCGACCGGCCGGACGGGCTCGACGACCGGGTGGACTGGGTCCGCTCCCCCGGGGGCTCAGTCCTGCCGCCCGAGCTGACCGGCCTGCACGACGCCCTCGTCATCGCCCACGAGTGGCTCGACGTCGTGCCGTGCACCGTCGCCGAGGTCGACAGCGACGGCGTCCTGCGCGAGGTGCTCGTCGACCCGACGATTGGCGTGGAGTCGCTCGGGCCCCGGCTCCGCGACGCCGACCGGCGCTGGGCCGAGGCCCACTGGCCCACGAGCACGCCGGGCGACCGCCTCGAGATCGGCCTGACCCGCGACGAGGCGTGGGCCGACCTCGTCTCCCGGGTCGAGGACGGGACGCTCATCGCCGTGGACTACGGCCACACGGCGACGGAACGTCCGTCCGGGGGGACGCTCACGGCATACGCCAGCGGTCGGCTGACGACGCCCGTGCCCGACGGCTCGTGCGACGTGACGGCCCATGTCGCGATGGACACCCTCGACGCCGACGAGGTGCTGACCCAGCGCGAGGCACTGCAGGCGCTCGGGCTGACGGGCACCACGCCGTCGCACGCGGTCGCGACGACCGACCCGCTCGCCTACCTCGCCGCGCTCGAGCGGGCGAGCGTCGAGGCACGGCTGCTCGCCCGGGACGGCTTCGGCCGCTTCCGGTGGGCGGTGAAGCGCGTCCGCGGGCACGACGTAACCTGAACGGCATGCGTCGTCTCGCCTCCGCGCTGCTCGCCCTCGGACTCCTCGTCGCCGTGCCGGCGACCGCCTTCGCGCACGACGTCCTCGAGCGCACGAACCCCGCCGACGGCACGAGCGTCACGCAGCTGCCGGGCACCGTGGTGCTCACCTTCTCGGAGGCCCCGCTCGAGATCGGCACCCAGGTCGTCGTCACCGGGCCGACGGGACCCGTGTCGTCCGGCAGCCCGACGATCGAGGGCCGCGACGTGACGCAGGCCCTCGCGCCGAACGCGCCCGGGGGCGACTACACGGTGTCCTACCGCGTCACCTCCGACGACGGCCACCCCGTCACCGGCACGTTCTCCTTCCACGCGGCGATCGGGCTCGACGGGTCCACCGCCACGGCCGGTGCGACCGTGCACGTCAAGCCCGCCGCCGGCACCGACGACGCCGAAGGCTCGCTCCTCGTGCCGATCCTGCTCACCATCGTGGGCACCGTCGTGCTTCTCGGGGTCGGTGGCTTCCTCGTGCTGCGTGGCCGCGAGGCCGACCGCACCTGACGAAGGCTGGCGCGGCCAGACGCGGCCGGCGAGCCCGTCAGTCGGGCTCGGGCAGCGACTCCGGCAGCGACTCCGGCACCGGGTCCGGCACCGGCTCGGGCAGGGGCTGGTTGAGGAACCAGCGGTGCCCGAACGGGTCGTGGAAGACGGCGAGCCGGCCGATCGGCGGGTTGTCCTCGGGTGCGCGGTCAACGGTGGCCCCTGCGCCCTGTACCCGGCGGCAGAGGGCGTCGACGTCCGTCACCGTGAGGTGCAGCGTGACGGCGTTGCCACGGCCCGGGTCCGGCGGGGCGACTCCCGCGGACTCGAACGCGTCGGACATCATCCACCGGGCGCCGTCGACAGCCAGCTCGCAGTGCCCGACGTGCCCGTCGTCCATGACGATCGGGTCGACGACGACCTCCGCGCCGAGGTGAGCGCGGTACCACTCGATCGCGGCCCGCGAGTCGGCCACGCAGATGTACGGCGTCAGCTCAGCCATGTCGTTCTCTCCCTCGGTCGGTGCTCCGGTCAGGTCCTGCGCTCGGCGCGACGACGAGCCGCTCGTAGCCGCGCAGCACGAACGTCGGTCGCCGCACCGCGTCGACGACCTCGATCGGCCCGAGCCGCTCGAGGAGGGCTCGAGTCGAGATCTCCAGCTCCATCCGCGCCAGCGGCGCCCCGAGGCAGAAGTGGATGCCGGCGCCGAAGGCCAGGTGCGGGTTGGGCTCGCGCCATGCGTCGAAGCGGTCGGGGTCGGCGAAGACGGCCGGGTCGCGGTTGGCGGCCCCGAGCAGCGCCGCCACCTTCTGGCCGGCCCTGACCGTGACCCCGTGGAGCTCGACGTCGGCCGTGGCGGTGCGCTCGAAGAGGTGCAGCGGTGAGTCGTGCCGGAGCATCTCCTCGACGAGTCGCTCGACGGAGGCCTGGTCGTCGAGGGCGTCGAGCACCGCGTCACGCTCCCCCGCGTCGGCGAGCAGCGACGCCAGACCGTTCCCGAAGCCGTTGACGCTCGCCTCGTGCCCGGCGTTGAGCAGCAGCACGACCGTCGCGACGAGCTCGCGGGGCGAGAGGCGGTCGCCGCCGTCCCTCTCCTGGACGAGCGAGGTCAGCAGGTCCTCGCCGGGCGCGGCCGCCCGCTCCGCCGCGAGCGCGTCGACGTACGAGGCGAACTCGTCGCAGGCGCGCTGGGCGTCCCGCTGGGACTCGGGGTCGGGGTCGACCTCGTACATCCGGACGATGGCCTGGGACCAGTCCCGGAGCACCTTCCAGTCCGCGGTCGGCGCACCGAGCAGCTCACAGATGACGAGGACGGGCAGCGGCTCGGCGTAGGTGGAGATCACGTCGACCCGGCCGTCCCGGTCGAGGATCCGCTCGACATCGTCGAGCAGCCCTGCCGCGATCTCCTCGACCCGCGGACGGAGTCGCGCCACGTGCCCCCGGGCGAACGCGCCGGCCACGAGGCGGCGCAGCCGCGTGTGCTTCGGCGGCTCCGAGTCGAGGATCGAGTCGGCGTGCAACCAGTCGAACGTCGTCCACGCGTCGTCACCCTCGGAACGCGGCCGCAGGATCCGCCCGAGCCGCCGGTCACGCAGGACGTCGTTGGCAGCAGCGTGCGTCGTCGTCACCCAGAGGCCCAGACCCTCGTGCCACAGGACCGGCGCCTGCTCACGGGCTGCGGCGAGGGGCGCGTAGGGCTCGGTCACGACGGCGGGGTCGCGCAGGTCGAACAGGTCGGTCACCCCCACACTCTGCCCGACCGGGGCCGCCCCGGGGAGGGGCCACACGGCATACGCCCTCCGCATGGGCCGTAGGCTCGGGCCCATGACGGAGACCACCGCCTCGTCGCCGAGCCGGCGTCAGGCCCTGACCGTCGGCATCGGCGCGGGCGGGCTCGCGACCGCCGACATGGTGCTCAACATCGGGCCTCAGCACCCCGCGACGCACGGCGTCCTCCGCCTGCGCATCGTCGTCGACGGCGAGCGGATCATCAGCGCCGAGCCGATCGTCGGCTACATGCACCGGGGCGCCGAGAAGCTCTTCGAGGTCCGCGACTACCGCCAGATCATCGTGCTCGCCAACCGGCACGACTGGCTCAGCGCCTTCTCCAACGAGCTCGGCGTCGTGCTCGGCGTCGAGCAGATGCTCGGCATGGAGGTGCCGGAGCGGGCCGTCTGGGCGCGCACCGCACTCGCCGAGCTCAACCGCGTGCTCAACCACCTGATGTTCCTCGGCTCCTATCCCCTCGAGCTCGGCGCCATCACGCCGGTCTTCCACGCGTTCCGCGAGCGCGAGGAGCTCCAGGCCGTCATGGAGGAGGTCTCCGGCGGGCGCATGCACTACATGTTCAACCGCGTCGGCGGCCTCAAGGAGGACCTCCCGGCCGGCTGGATGGGCCGTGTCGACAAGGCGATCGCCAACGTTCGGAGGCGCCTGCCCGACCTCGAGCGGCTCATCGTCGGCAACGAGATCCTCGAGGCCCGCACCCGGGGCGTCGGGGTGCTGCCCCTGGCCACGGTCCAGGCCTACGGCGTCTCGGGCCCCATCGCACGCGCCAGCGGCCTCGACGTCGACCTGCGCCGCGACGCGCCCTACCTTGCCTACGGCGAGCTCTTCGGCGACAAGGGCCCGGGCCGCGTCGTGACCCGGACCGCCGGCGACTGCCTCTCGCGCCTCGAGGTGCTGCTCGAGCAGGTGCACGTGTCGCTCGACCTCGCGCAGGCCTGTCTCGACCGGCTCGTCCAGCTGCCGCAGGGCCCGATCAACGTCAAGCTCCCCAAGGTGCTCAAGGTGCCCGAGGGCGAGATCTACTGCGCGACCGAGAACCCCCTCGGCTTCAACGGCTACTACCTCGTCTCGCGCGGCGAGAAGACCCCGTGGCGCCTCAAGCTGCGCTCGGCGTCGTTCAACAACGTCAGCGTGCTGAGCGAGATGCTGCCCGGCCAGCTCATCGCCGACATGGTCGCGATCCTCGGTTCGATGTTCTTCGTCGTCGGGGACGTCGACAAGTGAGGGGTCGTATGCCGTCCGCCCGGGTCTCGCGCGCGACGCTCCTCCGCGCCGCCGCCGTCACCGTCATCACCGCGACCGTGACGCTCGCGGCGGCCTGCTCCGACGAGGACACCGTCGACACGATCCCGCCGCCGTGGCCCGTCCGGACGACGACGCCGGACGGCCCCCCTCAGCCACCGTCGGTGTCGACCACGACGCCAGCACCCACCTCGACGATCACCGTCGCCGGCACCACGTAGGGCCCGGCCGCTCAGAAAGCCGGCACCCCGAGCACCCGCGGCCTGCCCGAGGCGATGTCGATGACCAGCCGCGTGCCGAGCGGCTGCGCCAGGTGCAGCCGCGCGGGGCGCGACGCGTAGTCGGCGGTGCAGGCCGTGTCCTTCGGCAGCGGCGGCGTCGTGCCGCCGACGACCACCATGTCGTCGAGCTCGACGACGTGCGCGACGAGACCCGCGTCGCAGCCTCCCCCTGCGATGCCGACCTCGACGGTCGCGCCCTCGACGCGCCTGAGCGAGTCCGCGCCGTGAAACTCGGGCGGCGCGTCGGGCAGCCCGGGCAGCGGCCCCAGGCGCTGAGGCTGCGCGAACACCCCGTCGGCGACGGCGATCACCGAGATGGGGTGAGCGAGGCCGTCGACGGTGAGGCGCCAGACCGGCACGGTCGCGTCTCCTCCGCTCGTGCGCACCGCGGCCTCGACCAGTACCGCCTCGGACACGACGAGCCGGCACTGCGCGGCGGGGATGCCGTCACAGTCCCTGGGCTTGCTCAGAGCACCCTCGAGAGCACGGTCCAGGGCCGGGCGGACTCCGACGAGGTCGACCGGTCGAGACGAGCCGTCGGGCAGCCGGAGGGTCCCGGAGCCTGCGACAGCCTGGTCGACGGCCGGCGCGAGCGTGACGTGCCCGTAGGTCCACGCGACCTTCTGCTCGCCCGTGTCGAAGCCCTCGAGGAGCGCCCAGCTCGACAGGAGCACGGGTTGGGTGGGGACCGGCGGCGGGCCGGCGCGGCGTACGGCATCGGCGACCACCTTTGCGCGGTCGGCGAACTCGGCCGACGGAGCACGGACGGGCAGCATGCCGGGGTCCGGGCTCGGCAGGGGCGGCACCGGTGCCGAGGCCGTGGCATCGTGTGCCGGCACGCTGGTGCCGACGCCACCGTCCGCACGACCCGGAGCATCGGCCGAGCCGCATCCCGTCAGCAGCACGAGCCCCAGGGCGAACGTGCCCATCCTCGATACCGCGCGACGAGAGCCCCGTGACGTCATACCTGTGATGACAGCACGGGAACGCCGATCGTTGCATCCAAACCCGTCACGATCCGGCCACGCGTCACGCGTCAGCGGCGGGTGTCCGCCTCGTCCTCGTCCTCGTCCTCGTCGTCTCGCGGCCGGAGGCGGCACCAGTTCTGCACGACCATGCCGGCGACGGCGAGCAGCAGCGCGACGACGGCGTGCAGCACGAACGGCAGGATGCGCCCGCGCTGGGAGTCGACGTCGGCGTCGGGCAGCAGGACGAGGGCGTTGGCGAGGTACCAGCCGACGAGCACCGAGCCCGTGAGCGCGCCGGCCTGTCCGAGCACGAGCGTGCGGGCCGCGCGGAGCGGCGTGACGGCGGGGTTGGGCGCGCCGTCGCGGACCTTGCGCACCTGCCAGCCGGCGAGGACCAGCCCGCCGGTCAGGAAGAGCATCGCAGCGGCGCCGACCCAGCCGGGCTCGGGCACGGCGCTGCCGCCGGACATCATCCAGCGCAGCGCGAGCCACGCGACCACGGCCATGGCCAGTCCCGCGAGCACGAGAGTCGTGACGCGGATGCCGGAGTGTGGTCTCACTGCTGCTCCCATCGGGGACCGGGACGCACGCCCGATCGGTCGAGGTCGGCCAGCAGGTCGACCACCGCGCGTATGCCATGGACACCCTCACCGACGCGCAGCGTGGCTCGCGGGTCGGCGTCGAGCCACGGCACGAGCACGAACGCCCGCTCGTGGGCCCGGGGGTGAGGCAGCGTGAGGCGCTTGTCGTCGCTCGTGACCTCGCGGTGGCCGCCGGGGTGGCCATACTGGACGAGGTCGAGGTCGAGCGTCCTTGCGCCCCAACGCACCTCACGCGTGCGACCATGATCGGCCTCGATGCGGTGCAGCTCGGCGAGCAGGTCGGTGGGATGCAGCAGCGAGCGGCCCACGACCACGGCATTGAGGTACTCGGGCTGCTCGGGGCCACCGACGGGGTCGGTGGCCACGATGTCCGACACGCGGGTGAGAGTGAGCCCCGGTAGGGCGGTGAGGGCTGCGATGGCGTCGGTCAGCGTCTGGCCGCGGTCGCCGAGGTTGGTGCCGAGCGCGATGACGACATGGGCGGCGTTGCTGCGCGAGACCTGCACCTGGACGTCCGTGAACGGGTGACCGACCGGCGCTTCTGGCTTGTGCACGACGACCTCGACAGCGTCGACGAGGTCGTAGCGCAGGACGTCGTCGGCGATGACCTCGGCGAGGCGCTCGATGAGGTCGAACGAAGGACCCGTGATGCGGGCGACGACGTCGCTCGCGACCGCGGCGTAGTTGACGGTGGCGGCGAGGGCGTCGGTGCGACCGGCGGGCTCGAGGTCGAGCGTCATCGTGACGTCGACGAAGAAGGTCTGCCCGTCGCGCTTCTCGACGTCCAGCACGCCGTGGGTGCCGCGGGCGGAGACGCCCTGGAGCACGATGCGGTCGGTCATCGGTGAAGGCCCTCTGGGTCTGCAGAGTCGTCTGGTTCGGGGTCGTCGGCAAGGTCGTCGGGGGCGTGCTCGAGCGCGGCCTGGACGACGGTCAACGCGCGCACCGTGGAGGCGACGTCGTGGACGCGGACGCACCACAGCCCCGCCATGGCGGCCATGACCGACGTGGCCGTCGTCTCGACGTCGCGCTCGGCCGCAGGCCGAGGGGGCTCACGCTCGTCGCGTCCCAGCCGTCCGAGGAAGGTCTTGCGCGAGGCACCGAGCAGGATGGGCTGGCCGAGGTCGTGCAGCGCGGGGAGCGCGGCCATGAGGGTCCAGTTGTGGTCGGAGTTCTTGGCGAAGCCGAGACCCGGGTCGAGGACGAGGTGCTCCTCGTCGATGCCCCCTTCGAGGAGGGCGTCGCGCCGCTCCCCCAGCTCGCGCAGGACGTCCTCGACGACGTCGTCATAGACGGCGCGCGACTGCATCCCGGTGCTGTGCCCGCGCCAGTGCATCGCGATGTAGGGCATGCGGTTGGCGGCAACCCACGGGACCATGTCGGGGTCGGCGAGGCCACCCGAGACGTCGTTGACGATGGAGGCGCCGGCGTCGACCGCCGCACGCGCGACCGACGCGCGCATCGTGTCGACGGAGACCACGGCGCCGTCGGCGGCGAGGGCGGTCACGACGGGCACGACCCGGCGCAGCTCCTCCTCGACGGACGGGCGCTCCGCGCCGGGGCGGGTGGACTCGCCACCCACGTCGACGATGTCGGCGCCGGCCGCGAGCACGTCACGTCCGTGCGCGATGGCGGCGTCCTGCTCGAACCACTCCCCACCGTCGGAGAAGGAGTCGGGCGTGACGTTGACGACCCCCATGACGATCGTGCGGTCGCGCACGCCGAGCAGGGAGGTCGCGTCGAGGTCGGGGCGGCGCGCGGTCATGGCCGCCATTGTGTCGCGGTCGGTGGTGCGGGTGTCGGGCCGTCGGTCACTTGTTGCCCTCGAGCATGAGCGCCATGGCCTCTGCTCGAGTGGCCGGGTCGCGCAGCTGGCCGCGCACCGCCGAGGTGATGGTGCTCGCGCCGGGCTTGCGGATGCCGCGCATCGACATGCAGAGGTGCTCCGCCTGGACGACGACGATGACGCCCTGCACGTCGAGGTGCTCGACGAGCGCGTCGGCGATCTGCGTCGTGAGCCGCTCCTGCACCTGCGGGCGCCGGGCGAAGACGTCGACGAGACGCGCGAGCTTGGACAGTCCGGTGACCCGCCCGTCCTTGCTCGGGATGTAGCCGACGTGCGCCACCCCGTGGAAGGGCACGAGGTGGTGCTCGCACGTGCTGTAGAGCTCGATGTCCCGCACGATGACGAGCTCCTGGTGGTCGATCTCGAACGTCGTGCGGAGCACGTCGGCCGCCGTCATGTCGAGGCCGGCGTAGATCTCGGCGAACGACCGGGCCACCCGGCCCGGGGTGTCGAGCAGGCCCTCGCGGTCGGGGTCCTCACCGATGGCGAGGAGCAGCTCCCGGACGGCCGCCTCGGCGCGCGGCTGGTCGATCGACACGCGTCAGCTCTTCTCGGTGGGGTTGACAGGGCGGTCGTCCGGCACCTCGATGACCTGCTCGACGGGGTGCTCCTCGGCGAGGGGGTGCGCGCCGACGGCGGCCGCCTCGTCGATCTTGTCCTCGATGACGCGGTCGGCGGGCACCGGCGGGGGCAGGTGGCCGTTCTGGCCCGAGCCGTTCTGCGCGGCGATCTCGGCCGGCGTCAGGACCGGCGGACGGTCTCCGAGCTGGCGCGTCTGGGACGAGAGCCACGTCGGACGGGACGGCTGCTTGACGACCGGCTTGAAGAGCTCGGCGAGCTCGTGGACGTTGAGCGTCTCCTTCTCGAGCAGCTCGAGGACGAGGTGGTCGAGCAGGTCGCGGTTGGCGTTGATCGCCGCGTACGCCTCGTCGTGGGCCGCGTCGATGAGCGAGCGGACCTCCTCGTCGACGATGCGGGCGACCTCCTCGGAGTAGTCGCGCTGGTGCCCCATGTCGCGGCCGAGGAAGACCTCGCCGGTGCTCTGGCCGAGCTTGATGGCGCCGACCCGCTCGGACATGCCGAACTCGGTGACCATCTTGCGGGCCATGCCGGTCGCCTTCTCGATGTCGTTGCTGGCACCGGTGGTCGGCTCGCGGAAGACGATCTCCTCGGCGACGCGGCCACCGAGGGCGTACGCGAGCTGGTCGAGGATCTCGTTGCGCGTCGTGGAGTACTTGTCGTCGATCGGCATGACCATCGTGTAGCCGAGGGCCCGTCCACGCGGGAGGATCGTCACCTTCGTCACCGGGTCGGTGTGGTTGAGCGACGCGGCGACGAGGGCGTGGCCGCCCTCGTGGTAGGCCGTGATCTTGCGCTCCTTGGCCGACATGATGCGGGTGCGCTTCTGCGGGCCGGCGATGACGCGGTCGATGGCCTCGTCGAGGGCCTCGTTGTCGATGACCTTCTTGTCACCGCGGGCGGTGAGCAGGGCGGCCTCGTTGAGGACGTTGGCGAGGTCGGCGCCGGTGAAGCCGGGCGTGCGGCGGGCGACGGCGAGCAGGTCGACGTCAGCCGTGACGGGCTTGCCCTGGGCGTGCACCTCGAGGATGCGGTGGCGGCCGATCATGTCGGGCGCGTCGACGGCGATCTGGCGGTCGAAGCGGCCCGGCCGCAGCAGAGCCGGGTCGAGGATGTCGGGGCGGTTGGTCGCCGCGATGAGGATGACGTTGGTCTTGACGTCGAAGCCGTCCATCTCGACGAGCAGCTGGTTGAGCGTCTGCTCGCGCTCGTCGTGGCCGCCGCCCATGCCGGCGCCGCGGTGGCGTCCGACGGCGTCGATCTCGTCGACGAAGACGATGGCGGGCGCGTTGGCCTTGGCCTGCTCGAAGAGGTCGCGGACGCGGCTCGCGCCGACACCGACGAACATCTCGACGAAGTCGGAGCCGGAGATCGAGTAGAACGGCACGCCGGCCTCACCCGCGACGGCGCGGGCCAGGAGGGTCTTGCCGGTACCGGGCTGGCCATAGAGCAGCACGCCCTTGGGGATCTTGGCGCCGACGGCGAGGAACTTCGCCGGCTCCTGGAGGAACTCCTTGATCTCCTGGAGCTCCTCGATGGCCTCGTCGCAGCCGGCGACGTCGGCGAAGGTGACCTTCGGGGTGTCCTTGGTGGCGAGCTTGGCGCGCGACTTGCCGAACTGCATGACGCGGTTGCCGCCGCCCTGCATCTGGCCCATGAGGAACCAGAAGAGGCCGAGGATGATGATGATCGGCAGGATCGAGAAGAGCAGCGAGCCGAACCAGCTGGGCTCGTCGATCTGGTCGTCGACGCCCTGTGCCGGCGGCTTGGCGTTGAGGGCCTCGACGACGTCGGTGCCGCGGGCGTCGACGTAGTAGGCGTAGACCGACTTCGCGTCCTTCACCGTGCCGTCGGGCGAGGTGTAGGGGGTCTTGAGGGTCAGCTCCATGCGCTCGTTGTTGAGCAGCTTGGCCGACTCGACGTTGCCGTCGGTGATCTGCTTCATGGCAGCCGAGGTGTCGATCCGGGGCGGCCCGGACTCGGAGAACATCATGCCGAAGACGAGCGCGCTGATGAGGACCAAGATCCACAACAGTGGTGTGCGCAGAATCCGCTTAGCGTCCATGTACGTGCGGGGCCTGTGGGGCCCCGGTCCTCCTGCTCGTCCGGTGAGTTTGTCCACCGGCACAACGTCCGGCGGACTACCAGTGTTCCGCATGCGGCGGGCCGGTGACGAACCAGCCCACGCAGGGTTGGACGGTCCCGTCCGCGGGCGGGCGCCGCTCGCGTATGCCGTGTGCCGTGCTCCCGGCCCAAAACCGGTTGCCGCACGCTCCTCCGCCTTGCTGCACTGGAGCGGTCGACGGTCCCGTCGACGTCAGGCACGGCCGAGGAGAGAGGCACCGGGATGCGCCGCAGCTTCATGTCACCCGAGCAGGTCACCCACACCTACGCACAGGACATGGAGCACCTTGGACACCCCACCCACCCCACCCGTGCGTCCCGGACGCACCCTCGGCCTCGGGATCCTCGCCCACGTTGACGCGGGCAAGACGAGCCTGACCGAACGTCTGCTCCTGCACGCCGGAGTCATCACCGAGCTCGGCAGCGTCGACGACGGCAGCACGCAGACCGACACCCTCGCGCTCGAGCGCGCCCGCGGGATCACGATCAAGGCCGCCGTCGTCTCCTTCGAGCTCGGCGGCCCCGACGACCCCGTCACGGTCAACCTCGTCGACACCCCGGGCCACTCGGACTTCATCGCGGAGGTCGAGCGCTCGCTGGCGGTGCTCGACGGAGCCGTGCTCGTCGTCTCCGCCGTGGAGGGCGTGCAGGCCCAGACCCGCGTGCTCATGCGGGCCCTGCAGCGGCTGAGCATCCCGACGGTGCTCTTCGTCAACAAGGTCGACCGCTCCGGCGCCCGCACCGACGCGGTCCTGCAGGAGGTCGTCGACCGTCTCGGCGTCACGCCGGTGCCACTCGTCCGGGTCGTCGACGAGGGCACGCGCGGCGCCGCCGTCGTCCCGGACGCCCTCATGGCCCTGAGCCTAGCGGCGCGGCGCCCGGCCGAGCGCGAGGGCGCGGACCGGGCCACCGCAGCTGCCCGCGAGCGAGTCGTCGAGGCGTTGAGCCGGGCGGACGACCGCCTGCTCGCGGACTGGCTCGACGCCCCGCACCGGGTCGACGGCTCTCGGCTGCGAGCAGCCCTCGGTGAGCAGACGGGCCGAGGTCTCGTGTGCCCCGTCCTCCTCGGCTCGGCGATGACGGGGGCCGGCGTCGAGGAACTCGCCCTGGCCCTGCCGGACCTGCTGCCGGCGCGGACACCCGACCCCGAGGCGCCGCTCGCGGCCACCGTCTTCGCGGTCCAGCGCGGCGGCGCCGGTGAGAAGGTGGCCCTCGTCAGCGTCACGTCGGGCTGCCTGGCGGTGCGCGACCGGGTGCTCGTCCACGACGGTCGCACCGTCGGGACCATGGCATCGGACCCGGGCACACGGCATACGCCCTCGGTCTCCGGCGACGACGTGCGGTGCCGCGAGGAGCGGGTCACCGGGCTCTCGGTGCACGCTCGCGGCGGGGTGCAGCGCGTCGCGCGGGTACCTGCGGGGCGCATCGCGCGGGTCGTCGGGCTCGAGCGGGCCCGGATCGGCGACCTCGTCGGCGATGCCGCCCTCGCGCGGCCGCTCGTCCACGAGTTCTCGCCGCCGACGCTCGAGACGGTCGTCGAGGCGTGCGACCCCGCCGAGCGCGCGACCCTGCACACGGCGCTGACCCGGCTGGCGGAGCAGGACCCGCTCATCGACCTGCGGCACGACGAGGTGCGCGGCGAGACCCACCTGTCGCTCTACGGCGAGGTGCAGAAGGAGGTCATCGGCGCGACGCTCGAGGCGGAGTACGCCGTGGCGGCGCGGTTCAGCACGACGACGGTCATCTGTCGCGAGCGGGTCACCGGTTCGGGGGGCGCGTTCGAGGTCATCGACGTGGCGCCGAACCCGTTCCTCGCGACGGTCGGTCTGCGCGTCGACCCCGGCCCTCCGGGCAGCGGCGTCTGCTTCGCCCTCGGGGTCGAGCTCGGCTCGATGCCGGCGTCGTTCTTCACCGCCGTCGAGGACACCGTCCGGGCGACGCTCGGACAGGGGCTGCACGGGTGGCCGGTCACCGACTGCGTCGTCACGATGACGCACTCGGGCTACTGGCCACGGCAGAGCCACATGCACCAGAAGTTCGACAAGTCGATGTCGAGCACGGCCGGCGACTTCCGTGCCCTGACGCCGCTCGTGCTCATGKAGGCGCTGCGCCTCGCGGGCACGGCGGTCGAGGAACCGGCGCACCGGTTCGATCTCGAGGTGCCGAGCGACGTGCTCGGTGCGGCGCTCTCGATGCTCGGCCACGTGCGGGCGACCCCACGCGAGACGGCCGTGCTCGGCCCGGTGACGCGGCTGCGGGGCGAGGTGCCGGCCGGGCGGCTGCACGAGCTGCAGCAGCGGGTGCCCGGCCTCACGAGCGGGCTGGGCGACCTCGTGACGGCGTTCGACGGCTACCGGCCCGTCGTCGGACCGGCGCCGACCCGGTCACGCACCGACCTCGACCCGCTCCACCGTCGGGAGTACCTCCTCCGCCTCGCCGGCAAGCTCTGAGCCCCCGAACACCGCCTCCCGACGGTTCGGGGGCACGGCGCGCGGCTGGTCGACACCCCACCCACCAGGCCGCCGGTTCGGGGGCCGCGGCGCGCGGGGTGGTGGGTCAGTCGGTGGCGGCGCGGAGGGCCTCGAGGACCCGGCCGTCGATGCCGTCGGGGCTCAGGCGCGCCTCGTAGTTCGCGTTGCCCGCCCAGTCGGCGAGAGCCGTCGCGACGTCGGCCTCGCTGAACCCGGCCTGCGCCAGCCTTCCGCGCACCTCGTCGGCGAGCTCGCCCTCGAGCGGCGCGACGTCCTCGGGCTTGCCGAAGTACATCTCCCAGTCGGAGAGCAGGCGCCCGAGCTCGGTCACCGGGTCGGCGTGGTCGTCGACGCGCAGGTCGGCGAGCACCCCGCACGCGTCGTAGCCGGAACCCGGCTCGACGGCGTACATGGCTGCGCTCTGGCGTCCGCGGGAGTCGCCACCGGCGGCGTCGCCGGCCACGAGGGCGGCGAGCAGACGCCGGGCGAGCGGCTGCCCTGCCGTCTCGTGCCAGGCGCGCTCCATCTCCTCGACGACCTCGGGCCCGGTGAGGATGTTGCCCTGGATGGCGTATGCCGTGTGGCCGTCATCGCGGGCGACGCCGCCCGCCCAGTCGTTGCACTCCGAGCCCGTGAAGGTCGCGGCCGAGGCGAGCCCGACGACGCCCACCTGGCGGGTCTCGCGACCCTCGTCGAGCGCGGTCGCGGCCGCAAGCGCCTCGTCCGCGGGCTCGCCGGCAGCGAGGCGGCCGAGGAGCTCGTCGAGGTAGGCGACCCGGGCGAAGGACTGCGTCGCGACCGCGCCCACGCCGAGACGGGCGGCCGGGACGACCGCCCCGACCGCGAGGAACTTGCTCGCGACGGCGATGCCGTGGGCGTCACCCTGGCGGGCGACGATGGAGAAGGTCACCGGAGGCCGCCGCGGTCAGGCGTAGACGTGCGGGGCGAGGGTGCCGACACAACGCAGGTTGCGGTACTTCTCGGCGTAGTCGAGGCCGTAGCCGACGACGAACTCGTTGGGGATGTCGAACCCGACGTACTTGACCGGGATGTCGACCTTGACGACGTCGGGCTTGCGCAGCAGCGTGCAGATCTCGACCGAGGCGGGCTTGCGCGACTCGAGGTTGGACTTGATCCACGAGAGCGTCAGGCCGGAGTCGATGATGTCCTCGACGATGAGCACGTGGCGGCCGCTGATGTCGGTGTCGAGGTCCTTGAGGATGCGCACGACGCCCGAGGACTTCGTGCCGGAGCCGTAGGACGAGACCGCCATCCAGTCCATCGGTGCGGTGCCGGGCAGGGCGCGCATGAGGTCGGCCATGACGACGACGGCGCCCTTGAGGACGCCGACGAGGAGGAACTCCTTGCCCTCGTAGTCCCTCCAGATGTCGGCGGCGAGCTCGGAGAGGCGGGTCTGGATCTGCTCCTCGGTGAGCAGGACCTTGGCCAGGTCATCTCCCATGTGCTCGTGGTCCACGAAGGCTCCTCAGTGCGTTGCGGGGGGTGGTGCAGGGTCGTGCGGGGCGGGTCCATTCAACCGCACTCAGCCGGGTGCCGTCCCCGCCGGGATGCGGCCGGGCCCGCTCAGCCGAGCAGCCGCCCGAGCCACGCCTTTGAGCGGTCGTATGCCGTCGGTCCCGTGACGATGAAACCGCGGGTTCGGGCGCCACGGCCCCGAAACCAGCGGGGCCGTCGCGGCCAGCCGGCTCAGGCGTTGGCGGTCTGTCGCAGCGGGCTGAAGACGATGGCACCACCGGTGCGCGCGACGGCGATGCCGCCGGGCACGTGGAGCGGGCCCTGTCCGTGCCACGACGTGAGGAGCGCGTCGAGCGACTCGACATGGGCGGCGCTGACGTCGGCGAGCGGTGCGCCGGCCTCGGCGGCGAGGATCCGCCAGACACGCGTGCGGATCGCCCGCGGCAGGGCCGCGAGCGCGTCGAGGTCGACGCCCTCACCGCCAGGACCGCCGGGCAGGTCGGCCCGGGCCCGGACGGCCAGGCTCTCGAGGTAGTCGGCGTCCTCGCGCAGCAGGTCGGCACTGCGGGCGAGGGCTGCCCCGAAGCCGGGGCCGAGGTCGGACTCGAGGGTGGCGAGCAGCCGGCGGGCGCGGACCCGACGGAACGAGTCGTCGCTGTTGTGCGGGTCGTCCCACGGGTCGATGCCGTAGGCCGCGCAGGCGGCCAGCGTCGTGGCGCGCGGCAGGCCGAGGAGGGGACGGACGAAGCGGTCGCGGCGCACCGGCATACCGCTCAGCGACCGCGCTCCCGACCCGCGGGACAGGCCGAGGAGCACCTGCTCCGCCTGGTCGTCGCGGGTGTGGCCGATGAGCACCATGGACGCGCCGACGCGGTCGGCCGCACCCTCGATGGCGGCGTAGCGGGCCGACCGGGCGTCGGCCTCGAGGCCGGCGCCGCTCGTGCGCACGTCGGCGCGCACGACCTCGACGGGGTCGAGACCGATCTCGCGGCACAGGGCTGCCGCGTCCTCGGCGACCTGGGCCGAACGGTCCTGGAGGCCGTGGTCGACGACGACGGCACCGGCACGCACACCGGAGCGCGGGGCCTCGAAGGCGAGGGCGGCGGCGAGCGCCACGGAGTCGGGGCCGCCCGAGCACGCGACGAGGACGACACCGCCCTCGGGCACGTCGGCAAGGTGCTCACGCACCGCGAGCCGGGTGGCGGCGACGGCGGGGTCAGGACCGGGCATGTCTGCGGGACCTCGCATCGCTCACCCGTGGACCCGACGCACCCAGGCGCCCGGATCGAGGATCTCGGCGGCCCGGGGCAACGTCTCCGGGGAGGACCACACGGCGTTGAAGCCGTCGCGGCCCACCTGGTCGGTGACGGCCCGGACGAAGACGGCGCCGTCGCGGTACTGACGCATCTTGGCCTCGAGACCGAGGAGCTTGCGCAGCAGGCGGTCGATGCCGACCGAGCTGCTGCGGCGCTCGTCGAACTTGCGGCGGATCTCGCCGACGCTCGGGATGACCTGGGGACCGACGGCGTCCATGACGACGTCGGCATGGCCCTCGAGCAGCGACATGACGGCGGTGAGCTCGGCGATCTGGGCCTTCTGCTCCGGGGTCGCGAAGAGCTGGCCGATGCCCTCGCCGGAGCTGAACACCTCGGGGAGGTTCTTCGTCAGCTGCTCGAACCGCTTGGAGAGGTCCTCGGGGGTCGGCGCGAGGTCGACGGCGAGCGCCTGGGTGCGGGCCACCATGTGGTCGCGCAGCCACGGCACCGCGGTGAACTGCACCCGGTGCGTCTCCTCGTGCATGGCGACCCAGCGGCGGAAGTCGGTCGGGTCGACCTCGAGGCGGCGCTCGGTGGCGACGATGTTCGGGGCGACGAGGAGGAGCCGGGGCGTGCCGCCGGGTGCGAGGTCGTACTGCCCGAGCACCTTGCTCGACAGGAAGGCGAGCAGCCCGCCCATCTCGGCGCCGGTGACCTTGCCGCCGATCGCCGCGGCGGTGGCGTTCGTCGACGACTTCTTCGTCGCGTTCAGCTTGTCGACGACCGGGTCGAGCATCGACTTGAACGAGTCGACGTTGGCGCTGATCCAGCCCGCACGGTCGACGACGAGGGGCGCCGGCGCGTCGGCGGGCGCGGTCAGCGCGCTCGTCTCGGCGACCGGAGCCACGGCGGACGCGGCAGCTGCACGCAGGTCGGCGACGATCGCCGCGGCCTCGTCGCTCGAGACCTGGGGGCCCGGGTTGACGATCGCCCGACCGGTCCGCTTCGCGAACTCGTAGTCGACGAACGCGGCCGGCGCACCACCCCTCGAGCCATCGGGACGTCCGGCGTCCACGGGAGTCGGGAGGGTCGTGTCGGTCATGCCAGCCCTTTCGGTGCCGTGACGGTGTCGACGTCGCTCGAGGTGTCTGGGAAGCCCAGCCGGCAACACGGAGAGGTCACGACCACCGTCGCTCACCAGGACCCCGAGCGGCCCACCGGCCCGTCAGCGGCACCCGCACGAGGCGATCGCCGCTACAAAACGGTCCAACGCCGCTCGCGCGTCGTTGGTTCCCACTCCGGCGACCATACCCACGAAGACGAGGAGCCGACCGTCGTCGTCGACGACGCTCCCGGCGAGGGCGTTGGCCCCGGTCAGGGTGCCCGTCTTGGCCCGGGCGCGTCCTGCGGCGTCGTGCTGGGCGCCGGTGAACCGGTCCGCCAGGGTGCCGGTCAGGCCACCGATCGGGAGTCCGTCGAGGGCTCGCCGCAGCACGGCGTGCTTCCCGTCGTAGCCGAGCACGAGCACGTCGGACAGGAGCGAGGCGGGGACCCGGTTCTCGCGGGAGAGGCCGCTCGCGTCGGAGAGGGTCACGCCGGCCGTGTCGAGGCCGAGCGCGGCCACCTGCGACACGACCCACGCGCCGACCTCGGCGAAGTCGGTGCCGGCGCCGGAGCGGTAGGCCGCCTGGCGGGAGAGGATCTCGGTCAGCGCGTTGTCGCTGTCGGTGAGGGCGAGGGCCAGCTGCTCGCGCACGGGCGCGGACTCGACGCTGCCGAGGACCGCTCCCGGGCCGCTCGCGGGCGCGGTCGGCGTCACGGCCGCGGTCGTCGGGGCCTGCGCGCCGTCGGGCGTCGCCCCCTCGGACGGTGTGGCCCCGTCGGACGGGGTGGCCCCGTCGGACGGCGTCGTCCCGTCGGACGGTGTGGCGGACGCTCCACCGTCGGCAGCCGGCGTCGGCATCGGCGACCCGGGGACGCCGGGTGCCTGACCTCGCGCGGCCAGCCTCACGTCGATCCCGCGCCCCTCCAGCTGCCGGGCGAAGGCCGACCGGACGGCGGCGACGGGGTCGGCCGGGCCGGGCGCCCCACCATGGGCGCGCTGGCTCGACAGCCCGAGCATCGCGACCGCGCCGGTGATGCCCGAGCTGCGGAAGGTCGACGCCCACGTCGGCGCCGTCGTCGGCCCGGCGGCATACGTCTCGTCGACGTAGAGGGTGACGCTGGTGGTGCCGCTGCCCTTGAGGGCCGTGGCCACCTGCTCGGCCAGGTCGCGCAGTCCGGCTCGGCCGGCGACCGCGTCGGGGTCGCCCGTGCCGGGGTTGAGCAGGGAGTCGCCGCCCGCCACGAGGACGATCTCGTCGGGCGTGTCCCCCTCGCGCACGACGGTGCGCAGCGTCTCGTCGGGTGCGAAGGTCTGGCCGATCGCCGCGGCGGAGAGCAGCTTGGTCGTCGAGGCCGGGATGCGCAGCTCGTCGCCGCCCTGGTCGAGCAGCACGTCGCCGGTCTGCCCGTCACGGACGACGAGGGCCGAGTCGCCCAGCGCCGGGAGCGCACGCACCGACGCGAGCGCCTGCTCGATGCCGGCGGCCGACGGGGCGGCGGTGTCGCCGGCGAGCGAGGGCAGGGGCGGCGCGACCGAGGTCGACATTGTCGGCTGCGGGACCGAGGGCAGCGTCCGCGTCGCGACCGTCTCGGTGGGCGGGGGCGGCGGCAGCGGCCGCACCGTCAGCGCACCGGGCGCGGCGTCGGCGACGTCGAGGACGGCATACCCCAGCAGGATCGCGACGACCGACCACACCGCGGCCATGCCGTAGGTCAGGCGGGGACCGCGCCGCGCCGGCTGCGTCTCGTGCGCCACGTCGCGTCACCCCCTGTCCGTCGTCCGTCGCTGTTTCGCGCAAGGACCGCCCTTGCTGACACACTGTCGCGGACGATTCTGTCAGCCGCCGACGGGTGCTCCGGCACCCGAGCCGCACCCGAGACAGCACCCGAAGACCGTGAAGAAGGGGAAGACGTGGAGTTCGACGTCACCATCGAGATCCCGCGCGGACAGCGCAACAAGTACGAGGTCGACCACGAGACCGGTCGGATCCGCCTCGACCGCTACCTCTTCACGCCGATGGCCTACCCCGCCGACTACGGCTACATCGAGGACTCGCTCGGTGAGGACGGCGACCCCCTGGACGCGCTCGTGCTGCTGCCCGAGCCGGTCTTCCCCGGCGTCGTCGTCGAGGCGCGCCCGATCGGTGTCTTCCACATGACCGACGAGGCCGGCGGTGACGACAAGGTGCTCTGCGTGCCCGTCGACCCGCGCACCGCCGACGTCCAGGACATCTCTGACGTCAGCACGTTCACCCTCGACGAGATCCAGCACTTCTTCGAGCGCTACAAGGACCTCGAGCCCGGCAAGCACGTCGAGGGATCCGACTGGGGCAACCGCGAGGCCGCCGAGAAGATCATCGGCGAGGCCTTCGACCGCGCCAAGGAGCAGGGCACCTCGACCGCCCGCTGGGCGATGCCGCAGGGGCACTGAGCCTCCCGCAACACCTGCCCACACGCGTTCGTATGCCGTGTGCCTGACCCCCGCCGCCGTCCCGGTCGCGGGGGTCAGCCGTCTCCGGCGGCGGGTGCGGCACCAGGGCGGGCCTGCACGTGAAATGCGCGTCGGACCGGCGTSCGGTGGGGTGTTTACCCCACCGGACGCCGGTCCATCTGCTGGTCGATCTGCCAGGCCAGGACGGGCCGGGCCGGGGCGGATCGGGTCCGGTCAGGCCGCTGGTGCCCTCACTGGGCCTCGGCGCCGTCTGCTGCGGCGACGGCCACCGTCTCTCGAGTCGGCTCACGGGTCGGCTCGGACGATGCGGTCACCGCCTGGGCCGGACGCGGCCGGAGCACGAACGCCGCGACGAGCAGCGCCACGAGGGTGAACGTCGCCGACGTGAGGAACGCCGGCTCGACGCCCGGCACGAACTGGCCCGGGACGGCTTGCGAGGCGTAGACACTGACGATCGCGGCGAGGCCCACGGCGCCACCGAGCTGCTGCGCGGTCTGGAGCAGCCCGGAGACCGTGCCGGCCTGGGCGCGGTCGACGCCGCCGAGGACGACGACCGTGACCGGCATGAAGACGAGCGCGGCCGACACGCCGTTGAGCACCAGCGCACCCAGGAGGTGGGCGGCATACGTGCTCGTCGTCGACATGGTGCTCAGCCACACGAAACTGGCGGTCAGGCCCAGCGTGCCCACGAGGAGCATCGGCCGGGGGCCGACCTTGGCGACGAGGCGGGCGCTGACCCGCGACGTCGCGAAGATCGCGAGGCTGAGCGGGAGGAACGCGGCGCCGGTCGCGACCGGGCTGAAGCCGAGGACGAGCTGGAGGTACTGCGTCACGAGGAAGAACGTCGAGAACTGCGCGCCGACGACGAGCGCCATGAGCACGAGGGCTCCCCCGCGGGTGCGGTTGCGGACGAGCGCGAGCGGCAGCAGCGGGGAGCTGACCCGACCCTCGGTGCGCACGAAGAGCGCGATGAGGAGCACGCCGACGACGAACGAGCCGATCGTCACGGGCGACGCCCAGCCGCGGTCGGCCGCACTGATGAAGCCGTGCACGACGGAGACGGAGCCGAGGGTGGCGGTGATCGCGCCGACCACGTCGAAGCGGCCTCGGATCCTCGGCGTCTCGGTCACGTAGCGGCGCGCGAGGACGAGCACGACGGCCCCGATCGGGACGTTGACGAAGAGCGTCCAGTGCCAGCTCACGTAGTCGGTGAGGATCCCACCGAGGAGCAGGCCGATGGACGCGCCGGCGGACGACACGGCCGTGAAGAGCGCCAGCCCGCGGTTGCGCGCGGCCTCGTTCGGGGCGCTCGTCGTGACGAGGGCGAGGACGCTCGGCGCGGCGAACGCGGCACCGACTCCCTGGAGGGTGCGCGCGGCGATGAGCCAGGCGGGGGACGTGGCGAGGCCACCGAGCAGGCTCGCGACGGTGAAGATCGCCAGGCCGATCTCGAAGATGCGCAGTCGCCCGAAGACGTCGCCGAGGCGCCCGCCCAGGAGCAGCAGCCCGCCGAAGGCGAGGGTGTAGGCGTTGAGCACCCAGGAGAGGCCCGCGGGCGTGAACCCGAGGTCGGTCTGGATGTGCGGGAGCGCGACGTTCACGACGGTCGCGTCGAGCACGAGCATGAGCTGGGCGACGAGGACGACGCCGAGGCCGATGGCGCCGCGTCGGGCGGCCCGCTCCCGCGTGGAGCGCTCAGGTTGTCGGGTGACGGGTGATGCGGTGGTGCTGGTCGACATCTCTGACCTCAGGATTCGTGGTGCGTGAACGGGCGGTGCGAGCTCTCGTCGGTGAGGTCGCGGGCCATGGGCGTGAAGGAGGTGGCGCGGGTGCGGCGTCGGCGCTCGCCGTCGCTGGCACCCTGCGTGCCGTGCGTGCCCTCGGCTCCGTGGGTGCCGCGGGGCACGAGCGGGGCACGGTGGGTCGTGGCGAGGTGCGACAGGTGGACGCGTCGGGCCTGTCGGGTGGGCTGGATCGTGGTGGTCATGGGTGCCGGACTCCTCTGTGACGACGATCGGCGCTACGATTAGCGGAGAACCACTCCGGTTCTGCCTGACCCACAATACGGAGACTGTCTCCGTTTTAGCAAGGGAGATTTCTCGTGAGGCCTGCCGAAGCTGGCAGTGCGACGCTCGAGTCGTCGCCGGGATCTGTTGCCACCCAAGGGGATTCGGCTGACGGACCGGCTCAGGAGAGCCCCGAGAAAATGCCTCGCCCGATGCGCGCCGACGCCAGGCGCAACTACGACAAGATCCTCGCGACCGCCCGCATCGTCTTCACCGAGCGCGGCACTGACTCCTCGCTCGACGAGATCGCGAAGCGGGCCGGGGTGGGCCCCGGCACGCTCTACCGCCACTTCCCCACCCGCGAGGCCCTCGTCGACGCCCTCATGCAGGACTGGACCGACCGCGTGTCCGCCGACGCCGACGCCGCCATCGCCACGGGGCAGCCCGCCCGGGAGATGCTGCTCGGCTGGTTCGAGCACTTCATCGACCACATCACGCTGCACCGGGGCGCGGCCAGCAAGATCTGCGCCGCCATGGACGACCCCGCGTCCCCGATGTACCGCAAGTGCCGCGTCATGGGCGAGGCCAACCGCCGCGTCATCGACCACCTCGACGCCGGGGGCCAGCTGCGCCCGGGCGTCGACGCCGCCAACGTCATGCGCCTCGTCAGCGGCGTCGCGAGCGTCGCCGACACGAGCCACGCCGACCTCGACGTCCGGCCCATGCTCGAGGTCGTCGTCGACGGGATCGTCCGCGGCTGACACGTCGCTGCAGGGGCATGACCGTCGACCTGGCGCGTGAGACGTCGACGATCCTCCTCGGCACGCTCGTCACCTCCACCACCTACCGCCTGCCCCGGTGGCGTGCCGATCACCATCGGTGGTGGCGGCACGCGGCGCACCCCGGCGCTCGCCGCGAGGCATGCCGGGCGTCGCGCCGACGCCGTGCTCGGCCAGCTCAGCTGAGTCCCAGTCGAGTGAGCGCCCCGTCCCACTCGAGTGAGCGCTCCGCCCCCGTCCCATGAACTCGACTTGATATGCATAGGTTGTCTATGTAAATTGGAGCGAGTGACCGAACCGACCACCCTGGGCAACGACCTGCTGCGCTCGGCCGCGCGACTCTCGCGCTGGGCCAGCCGGCACGCGTCGTTCGACGTGCCCTTCGCGCAGGCCCGCCTCCTCGCCCTGCTCGACGAGCTCGGACCCTCCCGCGTCAGCGCCCTCGCGGCCGCCGATCACAGCAGCCAGCCGACGATCACCACCCAGCTCCAGCGCCTCGAGGCGTCGGGCTGGGTGCACCGCGCGTCCGACCCCGACGACGCGCGCGCCACGGTGATCTCCCTCAGCGACGAGGGCCACGCCGCGCTCGAGACCGTGCGTCGGGCCCGACTGGCCGTCCTGTCCCCCGCCCTCGACCAGCTCGACGGACCGGCCCTCGACCGCGTCCGCGTCGCCATCGACGTCATGAACGAGCTGCTCGCCGCCGCGGCGGACGCCCCTGTCCCGCACCCCACCCGAAAGGACGGATGACCACCACCATGTGGCGCCAACCCAAGACCGTCTGGTCGATCGCCTTCGCCTGCGTGATCTCCTTCATGGGCATCGGCCTCGTCGACCCCATCCTCAAGCCGATCGCCGACGAGCTCGGTGCAGGCCCGTCGCAGGTCTCGCTCCTCTTCACCAGCTACCTCGCCGTCATGGGCATCGCGATGCTCGGCACCGGCTGGGTCAGCAGCCGCGTCGGTGCCAAGCGCACCCTGCTGCTCGGCCTCGCCCTCATCATCGTCGGCGCCGCCTTCGCCGGCAGCCAGGACACCGTCGGCGGCATCGTCGCCTTCCGCGCCCTCTGGGGCCTCGGCAACGCGCTCTTCATCGCGACCGCCCTGGCGACGATCGTCAACGCGGCTGCCGGCTCGGTCAAGCAGGCGATCATCCTCTACGAGGCCGCTCTCGGTGTCGGCATCGCGACCGGCCCGCTGCTCGGCGGCTGGCTCGGCGGCATCTCCTGGCGCTGGCCGTTCTACGGCGTCGCCGTGCTCATGGCCGTCGCGTTCATCGCGACGCTGACCACGCTGCCGAAGACCCCGCCGGCCGAGAACCCGACCTCGATCACGGCGCCCCTGCGTGCCCTCGGCCACCGTGGCCTGCTCACCGTCGGCATCACGGCGCTGCTCTACAACTTCGGCTTCTTCACCCTGCTCGCCTTCACGCCCTTCCCGCTCGCCATGGGGGCGCACGAGATCGGGTTCATCTTCTTCGGCTGGGGCGTGCTGCTCGCCATCACGTCGGTCTTCGTCGCCCCGATGATCCAGCGCCGCTTCGGCACGCTGGCCGGCATCGTCGGCGCGCTGCTCGGCTTCGCGGTCATTCTCGCCGCCATGGCGATGTGGACCGAGAACAAGACCGTGCTCGTCGTCGGCGTCATCCTCGCCGGCGCCTTCCTCGGCGTGAACAACACGCTCATCACCGAGACGGTCATGAAGGTCTCCCCCGTCGAGCGCGGGGTCGCGTCTGCGGCCTACTCCTTCGTGCGCTTCAGCGGCGGCGCCGTCGCCCCGTGGCTCGCCGGCAACCTCGGCGAGAAGTCGATCCACCTGCCCTTCTGGGTGGGCTCGGCCGCGGTCGTGCTGGCCGTCCTCGTGCTCCTCACCGCTCGCCGGATCATCAGCGCGCTCGACGAGGCGCCCGGACACGGCGCCGAGGAGGTCACGTCCCGCACCGAGGCCGAGGCCCTCACCGTCGGCGACGCCTGAGGCCCACCCTCTTCCACCGTCGAAAGGCCACGAACCGGGCCGCCCCCGCAGGGCGAGGCCCGGTTCGTGGCCTTCTACGGTTCAGCGCAGGAGGTCCGCCAGGTCGGTGTCACCCCGCCGGCGGGGCCCGCCGCGAATGTCATAGGAGTCGACGAGCAGCTCCGCGAGCTCGGCCCGGTCGAGGCGGTCGAGGCGCGCCCACGTCGTGACGCGGTAGCGGAACGTGTCGATCCGCACGAACGTGTCGCGCCGGTCGGCGAGCGCCTGCTCGGTGTCCATCTCGCCGGTCCACACCTGGACGAGCTCGCGCCCGTCGTCGTCCCAGCGCAGACGCGCGAACGTATGCCGTCCGGCGTGCCAGGCGGGAGAGCCCTCGTGGGCGACCCCGAGCACCGCGCCGGGCAGGCGACCGGCCAGCTCGTCCACGTCCGCCCACGTCGCCATCGCTCCTCCTCCCGAGCAGGCTAGACCGCAGAACGTGGCCTTTCGAGGGGTCGGCACCCACGAAACGTGGCCTCTCGACGGGTGCGGACCCGCAGAACGTGGCCTCTCGACGGTTGAGAGGGGCGGCCCCGGTCAGTGGAAGGTGACGGAGCGGCCGGCCTGCATGGCGGCGTACGCGTCGGGGTCGGCCTCGAGGGCCGCGCGCCGCGCCTTGTGCCGGTAGCGCAGGATCTGCACGATCCCGAGAGCCCACACGGGGTACTGCACCGTCATCGCGACCCGGAACGCGTCGACGTCCCACGTCGGCGGCCCGCCCGGAGCGACCCGGTCGAGGACGACACCGACGAGGGCGACCGCCGTCAACGTCGCGATGAAGCCGCCGGTGTTGACGATGCCCGAGGCGCTGCCGATGCGGGTCGGCGGGTTGAACGTGCGCGCGAGGTCGAAGCCGATCATCGAGCCCGGGCCGCCGATGGCGATGAGCACGACGAGGACGACGAGCATCCACAGCGGCGCGCGTCCGGGCCAGAGCAGCACCACCGTCCAGGCGGCGATCGCGGCGGCGACGATCCACAGCACGAGGGTGCTGCGCGAGAACGGGTAGCGCATCGTCAGCGTGCCGATGACGGGGCTCGACACGACCGTCGTGACGACCATGAGCATGAGCAGCACGCTTGCCGTCGACGCCGAGACTCCTTGTCCTGCAACGAGGAACGGGAAGCCCCACAACATCGTGAACATGTTGGCGGCGAACTGCGACGTGAAGTGCGACCACAGCCCGAGCCGGGTCCCCGGCACGAGCCACGCCGCCCGAAGGGTGCGCGCGATGGCCCGCAGCCGCAGCTCGTCCCGGTGGTGGTCGACGTAGGGGCTGTCCTTGACGACGACGACGAGCGCGACCCCCGTGAGCACACCGACCGACGCCGCGACGGCATACGACGGGGTCCACCCGAAGTGGTGGAGCGCGGCCGCGAGCGGCCCGGCGGCGGCGAACGCCCCGAGCTGCCCGAGGACGCCGGTCAGCTGCGTCACCATCGGCGTGCGGCGCGGTGAGAACCACAGCGCGACGAGGCGCAGCACCGAGATGAACACCATGGCGTCGCCCATGCCGAGCAGCACCCGGCAGAGCAGCGCGGCCGGGAAGGCGTGGACGAACGCGAAGCCGAACTGGGCCAGCGTCAGCAGGGTGAGCCCGACCCCGAGCATGCGCTTGCTGCCGTAGCGGTCGAGCAGCGCCCCGACCGGCAGCTGCATCGCTGCGTAGACGAAGACCTGGACGATCGTGAAGGTCGACAGCTGCGAGCTGCTGATGCCGAAACGGTCGGCGGCCTCGAGACCGGCGACGCCGAGCGAGGTGCGGTGGAAGACGGCGAGGACGTAGACCGAGATGGCGGCCGCCCACACCGCCCAGGCGCGGCGGCCGTCGAGCGGATAGCGCTGTCCGGGATGGGTCGTGCTCGTCATCCGGTGGGTCGTGCTCCTCAGTTGGCGCCGGTCATCGGGATGTTCATCGCCGGGGCCTTGGGCACGCAGTCGACGATCGCCTTGGCGACGGTCTTGCTCATGTCGGGCTGGAAGACGCTCGGGATGATGTAGTTCGGGTTGAGCTGCTCATCGGTGACGACCGAGGCGATGGCGTCGGCGGCCTTGATGAGCATCTCGGTCGTGACGTCGGTCGCCCGGGCGTCGAGCAGACCACGGAAGACGCCGGGGAAGGCCAGCACGTTGTTGATCTGGTTCGGGTAGTCGCTGCGGCCCGAGGCCACGACGGTGGCGCGCTGCGTCGCCTCGTAGATGTCGACCTCGGGGTCGGGGTTGGCGAGCGCGAAGACGATGCGCTTCTCAGCCATCTCGTCGATCCACTCGGGCGCGAGGATGTGGGGTGCGCTCACGCCGATGAAGACGTCGGCGCCCTGGAGGCCGTCGCGCAGGGTGCCGGTGAGGCCGCGCGGGTTGGTCTTCTCGGCGAGGTCGCGCCACGCCGGTGTCAGGGACTCGTCGTCCTGGTTGAGCAGGCCCGGACGGTCGGAGACGGTGACATCCACCGCGCCGGCGGCGAGCAGCAGCTGGACGATCGCCGAGCCGGCCGCGCCGCCACCGGAGACGACGATGCGCGCGTCGGGCAGCTTCTTGTCGATGCAGCGCAGCGCGTTCTTCAGCGCGGCGAGCACGACGATGGCCGTGCCGTGCTGGTCGTCGTGGAAGACGGGGATCGAGAGGCGCTCACGCAGCTTGGCCTCGATCTCGAAGCAGCGCGGGGCGGCGATGTCCTCGAGGTTGATACCACCGAAGCCGGGGGCGATGAGCTCGACGGTGCGCACGATCTCGTCGACGTCGGTCGTGTCGATGCAGATCGGCCACGCATCGATGTCGGCGAAGCGCTTGAAGAGCGCCGCCTTGCCCTCCATGACCGGAAGCGCCGCCATCGGGCCGATGTTGCCGAGCCCGAGCACGGCCGAGCCGTCGGTGACGACGGCGACCGAGTTGCCCTTGATCGTCAGGCGCGGCACGTCCTCGGGGTGCTCGAAGAGGGCCTGGCTCACGCGGCCAACGCCGGGCGTGTAGGCCATCGCGAGGTCCTGGCGGTTGCGCAGGTTGACCTTGGACTCGACGGAGATCTTGCCGCCGAGGTGCAGCAGGAAGACGCGGTCGGAGACCTTGTGGACGCGGACGCCCTCGAGCGTCTCCACGGCGTCGACGACCTCGGTCGAGTGCTCGGCGTTGCTGGCGGAGCAGGTGAGGTCGATGACGAGCCGGTCGGGGTGCGAGTCGACGATGTCGAGCGCCGTGGTGATGCCACCGCTCTCGGCGACCTTCACCGCGAGGGCCCCGATGACCGCCGGGTCGGTGCCGGCGTGGATCCGCATCGTGATCGAGTAGGAGGCAGTGGTGGCGCGGGCACGTTGGATCGACTCAGTCACGCGCCCCATCGTCCCACGACCGGAGAAGCGCCCCGGACCTCGTCCGAAGACCGATCAGTAACCTTTGTCCACCACCGGGGCGACGGCGGTCGTATGCCGTCGCACCGCCTTCCCGAGACGCCTCCGCAGCGCTCGCGCGCGTTCCACCGCGGAGGCCAGCACCCGGCATACGACAATGGGCCGGTGACGACAGACGGGGCGACACACGGGACGACGGACGGGACGACGGACGGCCCGACCCCTGGCGGGGCGACCCTGACCCGGCCCGGGGGGCTGACGGGTGCCGAGGTGGCCGAGCGCGTCTCGCGTGGCGCCGTCAACGCGCTGACCGAGCGGACGTCACGCTCGATCGGCGAGATCGTCCGGGCCAACGTGCTGACCCGCTTCAACGCGATCCTCGGCGCTCTCTTCGTCCTCGTCATGGTGACGGGGTCGTTCGCCGACGGGCTCTTCGGGATCGTGCTCGTCGTCAACTCCGCCATCGGCATCGTCCAGGAGTACCTCGCCAAGCGGAAGCTCGACCGGCTCGCGCTGCTCAACGCCCCGACGACGCGGGTCGTGCGCGACGGCGAGGTGCGGGTGGTGCCGACGACCGAGGTGGTGCAGGACGATCTCATCGAGCTGCGCACGGGCGACGAGGTGCCTGCCGACGGCACCCTCCTGGCGAGCGCCGGGCTCGAGCTCAACGAGGCGAACCTCACCGGGGAGTCCGACCCGGTGCCGCACGGCGAGGGCGACGGCATCATGTCGGGCACGAGCGTCGTCGCGGGGTCGGGGCGCTACCACGCGAGCCAGGTCGGCGCCGACGCCTACGTCAACCGGATCGCCGCTGACGCAAGGAAGTTCACGCGCACGCGCTCGGAGATCCAGGACTCGATCAACACCCTGCTGACCTACATCACCTGGGTCATCGTCGGCGCCCTGCCCATCGCCATCTGGTCGCAGTGGCGCACCGTCGGCGACCAGGGGTGGCGCGAGGTCGTCATCCGCTCGGCGGCGGGCGTCGTCGGCCTCGTGCCCGAGGGTCTCGTGCTCCTCACCTCGGTCGCGTTCCTGCTGTCAGCGGTGCAGCTGACGCGCCGCAACGTCCTCGTCCAGCAGCTCCCGGCCGTCGAGGGCCTCGCCCGGGTCGACGTCGTCTGCCTCGACAAGACGGGGACGCTGACCGCGGGCGAGATCGCCTTCGAGGACGCGCACACCCTCGATGGGCAGGATGCCGACGAGATCCGTTGCGCGCTGGGGGCGCTCGCCGACGACCCGAACGCCAACGGCACCCTGACCGCCGTCGCCGCGGTCATCGAGGCGCCCGGCTGGGAGCGCACGGAGACGATCCCCTTCAACTCCTCCCGCAAGTGGAGCGCGGCGTGCTTCGCCGAGCGCTCGACCTGGGTGCTCGGCGCGCCGGAGGTGCTGCTCGCCGCCGACCCGCAGCCGTCGCCGCCCGAGGTGCTCGAGGCGATCCGGGCACGGGTCGCCGCGCTCGCGGACTCCGGGCGACGCGTTGTCCTGCTCGCCCGGAGCGAGGCGCACCTCACGGAGTCGACGCTGCCGGCCGACATCACCCCGGCCGCCCTCGTGACCCTCACCGAGCAGGTGCGCCCCGACGCCAAGGCGACGCTCGACTACTTCGTTGAGCAGGGGGTCGCCATCAAGGTCATCTCGGGCGACAACCCCGTCACCGTCGCCGCCGTGGCCCGGACCGTGGGGCTCGACGTCGGCGAGCCCGTCGACGCGCGCACCCTGCCCGACGACGAGGACGCCCTGCGGGAGGTCCTCGCGACGCACACGGTCTTCGGCCGGGTCACCCCCGAGCAGAAGCGCGCCTTCGTCCACGCGCTCCAGGCCGACGGTCACGTCGTGGCGATGACCGGAGACGGCGTCAACGACGCGCTCGCCCTCAAGGACGCCGACATCGGCGTGGCCATGGGCAACGGGGCCCAGGCCACCAAGGCGGTCGCCGAGCTCGTCCTGCTCGACGGGAGGTTCTCGCACCTGCCCGACGTGCTCGCCGAGGGACGCCGGGTCATCGGCAACGTCGAGCGCGTCGCCAACCTCTTCCTCGCCAAGAACGCGATGAGCCTCGTCGCCATCCTCGCTGCAGCGCTCATCGCCGTGCCCTTCCCGTTCCTGCCGCGCCACCTGACGCTCGTGTCGGCCGTGACCATCGGCATCCCGGCGTTCTTCCTCGCCCTCGGACCCAACAAGCGCCGCTACCTCTCCGGCTTCCTCGGACGCATCCTGCGTTTCGCCGTGCCGTCCGGCGCCGTCGCGGGAGTCGCCGTCATCACGTCCTACCTGCTCGCGGGCAGCAGCTACGGCGTGCCGCCGGACGAGTTCTCGACCCGGTGTGCCGTCGAGGCCGGCGCGAAGACCGTCGCCGACGTCGCGTGCTGGCAGCCGGGCAGCGGAGCGACGATCACGCTCCTCACGGTCTTCTTCTGGATCCTCGTCGTGCTCGCCCGTCCCTTCCGCCTGTGGAAGGCCGTCCTCGTCGCCGCGATGGTCGGGCTCGCCGTCACGGCGTTCGCGTGGCCGTCCGCCGCGTCCTTCTTCAACCTCGACGCGCCGCTGCCGCTCGTCTGGCAGTCGCTTGCGGTCGGTGCCGTCGGCGCGGGGCTGGTCGAGGTGATCTACCGGCTCTCGCCGTCGGTGCGCCAGGCCCACCACATGCGCGACTGACGCACCTGGGCGGATCGTCGCCGCCTTCCGCCCGCCGCCCTCCGCCCGCCCTGGCCGGTGAGCAGCGACCGGGCTCCGGTCCGCGACGCCCTACACTGGGAGCTGCACAGGGATCTGGCGTGACCTGTTGGGCGGGTAGGCACGCACCCGTTGTCGCGTACCCCGCGACCAGATCCGGAGCTGCTCACGTGTCACCCATCGACTCCTACCGCCACCTCTTCGGCCTCACCGGGCGCACCTACATCGTCGTCGCCTTCCTGGCTCGTATGCCGCTCGCGATGAGCCAGCTGGGCACCCTCCTGCTCGTGTCGTCCGCCACCGGCAGCTACGGCGCGGGCGGCTTCTGCGCCGGTGCCCTCGCCGTGGCCAACGCCGTCGGGGCGCCCTTCTGGGGTGCCCGGGCCGACCGGCTCGGCCAGCGCCGGGTCGTCGCCTTCCAGTCGCTCGCCGGGGCGGCCGGCCTCGTCGGCATCCTCCTCGTGGTCAACGCCGGACTCCCTTGGGGCATGGCCGCGGTCGCGAGCGCGGTCGCGGGTCTCCTTCTGCCGCAGATCGGTCCGCTGGCCCGCGTGCGCTGGCGCCCCATCACCGCCGAGACCGGCGCCCGCCAGCACCGGCTCGTCGACGCCGCCTTCTCCTACGAGGGCGCGGCCGACGAGGCCTCCTTCGTCCTCGGCCCGGCGCTCGTCGGGCTCGGCGTCTCCGTCGCGAGCCCCACGGCGGCCTTGGCGCTCGCGGCCGCGGGCCTCGCCGTCTTCGGCACGTGGTTCGCCCTGCACGAGACCGCAGGGGTCACGCACGCCGCGACGTCGCGGACGGCCGGCGCCGTCGGCCGACTGATGACACCCGCCGTCGTCGTCCTGTGCGCCGCCCAGCTGCTCGTCGGCACCGTCTTCGGGTCGGTCCAGACCGGCACGTCCGTCCTCGCCACCGCCGCGGGCTCCCCCGGCCTCACGGGCTACTTCCACGCCCTGCTCGGCGTCGGCAGCGTCATCGCCGGTCTCGCCGTCGCAGGACTGCCCGCGCGGTTCGCGCTGTCGGCACGGCTGCGATGGTTCGCCGTCGGCCTGCTCGCCCTCTCGGCGCCGCTCCTGCTCGTCGGGTCGCTGCCCGCTCTCGTCCCCGTCCTGCTCGTGCTCGGCCTCACCGTCGCGCCCTACATGATCACGACGTTCACCCTGGGCGAGCGCGTCACGCCGCCGTCCCGCACCGGCGCCGCGATGACGGCGCTCGCCGCGGCCACCGGGCTCGGCTACGCGCTCGGGGCCGCGCTGGCCGGGCGCCTCGCCGACTGGGGCGGGCACACGCCGGCGTATGCCGTCACGGTCGGTGCCGGCGCCGCGGCCGTCCTCGTGTCGTGGGGTTTCCGGCGGGTCCTCGAGCACGCCCAGCCCCACGAGGCCGCGCCAGCGCCCGTCCCCTGAGCCGGGAGCCGACCAGTGCGCGGTCGCACCACGAGTGCGCGGTCGCACCACGAGTGCGCGCTCGACCCCGGCGTGCGCGGTGCACCGCGCACCCCTGCGGCGAGGGCACACCTCTGGGGCCAGCCAGCACCCCCAGCCACCCCGGCGCCGCGGCCCCCGAACCGGCGGTTCTTCAGCGGTCGAGGCGGAGGCGCATCGCGGGCCAAGCCGTCGGGGTGAAGCCCAGCTCCTCGTAGAGCCCTGCCCCCTCCCCCGTCGCGAAGAGCTCGACGACCGTCGCCTCCGTCTCGTCGCGCAACCAGTCGAGGACGCCCACGACGCACGCCCGGGCCAGCCCCTGCCGGCGCGCCCGAGGGTGGGTCGCGACGTTGTTGACGAGACCCCAGACGCCGTTCGGGTTGACCGGCGAGGGCGTCTCGAAGCGGAGCCCCGCCATCGCCCCGGCCACGACCTCGCCGTCGGCAACCTCGGCGACGACGACGCAGGCACGTCCGCCGTCGAGCTCCCGCTCGAACCACGCGGTGGCGGCCTCCTGCCAGCCCGGGTCGTCGACGCCAGGCACGCCCATCGCCGAGAACATCAGCGCCCGCAGCCCGACCACGACCGTGGCATCGGCGGCGGTCGCCCGCCGGGTCGTCCAGGCGGTCACCGGAACGCACCACCGGTGAACGCGGGGGCGAGCGGCACGTCGGTGGCGGCATACGTCGTCTCGACGGCACGCGCCAGCCGCAGCGCGACCTCGGTGAGCTCGGGCAGCGCCCGCCCCGCCGACGCGGTGCGCAGGAAGCGGAGCACGCGGTCGGGCATGCGCGGCATCGGCTTCACCGGGTTGACCCGCTGCGGCTCCCCGTCGACGAGTCCGGCGAGGCACCAGCTGCCGGCGAGCCAGGCCCACGCCTCCGTCGCGAGGTCGAGGTCGTGGTCGAAGTCGGCACCTTGCACCTCGGGCCACTCCACCGCCACGGCGTCCCGCCATCGCTTCAGTGCCGCCTCCGCGGCAGAGGTCTCGAGCGACCAGGCGCACCAGCACGTCGGCCACGGCACCCTGAGGTAGGCCGCGTCCCAGACGATCGGTCGCCACAACGCGAACTCGAAGTCGAGCAGGACGAGGCCGGCGTCGCCGACGAGGTTGTTGTCGGGGCACATGTCGGCCGCGGACAGACTGCAGGCGTCGACCCGGAAACGGTCCGGCACCCTTGCGAGCACGTCGAACGTCCCGTCAGGCGCAGCGACGTCGAGGGCAGTGGCAAGGCGGTCCCACACCGAGACGGCCTCGACGAGATGCGCCGGGAGGTAGTCGACGTCGAGCGGCCCCGACRAGCGGGCCAGCACGCCGGCCTCGAAGGTGTCGCGCACCTGGTGCCCGGCCCGGTGCAGACCCGCCACCGCCGTGGCCCACCCGGACAGCGCGGCCGCGGCCCGGTCGGCGTCGTCACCGAGGAGCGCGTCGGCCAAGTGGGTCCCGTCCCCGAGGTCGCCCATGACGACGAGGCGCGGGTCGCTGGACTCGGCCACGAGCGTCGGCGTCTGAGCGACCCCGGTCAGCGCCTCGAGCGCGGACGCCTCGCGGGCATACGCCTCCCGCCCCTCCTCGCTGTGGTAGCGCTTGACCACGAACGAGCGGCCCGACGGGTCGACGGTTCGCACGACGAGCGTGCGACGACTGCCGGGGAAGGGCTGACCCACGGCTCGCAGCGGGCCTCCGACGAGGCGGGCCGCGACGGCCAGCGTCTCGGCCAGGACATCCTGGTCCACGTCTGCCGGGGTCGCGCTCACCGGGTCACTGTGCCAGATCGACGACGGCCCGGGCTCCGTCGGGATGTCGACAAAAGCCCCACGACACACCATTCCAAAACTTCTCACCACAAAATTGTCGAAAGTCCGTACACGTGGCTACAGGTTGATTACTGTCACACCTGTAACACCCCCACGGCTGGCACGCACCCCCCCATCCGCACCAGCCTCGAAGGAGCCCGTCCTGCGCGCGCAGGTGGGCTCCTTCGTCATTCCCGGGAGTATGCCGTCCCGCGTGCCATGGGGCCCGGCGCCGTCGCGTGTCGGGGCACGGAGAAGGCCCCGCCTCCTGCGACGAACGCAGGTGACGGGGCCTCGAGCCGAGCCGCTTATCGGAATCGAACCGATGACCTATTCATTACGAGTGAATCGCTCTGGCCGACTGAGCTAAAGCGGCTGGTCGTGAGGGGCGCGGCGAGCGCGACCGGACACGGAGGTTGAGTATACGCACGACCCCTGCCGGAGAAAAATCGTGTCCCGAGGAGGCCTTCGGCACGTCGCCACCGGCCGCGCCCGAGCCGGTCGCGACCCTTGGGAATGCCGCGCCGACCCCTCGGCCTTGACCTCAGGAGACCGCGGAACCCCACCGGCCACTCCCCCAGAAAGGACCACGATGACCGAGTCGAACGCCACGAACCCGACCATGCGCGCCATGACCTACGACACCTACGGCGGACCCGAGGTGCTCGCCCTCACCGAGCAGCCGCGCCCCAAGGTCGGGCCCGGAGAGGTGCTCGTGCGAGTGCGGTCGGCGTCGGTCAACCCCGTCGACTGGAAGCTCATGTCGGGCGGCCTCGACGCCGTCATGGACGTGCGGTTCCCCGTCGTCCCCGGCTGGGACGTGTCCGGGGTCGTCGAGGCCGTCGGCTTCGACACCCCCGAGTTCTCGCCCGGCGACGAGGTGCTGGCCTACGCCCGCAAGGACTACGTCCACGGCGGCACCTTCGCCGAGCTCGTCAGCGTGCCGGTGCGCGCCGTCGCCGCCAAGCCCGCGACGATGTCGTGGGACGAGGCGGCCGGCCTGCCGCTCGCAGGCCTCACCGCCCTGCGCCTGCTGACGCGCCTCGAGGTCGGCGAGGGCGACACCGTGCTCGTGCACGCCGCGGCGGGTGGCGTCGGCTCGCTCGCGGTGCAGATCGCCCGGTCGCTCGGCGCCCGCGTCATCGGGACGGCGTCGGAGCGCAACCACGACCGCCTGCGCGAGCTCGGTGCCGAGCCGGTGACCTACGGCGACGGCCTGGTCGAGCGCGTCCGCGCGCTGGCTCCCGACGGCGTGGACGCCGTCGCGGACTTCGTGGGCGACGTGCTCGACGTGACGACGGCCGTGATCGCCGACCGTGGACGCCATGCCTCGATCGCCGACGGGTCGGTCGCCGAGGCCGACGGCCACTACGTCTGGGTGCGACCGGACGGCGCCGAGCTGGCCCGCCTGACCGCGCTCTTCGAGGGAGGCACGCTGACGGTGCCGGTCGCGCAGACCTTCCCGCTCGAGGAGCTGGCGGACGCCTTCCGGCTCAACCAGGAGGGGCACACCGCCGGCAAGATCGTGGTCCGGGTCTCGACCGACTGATCGAGCCGGCACACGCCATCATGACGTCGAGGGGCACTCTCCGCGTCGGAGAGTGCCCTCGACGTGTGGTCTGGGCCCTGCGGCGTCAGGCGTCGCAGAGCTCGCCGTTGCGCGGCGCGAGCCCCCGCACGAGGTAGTCGTCGACGATCCCGTCGGCGCAGTCGTTGCCGTTGGCGTAGACCCCGTGGCCGTCCGCGTCGACGAGCACGAGGCGCGACCCGAAGATGCCGTGACCCATCTCCCGCGTGCCGTCTGGAGGGGTCGTCAGGTCGCGCTCGTTGGCGAGGACGAGGACCGGCGAGGTGGCGTCCACGGTGAGGATGAGGTTGGTGCGCTGGGTGCCCACCCAACCCGCGCAGGAGTCCGTCGCCACGCCGTGGAGGTGCGCGTAGACCGGGTGCTCGTCGAGGACGGAGGCACTCGGCTCCATCTGCGACGTCGCGTCGAGCGGCCAGTCCGCGCAGTGGATCGGCAGGTGGCTCGCCTCGTAGCCACCGACGTACGACCCGTCGTCGTCGCGCATGACCGTGTCCATCGCGGCCCACACGAGGTCGGTGCCGTCACCGTCCTCGAGCGCCCCGTGGAGCGCATCCTCGACGTCCTCCCACGAGTCCGGATAGAGGAGCACCGAGTTGACGGCCGTCACGGCCCAGCCCTCGGTGAGGCGCGGGATGCCCTGCGCGTCGCTCGGGAGCGGCTTGTTTTCGAGCCGGTCGAGGAAGGCGAGGAGCCGGGTGCGTGCCGTGTCGACGTCGTCACCGAGAGCACAGTCACCCTGGTCGACGCAGTCCTCCAGGAAGGCGTCGAGCCCGTCCTCCACCGTCGCGGCCTCCTCCTCGGCCCAACCGTCGACGTCGTCCTGCGACGCCGAGTCCGCCGCGACGTAGTCGGGCGAGACGGCCGAGTCGATGACCATGAGCCCGATCCGGTCGGGGAACTGGGCGCCGTAGAGCGCCCCGATGAGCGTGCCGTAGCTGATGCCGTAGTAGTTGAGATGGACGTCGCCGACGGCATCGCGCATGACGTCGAGGTCGCGGGCCACCTGCTCGGAGCCCATGTTGCGGGCGAGCGCACCGCCTCGGGCCAGGCAGCCCTGGAGCCGAGCGGTCCGTGACGACGCGGCGGCCGCCTTCTCGGCCTGGGTGTCCGGGGTGGGGTCGGCGGCGTACATCGCGTCGAGGTCCTTGCTGCGCAGGCAGGCGAAGCCGCCCGACTCGCCGATGCCGCGCGGGTCGAAGCCGACGACGTCCCAGACCTCGCGGACGTCGTCGGAGAAGAAGTCCCGGGCCTCCATCGCGAACTCGAGGCCGGAGGCGCCGGGACCACCAGGGTTGATGAAGAGCGTGCCCTTGCGTGCCTCGGGGTTGCCGGCCGGAACCTTGCGCAGGGCGATCTCGACCGTCTCACCGCGAGGGGCGAGGTAGTCGACGGGGACGCGCACCGTGCCGCAGCGGTCGTCAGCTGAGCCCCGGCCGTCACCCGTGACGTCGCAGGGGCGCCAGCTGATCGTCTGGTCGTAGAAGACGTCGAGACCCTGGGCGGGCTTCGACGTCGGTGTCCCGAGCTCGACCGTGTCACGCGGCGACGCGTCGCCGTCCGCCCCGGCCGGCCGGCGCGAATCCGTGCCCGACCACCCTGGCTCCGGGGAGGCCGGCGAGCCGGCGGCGACCGCGCCACCGGGCACCGTCTCACCCGGCCCGTGGGCCGGGCTCGCGGCGAGCAGAACGAGTGTCGCGAGGACCGCGACGGAGACGAGGGGCGCGAGCAGTCGGCTCAGCAGGTCGTGCCGTCGGCCGGCGCCGTTCCCCTGAGCAGGTACCCGTCCACGGCGGAGTCCACGCACGAGTTGCCAGCGTAGTAGGTGCCGTGCCCGTCGTGGTCCGACGTGAGCAGAATGCCCGAGGCGAGGTCCTTGGCGAGCTGCTTCGTGCCACCGATGGGCGTCGCGGGGTCACGCTCGTTGCCGATGACGAGGATCGGGTCGGCGCCGGCCGCGAGCGTCGCTCCCTCGGGAGTGCGCCCAGCCGTCGGCCACGTGCGGCAGTTGTCGTAGAGCTCACCGGTCATCCGGGCCCACAGCGGGTGCGCGGCCTTCGCCTTCTTCTGCTCCGCCACCAGGGTGGGGTCGGCCGTCGACCGCGGCCAGTCGGCACACCGCACCGGGATCATCGCCTGCAGGTAGGTGCTCGGCGCGTAGTCGCCCGTGATGCCGCGCTCCACGACCGACATGCCCTTGGCGAGGAGGATGTCGCCCTTGCCGGTGAACGCCTGCGCGAGCCCCTTGTCGAGCGTCGGCCAGGACTGGTCTGAGTAGAGGCACATGAAGATGGCGAAGCCGACCCAGCCCTCGCCGATCCGGGGCAGACCCGGCTTGGTCGTCGTCAGGCCGTTCTTCTCGACGCTGTCGAGCAGGTCGACGATCTTCTGGCGGGCGGCGGCCTTGTCGCTGCCGAGTGCGCAGTCGGGCCGGGCGACGCACCAGTCGATGAAGGCGTCGATCGAGGACTCGAAGCCCTGGATGTCGTAGGTCATCTCCTGCTGCTCGGTCTGGTTCGGCGACATCGCCGAGTCGAGCACCATCCGGCCGACCTTCTTCGGGAACGTGTCGGCGTAGATCGCGCCGAGGAACGTGCCGTAGGAGCCGCCGAAGAAGTTGAGCTTCTCGTCGCCGAGGAGCACCCGCATGACGTCCATGTCGCGGGCCACCTCGGTCGTGCTCATGTGCATCGCCCTGGCGCCCCCGCGCGCCGCGCAGCGCTTCGTCACCCCGTCGACGTCGGCGAGCAGCGTCGAACGCTCGGCCGCCGAGTCGGGTGTCGGGTCGGCGCTGAAGAGGAGGTCCATGTCGGAGTTGCTCAGGCACCGCACGGGGCTCGATGCCCCGATCCCCCGCGGGTCGAAGCCGACGATGTCGTATGCCGCTCGCACCCCGGGAGAGAAGACGAACGACGAGTACTGGGCGTACTCCACCCCGGAGCCGCCGGGCCCCCCGGGGTTGATGACGAGCGAGCCGAGGCGCTTGGACGGCTGCGTCGCCGGGGCCTTGCGCAGCGCGAGGGTGAAGCGGTCGCCGGTCGGCTTGGCGTAGTCGACGGGCACCTCCATCGTGGCGCACTCGTGCTTGGCGTTGTCCGCGCACGGCGACCAGCCGAGCTGCTGGGTGTAGAAGGGCGCGAGTGCGGCCGGGTAGTCCGCCGTGACGGTGCCGTTCGGCGCCGGCGTCGCGGGCGCCGGGTCCGTGGCGCTCGGTGCCGGCGAGCCCGACGCCGGTGCCGTGACCCGGGGCTGGGCGACGGTCGGCGGGTTGCCGATGCGCCAGACGGCGAGGGCCAGGGCTGCGACGACGGCCACCACGGCGACGGCCGCGAGCACCGGTCGCACCGACGACCGGCGCGGCCGGCCCGTCCCGGAGCCCCCAGAGCCCCAGGCCCCCCCGGATCCCCAGGACCCGCCGGACCCGCCGGGCCCGCCCGCGTCACCGCTCCGGGCACCCGGCGCGGGTGCCGGGTAGGCGGGCGGCAGGGCCGCATACCCCGTCGGTGCGTCCGGAAGGTCGTCGGGACGCGGGTCCTCGTTCAGCACTTGAGTCCGTCCTTGGGCACGCGCCCCTGCACGTAGTAGGCGTCGATGGCGCTGTCGACGCACGTGTTGCTCCGACCGTAGGCGGTGTGGCCGTCGCCGTCGTAGGACACGAGCACGGCGTTGTCGAGCTGGTCACGCAGCCGCTTGGACCACTCGTAGATCGTGGCGGGGTCGCGCGTCGTCCCGACGACGACGATCGGGTCGCTGCCGGGGGCCGCCACCGTGTGCGGGCCGACGGCGGACTTCACCGGCCACACGCCGCACGGCAGGGCGCCCCACGCGAGGTTGGCACCCCACGTCGGCGCCTTGGCCGAGAAGTCCTTGGCGTAGGTCTCGTAGGCGGACACGTCGGGGCTGTCCGGTCGGTCGAGGCAGTTGACGGCGTAGATCGACTCCATGAGGTTGCCGTCGTAGCCGCCACCCGGACGTCGGCCTGCATAGGCGTCGGCCAGCTGCATGAGGGACTGGCCGTTGCCGGACTTGGCCTCCCGGAGCGCGTCGGTGAGGAAGCCCCACGAGCCCTGGTCGTAGAGCGCGACGGCGACGCCGAGACGGGCCCAGCCCTCGGTGAGCAAGGGGGCGCTGGGGTCGCCGGTCGGCAGGGGCTGGCGGTCGACCTGGCGGAAGAAGTCGTCGAGGCCCTTGAGTGCGGCCTCCGGGGTCGAGCCGAGGGGGCAGTCCTCGGTGACGCAGTCCTCGACGTAGGCCTGCGTCGCGATCTGGAAGCCGCGAGCCTGGCCCTCGCCGAGCTCGGCGCTCGTCAGGTCGGGCGGCACGACGCCGTCGAGGACGACGCGGCCGACGCGCTGCGGGAAGAGGTCGGCATACGTCGAGCCGAGGAACGTGCCGTAGGACTTGCCGAGATAGTTCAGCTGGGTGTCCCCGACCGCGGCCCTGAGGATGTCCATGTCGCGGGCAGCGTCGGCGGTCGAGAGGTGCTTGACGAGGTCGGGGTTGTCCTTCTGGCAGCCGTCGGCCATGGCCTTGGCCTGCGTGAGCAGCGCCTGCTCCTCGGTGGCGTCGTCGGGTGTCGGGTCGGCTGCGAGGAAGCGGTCGAGGGCCTTGTCGTCGAGGCAGTCGATCGGGTCGGAGCTCGCGACGCCGCGCGGGTCGAAGCCGACGAGGTCGTAGTAGCGGCGCACCTCGGGGCCGCCGATCGTCTCGGCTCCACCGCGTACGTAGTCGATCCCCGACGCGCCCGGGCCGCCGGGGTTGACGAGCAGCGAGCCCAGGCGCTTCCCCTGGTCGCGGGCCTTGACCCGGGCGACCTTGATCGTCAGGTCCTTGGACGGGTCCGGGGCCGCGTGGTCGAGCGGGACCCGCAGGTCGGCGCACTCGAGGTCGCCGCACTTCTTCCAGTCGAGCTTCTGGGTGTAGTAGGAGGCGAGCGCCGCGCTCGGCGCCGCCGTGGCAGGCGGGAGACCGGTCTTCGAGGTGGGCCCGACCGGTGGCTCGCTCGTCGTGCAGGCCGTAGCAGCCAGCACCAGCGCCAGCGTCGCCACGGTGGCGGTGAGGGCGCGGGAGATGGCGGCAGGGCGTGTCGTCATGCCCGAAACCGTAACCGGTCGACCTGTAGGCGGCCGCCACGGACGACAGGTCGTGACCGCATCGAGGCCGTGTGCCGTGTCGCCCGGACCGTCGGCCGCGCGGGCTAGCGCACGGGGCGGCTCGCGGGCCCGCCGGGCGCTCCCCGGTCACGCATGGGGAACCTCACACCGCCGCCGCGCGAGAGTGGGTCAGATGCCGAGGTCGCGCGGGACCCGGAGCTGCAGGGCCATCGCCTCGAGCGCGAGCAGCGGCGACACGTTGGCGTTGATGCGGTCGCGGGCCTCGTTGATGGCGTCCATGGCGGCGAGCAGCTGCTCGGGGCCGAAGACGCCGGCGAGCGCGCGCACCTTGTCGACGGCGTCGGGGTTGACGAGGTCGACGTCGGAGCGCAGGCGCAGCACGAGCGCGTCGCGGTAGATCGAGGTGAGGTCGATGAGGGCCCGGTCGACGACGTCGCGGGCCGACCGGGTGGCGCGGGTCTTCTGCTCGCGCTCGAGCGCGGCGACCTGCGAGCGGATGTGGGGCGGCTGGGTGCGCGCCGTCGGGTCGGCGCCGAGTGTCTCCATGAGGTGTGCGCGCTCGGCGGCGTCGCGCTCGGCGCTCGAGGCGGTCGACTCCTCGTCGGCGATCTGGGCGAGGTCGGCAGCCGCACCGATGGCGTCACCGACACCGAGGATCTTCGTGGCCATGGCGATGACGTCACGACGGCGGATGCGGGCCTGCTCGTCGCGAGCCAGCCGACGCGCGAGGCCGACGTGCGACTGGGCGGCGCGGGCGGCATACAACGCCATGGCGGGATCGACCCCGTCGCGTCGCTGGAGCAGCTCGGCGACGGCCTCGACCGGGGGTGTGCGCAGACGGACGTGTCGCGACCGCGAGCGGATCGTGACGATGACGTCCTCGAGGCTCGGCGCGCAGAGCATCCAGACCGTGCGCGGCGTCGGCTCCTCGAGGGCCTTGAGCAGTGCGTCGGCTGGGGCGTCGGTGTAGGCGGTGAGACGGTCGGCGTCCTCGATGATGATGATGCGCCAGCGGCCGACCGACGGGCGCAGCGCGGCCTCCTGGACGAGCGCCCGGGCCTCGGCGACCTTGATCGACAGGCCCTCGGTGGCGACGACCTTGACGTCCGCGTGGCTGCCGTCGAGGGCCGTGCGGCACTCGCGACACTGACCGCAGCCACCGTCGGGGCACTGGAGGGCGGCGGCGAAGGCCCGGGCTGCGGTCGAGCGGCCCGAGCCGGGCGGACCTGTGAAGAGCCACGCGTGCGTCATCGCCGACTCGTCGCTGACGGCACGCGAGAGCGTCTCGATCGTCGGCTCCTGGCCGACGAGGTCGGCCCAGACGGTCATCGGCGACCCGCCATGACGCGGTCGACGCCGTCGACGACGCCAGCGTGGAGCCGCTCGACCGACTCGGTCGCGTCGAGGACGAGGTAGCGCTCGGGGTCGGCCGCGGCGAGCTCGAGGTAGCCCCGGCGGACCGCGGCGTGGAAGGCGTCGGCCTCGGACTCGAGGCGGTCGTGCACGGTGCCGCGACGCGCGCGACCCACCTCGGGCGAGACGTCGAGGACGATGGTCAGGTCGGGCAGCAGGCCGCCGACGGCCCAGTGCTGCAAGGCGGTGATCTCGTCGCGGCCGAGCTCGCGGCCGGCACCCTGGTAGGTGATCGAGCTGTCGACGTAGCGGTCGGTGATGACGACGGCACCGCGCGCCAGCGCCGGCTTGATGAGCTGGTCGACGTGGTGGGCCTTGTCGGCCGCGAAGAGGAGCGCCTCGGCGCGCGCCGCGACGTGGTCGCCGTGCAGCACGAGCTCGCGGATCTGCTCGCCGAGCGGGGTGCCTCCGGGCTGGCGGGTCACGACCACCTCGCGCCCTCGCAGCTCGAGCGCCTCGGTGAGCAGGCGCACCTGGGTCGACTTGCCCGCACCGTCGCCACCCTCGAAACAGACGAAGAGCCCGGGAGCGGTGCCCTGTCGATGGGTCGCAGCCGCGAGGTTCTCCGTCACGCCCCGACCCTATGCCAGCGTCCGGACACCAGCCCCGCGTCCCCGCTCTCCCCCGGCACCGAGGAAGCGGGTGACGACGGCGCCCACGCCTCAGCGACGCGCGACCAGGGCCTCGGCGATCTGGACGGCGTTGAGGGCCGCGCCCTTGCGGAGGTTGTCGCCGACGACGAAGAGCACGAGCCCCTTGCCCTCGGGCGCCGCCTGGTCCGCGCGCACGCGGCCGACGAAGACCTCGTCACGACCGGCGGCCTCGAGCGGGTTGGGCACGTCGGTGACGATGACGCCCGGGGCGTTCTTGAGCAGGTCGAGCGCCTCCTCGGGCGAGATGTCCTCGGCGAACTCGGCGTGGATCGCGAGGCTGTGCCCCGTGAAGACGGGGACGCGCACGCACGTGCCCGAGACCCGGAGGTCGGGGGCGTGCAGGATCTTGCGCGACTCGTTGCGCAGCTTCTGCTCCTCGTCGGTCTCGAGCGAGCCGTCGTCGACGATGGACCCCGCGAGGGGCACGACGTTGAAGCCGACCGGGACGGCATACAGCTGAGCCTCGGGGACGGCCACCGCGCGGCCGTCGAGGGCGAGCCCGGTGGGGTCGCCCGCGGCATACGCACCCTTGAGCTGGCGGTCGAGCTCCCGGACGCCCACGCCGCCGGAGCCGCTCACGGCCTGGTAGCTCGAGACGTGCAGGCGCACGAGGCCCGCCCTGTCGTGGAGCGGCTTGAGGACCGGCATCGCGGCCATCGTCGTGCAGTTGGGGTTGGCGACGATGCCCTTGGGGATGTCGTCGAGGTCAGCGGCGTTGACCTCGGAGACGACGAGCGGGACCTCGGGGTCCTTGCGCCAGGCGCTCGAGTTGTCGACGACGGTCGCGCCGGCGGCGGCCACCTTCGGCGCGAGCTCTCGGCTCGCGGCGCCGCCGTTGGAGAAGAGGGCGATGTCGATGCCGGCGAAGTCGGCCGTCGCCGAGTCCTCGACCGTGACGTCCTCGCCCTTGAACGGGAGCGTCGTGCCGGCCGAGCGCGCGGACGCGAAGAACCGCACCTGCGTGACCGGGAAGTCCCGCTCCTCGAGAAGGGCGCGCATGACGCCACCCACCTGACCCGTTGCACCGAAGACACCAACTCGCATGGCCCAAGGTTACGGCGGCCGCCGACCGGCACCGGGCCGCGTTCAACTGGTGGGCGCCTGGGCCGCGCGGGCTGGGAGGTGGCTGTGATTCTCCCGTTCCACCGACCTGCCGTGCGGAGTGGGAGCACCCTCGACCAGGGGGCCACAGTCCTCCTCGGGCGCCACAGGAACACATCTTCAAGGGAGAGTCGTATGAGCCGACTCAGCATTCGGGCCACCTGCGCGATGGCCGCCGTCGCTCCGCTTCTCGTCGTCAGTGCCGTGTCCGCCGGTGCCGGCGGCCAGGGAGCCGTCACGTTCACCGACAACCAGCACTCGGTCGTCGACGTGTTCCACGACATGAATCCGTGCACCGGGGACCCGGGCACGGTCAGCGCCGTGGAGAACCAGATCTTCCACGGCACCATCAACAAGACCGGCTCGTGGTTCACGGGCACGGCCGAGGGCAAGTTCACGTTCACGCCGGACGACCCGTCGAAGATCACCTACACGGGACACTTCGCCAATTGGTTCGGCGACGAGAACAACCTGCGCAACGGCGTCGAGCACAGCACGTTCAACGTCAACGCGACGGGCACGGACGGGTCCCACCTGCAGTTCCACGACAACGCCCAGGCCACGCTCAACGCGAACGGCACCGTGACGGTCTCGTTCGACCACATGTCCTGCGCCTGAGCGGGTGCGTCGCGCACCACCGGGCACAGCGCACATCGGGCACACCGGACCGGGCGGCGCAGCGGTCGCCCGGCCCGGTGGGCCCCCGACGTCACTCGCGGTGGCGGTCGGCGTTGGCGTGGATGGCGTCGCGGACGTATGCCGCGAGCCCGGGTGCGAGGTCCTCGTACGTCTTCGTGAAGCGGGGGTCGGCGACGTACATGTCGGCGAGCCCGATGTGGAAGGTGTGGTCGAGGTCGTAGAAGCGGTCGTGGATGTGTCGGCGGTGCTGCTCGGCGGCGTCCATGGCCGCCTCGCTCGTCGCGGGCGCGCCCGAGTGCAGGGCTGCGACGAAGGCGGCGTTGACGGCGTCGGCCTCCTGCTTGACCTGCTCCCAGTCCGCCTTCGTGTAGCGCTTGGTGCGCGACCGCGACTGCTTCCAGGCGTCGGTCTCACCCCAGCGGTCCTGCGCCTCCTGCTCGTACTCGTCCGTGAAGCCGTCGCCGAAGAGCTCCTTGAGGTCCTCGGTCGTGGCGGGCTGGTCGTTCATCGCTCTCTCCAGTGCTCGGTCGATGGCCGAGACGAGCTCGCGCAGCTCGTCCAGCCGGGTCATGACGGTGGCGCGCTGCCGGCGCAGGTGGTCGGCTGCGTCCTCGCCGCCGCGCAGCAGGGTCGCGATCTCGTCGAGCGGCATCTCGAGCCGTCGGTAGACCACGACCTGCTGCAGGCGAGTGAGGTCCTCGTCGGTGTAGAGCCGATAGCCCGTTCGCGAGCGCTCGCTCGGGACGAGCAGTCCGATCTCGTCGTAGTGGTGCAGCGTGCGCACCGTCACGTCGAAGAGCTCGGCGACCTGCCCCACCGTCCAGGTGGTCATCTCCTGCGTCCTTCCGGTCATGGGATCGAGCGTGACGCCTCACGCGACGTGAGGGTCAACCCCATTGAAGCGCCCATGCGCGCGGGAAGTGCCGGGAGGTGCCGAGGCGCCGGGAGGTGCCGAGGCGCCCGGAGGCGCCGGACGTCCCGGGTGGCGCCGTCGGGCAGGCGGCCTACTCTCGACACGTGGAGCTCGAGGTCCGTCACCTGCGCGTCGTCGCGGTGGTCGCGCAGCAGGGCAGCATCCCTGCCGCCGCGGCCACCCTCGGGGTGTCTGCGGCGACCCTGGGGTCCGAGGTGGGTCGCATCGAACGCGCCCTCGGCTGCACGCTGTTCCGGCCGAGCGGAGACGGGATCGCGTGCACCGCGATCGGCGAGCGCGTCGTGTCGCGGGCTCGCACCGTCCTCGACGAGGTGGCGGCGCTGCGCGAGGACGTGCGCACCCACCGCGCGAGCGACGCCCCGCTGCGCCTCACGTCGGACTCGATGCGCTACTTCACGTCGTTCGTCAGCCACGCCTACGCGACGGACATGCGGCGACCGTTGATGCCCGTGCCACCGCTGTCCGGCGGGACGACGACCGACGCGATCAGCGACGGCCGGGTCGACGTCGCCGTCGTCATCGCGCTCGTGGCCGACCGGCGCGAGGAGCGGGCGCGGTCGATGATCGGCGAGCGCGTCATCGTCGAGCGTGAGCCGCTGCTCGTCGCGCTGTCGGCGTCTCACCCGCTGGCGGCCCAGCGGTGCGTCGACATCAGGGAGCTCGCCGGCGAGGACTGGATCCTGCCGCCGACCGAGGTCGACCCCGGGTCCGAGGCGACGAGCACCGTGCTCGCCCGCCTCGGCGTCACCCTCCGTTCGTCCTACGGACCGCACGACCTCGGGCCGTTGTGGCCGGCGGTCGTCGCCGGCCGGGCCGTGTCCTTCGCCGTGCCCACGGCGTCCGCGCCGCCGGGCGGGGTGCTGCGGCCGCTCTGCGACCAGCCCATCACGGCCCGACGCCTGCTCCGCTGGCGGGTGGGGGCGCTCGACGACGAGGACGTCGAGCGGTGCGTGCGCGCGGCGGGCTCGGCCTACCGGGAGCAGCTGACCCACACGGCGCAGACCCAGGGCTGGTGGCCGACGGCGCGCTCCGACGAGAAGCCGATCCTCGCGCCCTGACGGGCCGCGACCTCTGACCGGTGAGCGCCGCGACCCTAGAGTGAGCGCGTGCACCGTCGCCTCGCGCTCGTCCGTCGACCCTCCCCTCGTCTCGCGGACGGGATCGTGACGCACATCGAGCGCTCGGCAGCCGTCGACGGCGAGCTGGCCCTGCGGCAGTGGCAGGAGTACGTCGACGTGCTCCGCCGTCGCGGCTGGTCGGTCGTCGAGGCCCCGCCGGTCGACGACTGCCCCGACGGCGTCTTCATCGAGGACCAGGTCGTCGTGCACGGCGACGTCGCGGTGCTGTGCCGCTCCGGCGCACCCGGACGCCGCGGCGAGCGCGCAGGGGTGCGCGAGGCCGTCGAGGCACACGGCTACCGGGTCGTCGAGGTCGAGGAGCCCGGCACCCTCGACGGCGGGGACGTGCTCAAGCACGGGCACGTCGTGTGGGTCGGTGTCGGCGGCCGCACGAACCTCGCCGGCATCGAGCAGCTGCGGCGCGCGTGGGAGGGCCATCGCGTCGAGGTGGTGGCGGTGCCCGTCTCGAAGGTCCTCCACCTCAAGTCGGCGGTGACGGCTCTGCCCGACGGGACCGTCCTGGGCTACCCACCGCTCGTCGACGACGTGAGCACGTGGCCCCGGTTCCTCGCTGTGCCAGAGGAGTCCGGCGCCCACGTCGTGCTGCTCGGTGGCATGTCGGTGCTCATGTCCGCGTCCGCGCCGCGCAGCGCGCAGCTGCTCGCCGCCCGTGGTCACGACGTGACGACCGTCGACATCTCCGAGTTCGAGAAGCTCGAGGGCTGTGTCACCTGCCTGTCGGTGCGCCTGCGGGGATAGACCCGTGGCGGCGCCACTCTGTTAGGGTCGCTAACTGGATGAGCAATCTCCCGAGCGACTGAGGTGATCGACATGCCCGGATCCACCACGCCGGCCGCCGCCCTGACCAGCAGCGACCAGGTGCGTCGCGTGGCCGTCATCGCCGCCGAGATCTTCTGCGTGGTCGGCACGCTCGTCGGCGTCGGCGTGCTCGGCACGCGCGTCGAGGAGTCCTCGGGAGGAGCCCTGGCCGCGACCGCGACCCTCATCGCGCCCGCCGGCCCGGCCTTCTCGATCTGGACCCCGATCTACCTCGGCCTCCTCGCGTATGCCGTGTGGCAGGCCCTGCCTGCCAACGCCGTTCGCGAGCGGGTGCGCAGCACCGGGTGGCTCGCCGCCGCGTCGATGGTGCTCAACGCGACGTGGCTCCTCGTCACGCAGCAGGGCTGGATCTGGGCGAGCGTCGTCGTCATCGTCGCGCTCGCGCTGACCCTCGGCGTCCTCCTGCGCCGCCTGACCCGTGAGCCCGCCAGGTCGATGTGGGAGCAGGTCATCCTCGACGGCACGTTCGGCCTCTACCTCGGCTGGGTCGCCGTCGCGACGTGCGCCAACATCACTGCGGCACTGGTGGACTCGGGCGTGGACCTCGGCGCCACCGCCAACCAGGCGGCCGCGGTGGTCGTCCTGGCCGTCGCGGCCGGACTCGGCATCGTCTTCGCCCGTCGCCTCGGTGGCCGCTGGTCGGTCGCCGCCGCGATGGCCTGGGGGCTCGCCTGGATCGCCGTCGGCCGCCTCGGGGACGAGCCCAGCTCCGTCGTGACCGGCATCGCGGCGGTCGTCGCCGCCGTGGTCGTCGTCGTCGCCGCCGGGCGCTGGCACACCCGACGGCCGGCGACGCCGCAGACGTCGCGACGGCTGCGCACGGTCTGACGGGCCTCGGCACCGCGCCGTCGGAACGGCGTGTCGCGACGGTCCGGCGGCCCGTCGCGAGCCGGCCGGGTGCCCGACTCGCATACGGCCCTCGCAGCCACCCCGCGACCGACCCGTGAGGTCTACGCTGCGACGGGGGCCGGACTCGAGCAGTGGGGTGATCCTTTCGTGGACGCTGACGTCGTCATCGTCGGTGCAGGGCTGGCAGGGCTGCGGTGCGCGCGACGGCTCACCGAGCTCGGTCACGAGGTCGTCGTCCTCGAGTCGAGCGACGGGGTCGGCGGGCGCATCCGCACCGACGTCATCGATGGCTTCCGGTGCGACCGGGGCTTCCAGGTGCTCAACCCCGCCTACCCGGCGGTGCGGCGGTGGGTCGACGTGTCGACGCTCGACCTCAAGCCCTTCGGGTCCGGTGTGCTGGTGCGGCGGACGAACGGCCTCCAGGTGCTCGCCGACCCGATACGAGAGCCACGCCTGCTCGCCCAGACGATGCGCAGCGGCTACCTCCACCCGCGCGAGCTGGCAGGCGTCACGCGGTGGACCGCTCGCGTCATTGCCGACCCGAAGACCGTTCTGGCCCAGAAGGACTCGACCCTGGCAGAGTCTCTCGACGAGGCCGGCGTCACGGGTCGGCTGCGCCGAGAGGTGCTCGATCCCTTCCTCGCCGGCGTCCTCGTCGACAGCCACGGCGGCTCGTCGGCCAACTTCACGAAGCTGCTCGTGCGGATGTTCGCCCTGGGCCGCCCGGCCGTCCCGGCGACGGGCATGCAGGCCCTGCCCGAGCAGGTCGCGAAGCCGCTCGGCGACCGCGTCCGGCTGAACAGCCGCGTCGAGTCGATCACACCCGTGCCCGGGGGCGTGGACGTGCTGGTCGACGGTCAGCGCCTGAGGGCCCGCAGCGCCGTTGTCGCGACCGACCCGATCGGCGCGGCCACCCTCACCAGCTTGCCCGAGCCGCCGACCAAGGGCCTCGTCACGTGGTGGTTCGACGCGCCGGAGCCGCCCCACTCCCTCCCGCTCGTGGCCGTCGACGGACGCCGCCGCGACTCCGTCCCACCCGGCCCGGTGTGGAACACCGCTGTCATGACGGCCGCGGCCCCGAGCTACGCCCCGCCGACGAAGCACCTCGTCGAGGCGACGTGCCTGCTCGACCGTCCCGACGGCGACGCGTCCGAGGCCGACGTCCTGCGCCACGTCGGCGAGATCTATGGCTGCGACACGACGGACTGGCGCGTCGTGACACGACACCGCGTCGACGCGGCGCTGCCCGCCATGACACCGCCGCTCGAGGTGCGGTCACCGGTCACGCTCGGCGACGGCGTCTTCGTCTGCGGCGACCACCGCGATACCGCGTCGATCCAGGGCGCGCTCGTCTCGGGCCAGCGAGCCGCCGAGGCGGTCAACGCGCACCTCTGACACGGCACGCCCCCGCCGCGAGAAGAAAGTTCGCCGCAGGTGCATCCCGGCACGGCACGTCCTCGGAAGTAGGGGCAGACGGCACACCAGGCCGTCGCTCCCGAAGAGAGGACAGACCGTGAAGAAGCGTCACCTGGTCCCCGTCGTCGCGGCCCTGGCCGGCGTGCTCGCCGTCCCGGCCGCCGTCGCCGCTCCCGCGGCGTCCCCAGCAGCCGCCCCGACGACGGCCTCCGTGCCCCCCACGACGGGCACCCGAAGCCTGGCCGCGGTGCTGACGGCAGACGGCAACCGGTTCGACCGCAACTGGTACGACTACGACATCGTCACCGAAGCGGTCCTCGCCGTGCTCGCGGCCAAACCGAGCAGCCCTGTCGGCCTGCTGACCAAGGGCGATGTGGCACTGACGGCCTTCATCCCCAACGACCGGGCCTTCCAGGTCCTCGCCGCCGACCTGACGGGGCGCTGGTACGGATCCGAGACGAAGGTCTTCCAGGCGCTCGCAGGCGCCGTCGGCATCGACGCCCTGGAGCAGGTCCTGCTCTATCACGTCGTCCCCGGCGGCCCCGTCACCTCGTCGCAGGCCCTCCGGTCCGACGGCGCGATGCTGGCGACGGCGCTTCCCGGCAAGAGCATCAAGGTCGACGTGCTGTCGCGCTGGCTCAAGCTCGTCCGCCTCGTCGACGGCGACCGCAACGACGCTGACCCGCTGCTCAACCCGCGGGCGCTCGACATCAACAAGGGCAACCGGCAGATCGCGCACGGCATCGTCCTCGTCCTGCGACCCGCCGACCTCTGACGCCTTCCGCGCGGCCCCCGAGGTCCGCACCGCACACCACCACTCCCCCTCCCGGATTCGCCTCCACCCGAGCGCGGCCCCCGTCGCACTCGAGCACTCACCCCTCTGGAAAGGAACGACCATGAAGTCGCTTCGCATCGTCGCCGCCACGACCCTCGCCCTCGCCCCGGCCGCCTTCCTGGCGGCCCCGGCCCACGCGGCCGACGCCACGGTCTCGATCCTCCACGCCGTGCCCGGCGCGACGGTCGACGTCTACGCCAACGGCAAGGCCCTGCTGACGGACTTCAAGCCGGGCACACTGACCGATCCGCTGATGCTCCCCGAGGGCACCTACGACCTCAAGGTCACGCAGGCCGGCGCGGGCGCCGGTGGCGCAGCCGTCATCGAGGCCAACGACGTCAAGGTGCCGGGCGGCGCCAACGTCACCGTCGTCGCGCACCTGTCCGAGGCCGGCAAGCCGGTCCTCACGCCCTTCGTCAACGACACGTCCAAGATCGATGCCGGCAAGGCGCGGATCACCGTGCGCCACACGGCCGCCGCCCCCGCGGTCGACGTCCGGGCCAACGGCACGGTGGCCTTCAAGAACCTCACCAACCCGAACGAGGCCAAGGCCGACCTGCCGGCCGGCACGATCTCGGCCGACGTCGTCCTCGCGGGGACCGACACCGTCGCGATCGGTCCGGCCGACCTCGACCTCAAGGAGGGCAGCAACACGATCGTGTACGCATGGGGCAGCGCCGCTGACAAGAACCTCAAGCTCGCGGTCCAGACCCTCTCCGGCATGCACTCGGCCCCGGGTGGCGTCCCGGCCGGGGCGGGCGGCCAGGCCGCCGCGGCCCGGGAGTCCTCGGAGGTGGCCCGCTACGCGGCCGTCATCGGTGCCGCTGCCGCCGCGGGCGGGCTCGTCCTCGTGTCCCGCCGGCGCGCCACCGGGGTCCGCTGACCCGCCACGCACCCGTCGCGAACGACCGAGATGAACCGCACCGTCGACCCCGGACCGGGTCGCTCCCGGGCCCGGGCGTCGAGCCCGTCCAGGGGGGTGGCCGCCGCGCTCGCGGCCGCCCTCCTGGCGGGCGTGGGCGTGGCGTGGCTGACGCGTGCCTCGGACACCGCCCTCCCAGCGGCGTCCGGGGCGGGCGTCACCAGCACCGCCGCACCCGCAGCCGGCGCCCCCACGACCCCTGCCCCACAACCGGGGTCGCCGGGGTCGCCGGCCGGGACGGACGGCTCGGCCGGTCCGTCACAACCGGGGGTCCGCCCGGCGACGCAGCAGGCGGGCCCGACCGCGGCGGCCCCCGACCGCCTGACGATCCGCCGCCTCGGCATCGACATGCGGGTCGTTCCGGTGGGCGTCGCCCGTGACGGCGAGATGGCGCTGCCGGAGACGCCCGCCCAGGTGGGCTGGTACCGCTACGGCCCGCGGCCCGGAGACGACGCCGGGTCGACGGTCCTCGCGGCGCACCTCGACATGCCGGGCTACGGGATCGGCCCCATCGCGGCCGTCGAGGAGCTGCGCACGGGCGACGTCATCACGGTGCGGTCGGGCGAGGTGAGCCGGAGGTATGCCGTGACGTCGGTGAGCCAGGTCCGCAAGACGACGCTCGACCTCGCCGCCCTCTTCGCCCGCGACGGACCTGCACTGCTCCACGTCCTGACCTGCGGGGGCGACTTCGACCGCGAGCAGCGCCGCTACGACGAGAACGTCGTCGTGACCGCCGAGCCGCTCGCGTGAGCAGGACGTGGTTAGGTGGGTCCGTGCACGTGCACGACGACCCAGACGTCGAGTCCGCCGAGCTCGCCGTCCGGTTGGTCGGTGGGGACCGCGAGGCCCTCGCCGAGATGTACCGCCGCTGGTCCCCCCTCGTGCACACCATCGCCCTGCGCGCCCTCGGCACCAGGGAGGACGCCGAGGACGTCGTCCAGCAGGTGTTCGTCGCCGCCTGGCGGGGACGCGCCACTCTCCGACCCGACCGTGGGTCGCCGGCGGCGTGGCTCGTGGGCATCGCAAAGCACCGCGTCGCCGACGTGCGCACGCAGCGCTACCGCGCCCACCGCAACCTGCAGGCGCTCGCGTCCGAGGTGGTCACCGAGCCGACGACCACGCACGACTCCGACTGGGCCGAACGACTGCTCCTCGTCCACGAGCTCGAGCGGATGGGCGATCCGCGAGCGACCGTGCTCCGAATGGCTTTCATCGAGGACCGCACGCACGATGACATCGCCCGCATGCTGCAGATGCCCCTCGGCACCGTGAAGAGCCACGTCAGGCGGGGACTGCTCGAGCTGAGAGACCGACTCCAGGAGGTGGAACGTGTCGCATCCGACTGACGACGAGCTCGTCGACCTCGCCCTGGGCGAGCCCGTCGACGCGAGTCGTTCCGCCCACGTCGAGGAGTGTGCCGTGTGCTCCGCGTCGGTGGAGCAGCTGCGGCGCACCCTGCGCCTGACCTCAGGACCGCTGGCGTATGCCGACTGGCAGGCTCCCGACGACGCCGTCTGGGCGCGCGTGACCGCCGAGATCGACGCGCAGCCCGACGCCCCGGTCGGTGCCGGGCCGGCCCCCGCGACCATGGGGGGTTCCGACGCCGGACCTGACGCCGGACCCGCGCCCACTCCTCCGGAGACCTCCTTGCTTCACGACGAGCGTCCGTCAGGGACGGACGCTCCAGAGCGACCTGACCGACCTGACCCATCTGACCGACCCGCGAGCCCGACCGGTCCCGCGGCAACGGCGGGGACGGCATACGCCCCCGAACCCGTCCCCGCGGACGCGACGGTCACGCCGATCACGGCGGGCGCTGCTCGTGCGACGCGCCGACGAGCCGCGGCGTGGGGCGCCGCTCTCGTGGCGGCCAGCCTCGTCGTGGGACTGCTCGCCGGGCGGGCCATCTGGAGCCCGAACGAGAGCGGGAGCGTCTCGCAGGTCGCCCTGAAGACCCTCGACACGCGCCAGCGCGAGGGACAGGCCTCGGTCGTGCGGGCCGGAGACGGGCTCGACCTCAACGTCGTCACCGACCGTCCGCTCGACGCCGGCGACGGTTACCTCGAGGTCTGGCTCATCAACGCCGACGGCAAGCGGATGGTCTCCGTCGGGGTGCTGCGACCCGGCGAGACGGGCACCTTCCCGATCAGCCAGGCGCTCATCGACCAGGGGTACGTCGTCGTCGACATCTCCAAGGAGCAGTTCGACGACAAGCCGGCGCACTCGGGCGACAGCCTGCTCAGGGGGAAGCTGCCCGCCTGAGCCTCAGGTCATGAGGTTCTTCATCGCGGCGGTCGCGCCCCTGAGGTAGCGCTCGACGACGTCGCGGTCCCCCTCCGACAGGGTCGCGTCGAGGGCGGCGAGGCTCTCGAACATCGGCGTCATCCGGGCGAGCACCTCGGCGCGACCGCTGTCGGTGATGACGACCTCGGTGCGGCGGCCGTCGCCGGGGTGCGAGCGACGCTCGGCGTGCCCGTGGCCGACGAGACGGTCGACGACGCCTGACGAGGCGGCCGACGTCACGCCGAGCACCTTGGCGAGGTCGACGGGACCGATGGGGCCGCGCATGAGGTGCCGGAGGGAGTGCAGCTCAGACGTGCTGAGGCCCGCCTTGCGGGCGACGACGGCGGGGACGGTCTCGGACACCTCGACGAGCTCCTGCAGGGCCGTGAGGGTGCCCGACGTGCGCCACTCGGGCACGCCGGGGACGAGGCCGACCTCGGGCGGCCCGTCTCCCCGAACGGGCTGGCCTTCATCGACGGACGCATCCTTCGGGGCGCGGGCACGCCTCGGGGCCGGCTGTTGGCCGACGGTCTGTTTGCTGCTAATGTCACTCACCAACTTAGTAATCTACTGAGTAACCCGATGAACCATCTTAACTGGAGGTGTGGCGTGCGCTCGGTGACCGACAGGATCACGCGCAAGTGGTGGGCCGTGGCGATCGTCGTCCTGGCCCTGGCAGGAGCGATGGGCGTCGTGAGCGCCGTGGGCGAGGCGCAACGCACCTCGGCCTCGACCGACGCCCTGCCGATCGGCTCAGACAGCGCAGCGGCGCTCGAGATGCGCGACCGGCTGCCGGAGGCCGAGGGCTCCACGGCCGTCGTCGTCTTCAGCAAGGACTCGGGCACGCTGACCGACGCTGACCTGACAGCCGTCGAGGGACGCGTCGCCCAGGTCCCCGGTGCCGGCCGGGCCCCGCTCCAGCGCAGCGAGGACGGCACCGCCGCGCTCGCGATCGTGCCCGTCGACGTCACGGACGCGACGGACACGGCAGCCCTCGTGGGCGACATCCGCGAGGTGGTCAAGGCCGACCTGCCCGAGGGCGTCACGGCACAAGTGACCGGACCCGCCGCGGTCCAGGCCGACCTCGCTGCGGTCTTCGAGGGCGCCAACACCCGCCTGCTCATCGCCACCGCCTCCGTCGTCGCCCTGCTGCTCGTGCTGACCTACCGCAGCCCCATCCTCTGGATCTTCCCGCTCCTCGTCGTCGGCGTCGCGGACCGACTCGCAGCCGTGGTCGCGACACACACGCTCGCGGCATTCTCCATCGTCTGGGACGAGTCGACCATCGGCATCCTCTCGGTCCTCGTCTTCGGCGCCGGCACCGACTACGCGCTGCTGCTCATCTCGCGCTACCGGGACGAGCTGCGCAGCCACGCCGACCGGCGCGAGGCCATGTCCTTGGCCCTGCGCCGCACGTCCGAGGCCGTCCTGTCGAGCGCCGTCACCGTCGTCATCGGTCTGCTGACCCTGCTCCTCTCGCTCTTCCCGGCGACGCGTGGTCTCGGTCTCGCCTGCGCCGTCGGCGTCGTCGTCGCCGCGGCCTTCGTCCTGCTCGTGCTGCCCGCGGCGCTCGTCGTCTTCGACCGCTGGATCTTCTGGCCCAGGGTGCCCCGCGAGGGCGAGGCGGCTCTCGCGGACGGCCACTCGCTGTGGCGCCGCGTCGGCGACCGCGTCGCCGCCCACCCGAAGCGCATCATCAGCGTGACGCTCGTCGTGCTCGCCGTCATGGCGGCCGGCATCGCGGCGATCGACACCGGACTCAAGCCCGCCGACCAGTTCCTCAGCAAGCCCGAGGCCATCGCCGCGAGCGAACGCCTGGCGCAGTCCTTCCCTGCCGGCAGCGCCGACCCCGCCGTCATCGTCACGACCGCCGACCCGCAGGCCGTGACGAGCGCCGCCGAGGACGTCCCCGGCATCGCCGGCGCCCGCATCGTCAAGCAGGCAGGCGGCGTGGCCGAGGTGGACGCCGTCATCCAGGCGGCGCCCGGATCCGACGAGGCGACCGACACCGTGCGCTCCCTGCGGGCCGCACTCACCCAGCTCCCCGACAGTCACCTCGCGGGCACCGAGGCCGTCGCGCTCGACCAGGCGGAGGCGTCGTCGCGCGACCGCCTCGTCATCTTCCCGATCGTGCTGGCGCTCGTCCTGCTGGCCCTGGGACTGCTGCTCCGATCTGTCGTCGCCCCGCTCGTGCTCGTCTCGACGGTCGTCGCGACGTTCCTCGCGAGCGTCGGCGCCTCGTGGTGGATCTTCACGAAGATCTTCGGCTTCTCCGGCCTCGACGACAGCGCGCCGCTCTTCGCCTTCGTCTTCCTCGTGGCGCTCGGCGTCGACTACAACATCTTCCTCGTCACGAGGGCGCGAGAGGAGTCACGCCTGCACGGCTCCCGCCAGGGGATGCTGCGGGGCCTCGCCGCGACGGGCGGCGTCATCACGAGCGCCGGCATCCTGCTCGCCGCGGTCTTCGCGGTGCTCGGCGTCCTGCCGCTCGTCGTCCTGGCCCAGATCGGCGTCATCATCTGCGTCGGCGTCCTGCTCGACACCCTCGTCGTGCGCACGCTCCTCGTCCCGGCCATCGCGGTCGTCCTCGGCGACCGCTTCTGGTGGCCCCGCCGAACGCACCACTCCGTGTCGGACCGGTCGGCGACCGAGGACGCCGCCCCGGCCGCCCCTGTCGATGCCGATGCCGATGCTCTGACGAAAGTCGGGACAAGCTCTTGACATGGAGCGGCCGCCGCCGTTGAATCGGGAGTGCCAACATTAGACAAACCATGGACAAACCGGGCCGATGCCTCAGGCGAAACCCTCGTCCATACCTCGCGTCCCCCGATCACCGTTCACGCCGCCACCCCTCTCGACAGCCCGTGCGGTCTCGATCGACTCCCTCCCCGTCGATCGAGGCAGACCGTGGGCCACGCGCCGGACTCCCTTCCGGTGCGTGGCCCACATCTGCGTGTGCGGGAGTCGCCTCGACCCCCGGATCGGACGCGGACGGCATACGCCATCTGCGTCCCGCTGCTCGGCTCAGACCGGCCACTCCTCGCGGAGCAGGGCCCACGTGTTGTCGTCGAGCCACGTACCGTCCTTGCCCAGCGACTTCGCCCGGATCGTGGCCTCGTGCCGCATCCCGATGCGGCGCAGGACGCGGTTCGAGGCGATGTTGTCGGCGTAGGCGTCGGCCGTGATCCGGCGCAGCCCCAGGTCGCGGAAGCCGATGACGAGCAGCTCGGCGGCCGCCTCGGCCGCCAGCCCGCGGCCCTGGGCGTCCGGATGCAGCGCGTAGCCGATCGTCCCCTCCCACTCCTGTGCCGGCGCGCGGCCGATGCTGTGGCACGGCTCGAGCCGCAGCATGACGTCGCCGACGACACGACCCGTGCGCCGCTCCTCGACGGCGAGGCCGAGCAGTGGCTCGGCAGCACCGAGCCGTCCCCGCTCGATGCGCTGGGCGATGCGCTCGCGCACCTGGTCGTGGCTCAGGACGTCGTGGCTCAGGTGGACGACGACCTCGGGCAGGCAGCGGTAGGCGTGCACGGCATCGACGTCGTCGAGCGTCAGCGGACGCAGCAGGAGGCGATCGGTGAGCCGCGGCCACACGAGCCGGGACAGGTCCGGGGACGCCTGCACTAGCGCCAGCCGTCCGCGGCGACCCCGCCGGGCACGTCGCCGGCCGGGTCGTAGGGCGTGCGTGTGAAGCGGAACGACGCGAGGTCGAGGTGCGACGGCGTGCCGTCAGCGGCGCGCACGACGCGGAGCGGCTCACCCGTGTAGTAGCCGTCCAGCCCCACCCAGGCGTCGGGGCCGTCCGCGACGAAGCGCGAGCCCCGCGCCTGGCCGGGCTCACCGAGCACGAGGTGCTCTCCGACGACCTTCGCCATGGACACGGACGGCCCCCAGTGCCACGTGCCGACGAGCTCGAGCGCCGACGGGTCGCCCGACGCGAACCACGGCTCCGGTGGTCGCGGCTCGCGCTCGACGAACGCCGTGAGCAGCTCGGGGGCGATCGGGCCCATCCCGCTCGTCGTGTTGGTGACGACGACGACACCGTCACCGCTCTCGACCTCGACGCGCAGCCCCGCGAGGAAACCGGGCATCGAGCCGCCGTGACCGGCATACCTCGTGCCGTCGACGTTCCAGACCTGCCAGCCGAGCCCGTGGGCCGTGGTCCAGGGCTGGCCCGGGTTGTCGTTCACCGTGTGGGGCTCGTACATCTCGGCGAGGGTGTCGGGCGACAGGAGCCCGCCGGTGTCGCCCCCGGCGAAGGTGGCCCAGCGTGCCAGGTCCTGCACCGTGGTCCAGAGCTGTCCGGCCGGGGCCATCGCGCCTGCGTCGTGCTCGGGTTCGGGCAGCAGGACGTCGGCAAAGGGGTGCACAGCGAGGCCCTGCGCGGCGCGGCCGCTGGGGCGGGTCGTCGTCCGGGACATGCCGAGCGGGTCGAGCAGGTCACGCCGGACGACCTCGAACCAGTCGACCCCGTGCGCTCGGGCCAAGAGCTCGCCGAGGGCGGCGAAGCCGACGTTCGTGTAGTGGAAACGCCGACCGGCCCGGAAGCGCTGCCCCACAGGCGAGCCCGCGACAGGGCCTGCGAGCGACTCCCAGTCCCCACCGGGCGTGCGCTCCCACCACGGGCCGTTCGTCTCGGCCTGCACCCCGGCCCCGTGCGAGAGCAGCTGGGCGATCGTGGCGCCGCCCAACCGCGAGCCGGGCACGTGGTCCTCGAACCGGTCGAGCAGGTCGAGCCGTCCGGCATCGCGCAGGCGCATGACGGCCACGGCCACCAAGGTCTTCGTGATGGAGCCCATCCGGTACTGCGTGTCGGTGTCGGCCGGCTGCCCGCCGAGGCGCCCGTCGAGCGTGCCGATGGCGTCGGACCACACGAGCGTGCCGTCACGCACGACGCCGGCGGCGACCGAGGGCAGGCGCCCGCGACGCTGCTCGGCCGCGAGCAGGTGGTGGAGGTGGCGGGCGGTCACGGGGTCGATCTCGCCGTCGGTGGCCGGGACGTCGGCGTCGCTGCGCGGGTCGGTGCTCACCCGCTCCAGCCTAGGCCGGGGGTCTCTGGCGTGGCGCAGGCCACCCCGGCAGGATGGGACGGCGGCCCCACGGTCGCCCCGCATCGGATATCTTGACATCAAGATTTATTCGGGGATCCTCGAAGACCGGATCCCGGCACGAACAGCAACCCGAACGGAGCACCAGCGTTGGACTCGACAATCATCTACACGCACACGGACGAGGCGCCCGCCCTGGCCACGGCCTCGCTGCTGCCCATCGTCTCGGCCTTCGCCAAGCAGGCCGGCGTCGAGGTCGAGACGCGTGACATCTCACTCTCGGGTCGCATCATCGCCGCGTTCCCCGACGCCCTGAAGCCGGAGCAGCGGATCGGTGACGCCCTGGCAGAGCTCGGGGCGCTCGCCAAGACGCCCGAGGCCAACATCATCAAGCTCCCCAACGTCTCGGCGTCGATCCCACAGCTCAAGGCCGCCGTCGCCGAGCTCCAGGCCGCGGGCTACGCCCTGCCCGACTACCCCGACAACCCGTCCACCGACGAGGAGAAGGCAGCTCGGGCGGCGTACGACAAGCTCAAGGGGTCGGCCGTCAACCCCGTTCTACGCGAAGGCAACTCGGACCGCCGCGCCCCGGCGTCGGTGAAGAGCTACGCGCGCAAGCACCCGCACTCGATGGGCGCCTGGAGCGCCCACTCGAAGACCAACGTCGCGACGATGGGTGCCGACGACTTCCGCCACAACGAGACGTCTGTGGTCCTGCCCGCCGACGACACGTTGCGCGTCGAGCTCGTCGGCGCCGACGGGTCCACCACCGTCCTCAAGGAGTCGATCCCCGTCCTCGCCGGCGAGGTCGTCGACGCGACGTTCATGGACGTCGCGAAGCTGCGTGACTTCCTCTCCGAGCAGGTCGCCCGCGCCAAGGCCGAGGGCGTTCTCTTCTCGGTGCACCTCAAGGCCACGATGATGAAGGTCTCCGACCCGATCATCTTCGGTCACGTCGTGCGCGCCTTCTTCCCCGACGTCTTCGAGACGTATGCCGGCGCGCTGGCCTCCGTGGGCGCGTCCCCCAACGACGGGCTCGGCGCCGTGCTCAAGGCCGTCGAGGGCCTGCCCGCCGACGAGCGCGCCGAGGTCGAGGCCGCCGTGGCCAAGGGCTTCGAGGACGGCCCGGCCATCGCGATGGTCGACTCGAACAAGGGCATCACCAACCTCCACGTGCCGAGCGACGTCATCGTCGACGCGTCGATGCCGGCGATGATCCGCACGTCGGGTCACATGTGGGACCGAGAGGGCGGCGAGCAGGACACGCTGGCCGTGCTGCCCGACAGCTCGTACGCCGGCATCTACCAGGTCGTCCTCGACGACTGCCGCGCCAACGGCGCCTACGACCCGTCGACGATGGGCTCGGTCTCCAACGTCGGGCTCATGGCGCAGGCGGCCGAGGAGTACGGCAGCCACGACAAGACGTTCGAGATCCCGGCCGACGGCACCGTGCGCGTCGTCGACTCCTCGGGCGCGGCGCTGCTCGAGCACGCCGTCTCGGCGGGCGACATCTGGCGCGCCTGCCAGACCAAGGACGTGCCGATCCGCGACTGGGTCAAGCTCGCCGTCACGCGAGCCCGCGCCACAGGGACGCCGGCGATCTTCTGGCTCGACGCCGACCGCGCCCACGACGCGAACCTCATCACCAAGGTGAACGAGTACCTCACCGAGCACGACACCGACGGCCTGACGATCGAGATCATGAAGCCGACCGACGCGATCGCCTACTCGCTCGGGCGCATCCGCAAGGGCGAGGACACGATCTCGGTCACGGGCAACGTGCTGCGCGACTACCTCACCGACCTCTTCCCGATCCTCGAGCTCGGCACCTCGGCCAAGATGCTGTCGGTCGTCCCGCTCATCAACGGCGGTGGCCTCTTCGAGACCGGCGCCGGCGGCTCGGCCCCGAAGCACGTGCAGCAGCTCGTCCAGGAGAACTACCTCCGCTGGGACAGCCTCGGCGAGTTCCTCGCCCTGGCCGTCAGCTTCGAGCACCTCGCCGACGTCACCGACAACCCCCGCGCGCGGGTGCTCGGTGAGACCCTCGACCGGGCCACCGGCACGCTCCTCGACGAGAACAAGGGACCGGCGCGCAAGGTCGGCCAGATCGACAACCGCGGCAGCCACGTGTGGCTGGCCCTCTACTGGGCCCAGGAGCTCGCCCGGCAGACCGACGACGCCGCGTTGGCCGAGACGTTCGGCCCCGTGGCCCAGGCCCTCGCCGACAACATCGGCACGATCTCCCAGGAGCTCGTCGACGCGCAGGGACACTCGGTCGACATCGGCGGCTACTACCGTCCCGATGCGGCCAAGGTCGCCTCGGTCATGCGTCCGTCGAAGACCTTCAACGAGATCATCGACGCGCTCGCCTGACCGCGTCCCCCGCGCAGCACGTGCCCACCCGACTCACGGAGTCGCGTGGGCACGTCGCGTATGCCGTCACGCACGTCGGACGCCGGACGATCCATGAGCACGGGGCGGGCGGAACGACATGCTCCACCACGTCGACTGCTGATGAGAACGCTTGTGGCAGTTAGCCGTCCGCGTCGCGCAGGGCGTCACTGGCCTCCGTGATGATCGCCTGCATGGCAGCCGCGGCGGCAGCACCGTCGCCGGACTGGACCGCCTCGGCGACGTCACCGTGCAGGCGGACCGCGAGGGGGTTGGGCGTGGCCGGCATGAGGTCGTGGTGGGTGCGGCCCGCGAGCACCTCGCCGACGACGTCGGACAGCGCTGCGAGCATCTCGTTGCCGGAGGCGGCGAGCAGGGTCGAGTGGAAGAGCTGGTCGGCCACGAGGTAGGCCTCGAGGTCGCCCGACTTCGCGTGCACCGCCATCTGCATGACGGCGCCCATGAGCGCCCCGCACTGGTCGGGGGTCGCGCGAGCCGCGGCGAGCTCGGCCGCGACGGGCTCGACGCCTCGGCGCACGTCACCGAGACTGAGCAGCTGCTGCTCACGACCCGGCCCGTCGAGGCGCCAGCGGATGACGCGCGGGTCGAACACGTTCCACGACGTGCTGGGCAGCACGCGCACGCCGACGCGCTTGCGGGCCTCGACGAGTCCCATCGAGTCGAGGACCCGGACGGCCTCGCGCACGACGGACCGGGACACCCCGTAGCGCTCGTCGAGCTGGTCGATGCGCAGCACGGTGCCCGGGGCGAGCTCGCCGGTCGCGACCTGTCGGCCGAGGTCGTCGAGCACGCTCGCATGCAGGGCGGGGCGACGGTCCGTGGGCACGGACCCAGCCTGACACACGGCGGTCGTCATCCGGCTCACCCAGCATTAAAACGGTTTTATTAGCCTTCATGGCTTGATAAGACGCTCTTGTTGCTGCACCCTAGTGCGAGCGACTCGACGAAGACGTCGTTCGAGCCGGACGAAGGAGTCACGGAGACATGCAGCACCACCCACCTCCCCTGGTCGTCGTCATGGGGGTGTCCGGCTCGGGCAAGACCACCGTCGGCGCGGCCCTCGCGCAGCGCCTACGCGTCCCCTTCGCAGACGCCGACGACTTCCACCCCCAGGCCAACATCGACAAGATGTCGGCCGGCATCCCGCTGACCGACGACGACCGCGGCCCGTGGCTCGCGACCATCGCCGCGTGGCTCGGTGAGCACGCGGAGAGCGGTGGTGTGGCGAGCTGCTCGGCTCTCAAGCGCGCCTACCGGGACGTCCTCGCGGCCGCGGCGCCCCACGTCTTCTTCGTGCACCTGCACGGCAACCCCGACGTCATCGCCGCCCGCGTCGCCGGCCGGCCCGGACACTTCATGCCCACGGCCCTCGTCGAGTCGCAGTTCACGACCCTCGAGCCCCTCGAGCCGGGCGAGCGCGGAGCCGTCCTCGACGTCGACCAGCCGGTCGACGACCTCGTCGGCCAGTCCCTCACCCTCATCGATCCTCGCGACCCGGAAGCGACCCGCTCATGACCTCCGACCTGCTCTCGATCCTGCCCATGTCGGCGCTCGCCGCCGACGACCTCCCCGCCATCCCGGCCGGCCGGCTGGTCCCCGCGGCCCTGCTCGGCATCGCCGTCCTCGTGGTGCTCATCGTGCGGTTCAAGCTGCACCCGTTCCTGTCCCTGACGCTGGGCTCGCTCACCGTCGGCGCCGTCGCGGGCGTCCCGATGGCCGACGTGCTCGACAGCTTCACCAAGGGCTTCGGATCGACCGCCGCGGGCGTCGGCATCCTCATCGCCCTCGGCGCGATGTTCGGCAAGCTGCTCGCCGACTCCGGCGGTGCCGACGAGATCGTCGACACGATCATCGGCCGCAGCGGTCCGCGCACCCTGCCGTGGGCGATGGCGGGCGTCGGCGCCCTCATCGGCCTGCCGATGTTCTTCGAGATCGGCCTCGTCCTGCTGATGCCCGTCATCTTCCTCGTCGCGCGCCGCTCGGGACTGTCCCTGGTCCGCGTCGGCATCCCGGCACTCGCCGGCCTGTCGGCCATGCACGGCCTCGTGCCTCCCCACCCGGGCCCGCTCGTGGCGATCGACGCCCTCAAGGCCGACCTCGGAGTCACCCTCGGCCTCGGCATCCTCGTCGCGATCCCGACGATCGCCGTCGCGGGCCCGTGGTTCGCCCGCGTGGCCGCCCGCTGGGTCGACGTCCCCGCGCCCGAGCTCTTCGAGTCGCGTGCGTCCGAGAGCGGACCGCGTCCGTCCTTCCCCGTCACGCTGCTGACCGTCCTGACCCCCGTCGCCCTCATGATGGGAAAGGCCCTCTCCGACATCCTCACCGCCGACGGCACGGCCGTCCGCACCGTCCTCGACTTCCTCGGCACGCCGCTCATCGCACTGCTCATCGCCGTCATCCTCGCGATGTTCACGCTCGGCCGCGGCGCCGGCATGGGTCTCAAGGAGGTCGGGTCGTCCCTCGAGGCCTCCCTCGGCCCGATCGCCGGCATCCTGCTCATCGTCTCCGCCGGCGGCGGCTTCAAGCAGACCCTCGTCGACACCGGCATCGGCCAGCTCGTCGCCGACTGGATCGCGCAGAGCGGCCTGTCGGTGCTGCTGCTGGCCTGGCTCGTCGCGGTCCTGATCCGCCTCGCGACCGGCTCGGCCACCGTCGCGACCGTCACGGCCTCCGGCATCCTCGCCCCGCTCGCGGCCGGGATGCCCACGGCCCAGGTATCGCTCATGGTGCTCGCCATCGGCGCCGGCTCGGTCTTCTTCTCGCACGTCAACGACGCCGGCTTCTGGCTCGTCAAGGAGTACTTCGGGCTCAAGGTCGGCCAGACCATCAAGTCGTGGTCCGTCATGGAGACGATCCTGTCTGTGACCGGTCTCGTCCTCGTCCTGCTCCTCGACCTCGTCGTCTAGCCGACTCGGAAGCCCAGCACACCCACCTGAACCGTCGAGAGGCGCAGACCGTGGCCTCTCGACGGTTCAGGGTTGGGCGGGTCAGCGGATGCGGACGCCGCTGATGGCCCTCGCGATGACGAGTCGCTGGATCTCGGACGTGCCCTCGAAGATCGTGTAGATCTTCGCGTCGCGCGACCACCGCTCGACGGGGTGGTCGGTGACGTAGCCGGCCCCACCGAGGATCTGCACCGCCTTGTCGGTCACGGCGACCGCGACCTCACCCGCCTTGAGCTTGCTCATCGAGCCCTCGGCCGCGGTGAACGGCTGGTTCGTGCGCCCCATCCACGACGCCCTCCAGACGAGCAGCCGGGCCGCGTCGATCTCGGTCCGCATGTCGGCGAGCGCGAACGCGATCGCCTGGTTCTCGATGATCGGCCGACCGAAGGCGACGCGGTCCTTGGCGTAGTCGAGGGCGTACTCGTATGCCGCCCTGGCGATCCCGAGCGCCTGCGCACCCACCGTGGGGCGCGAGATCTCGAACGTCCGCATGGCCGCCTGTCCGCTCGACGACCCTCCCTCGCGGGCCCGGGCGAGGCGCTCGTCGAGCTTGTCCTTGCCGCCGAGCAGGCACGAGCCCGGCACGCGCACGTCGTCGAGGAAGACGTCGGCGGTGTGCGAGGCGCGCAGGCCGAGCTTGCGCAGCTTCTTGGCGCCCTCGAGCCCCTTCGTGCCGGGCGGGACGACGAAGGCGGCCTGCCCTCGCGAGCCGAGGTCGGGGTCGACGACGGCCGTCACGACGTGGACGTTGGCGATGCCGCCGTTGGTGATGTAGGCCTTCTGGCCATTGAGGATCCACTCGTCGGCGGCCTCGTCGTAGCGGGCCCGCGTGCGCATGGCGCCGACGTCGGAGCCGGCCTGCGGCTCGGTCGTCGCGAAGGCCCCGAGCTTCGGGTCGTCGGCGTCGCCGTAGCACTGCGGCAGCCACTCGACCATCTGTTCGGGGGTGCCCGAGCCGTAGATCGCGGCCACCGCGAGGGTCGTGCCGAAGATCGACATCCCGATGCCCGCGTCACCCCAGAAGAGCTCCTCGTTGGCGAGGTTGATCGAGATACCGGTCGGGTCGGACCAGCACTGCGCCAGGAACTCGAAGCCGTAGAGGCCGTTCTTGGCCGCCTCCTGGATGACCGGCCAGGGCGTCTCCTCCCTCGCGTCCCACTCGGAGGCGGCCGGGCGCACGACGTCGGCGGCGAAGCCGTGCACCCAGTCGCGCAGCTCGGTCTGGTCGTCGTTCAGGGCGAGCGAGAACTCCACCACGACGTGCCTCAGGCCTTGGGGATGTCGAAGAAGTTCGCGATGTTGGCTGCGAGACCGAGGTCGCCCTTGGCCTTGATCTTGCCGGTCATGAACATCATGACCGGGTTGCCGCTCTTGGTGATGACCTTGGTGAAGTCGACGGGCGACATGGCGAGCGACAGCGTCGAGTCGCCGTCGTGGCCGGGCACCGACGTGCACGTGCCGTCGGCGAAGCGCACGGTCCACTCGTCGGCGCCGCCGTCGGGACGGCCGGTGATGCTCCAGTGCGTCGTCGCGGTCGTCGATCCGGCGCGGTCGGGGCGGAAGAGCTCGGGCATCCGACGGAAGATCGCGTCGACGATCGGGCCGCGGTTGGCGCTCTCCATGACCTCCTTGACGTCCTTGTCGGACATCTCCTTGACGATGCGGATGAAGTCGCCGGGCTCGACGGCAGCGAGCTGCTCGGCAGTGGCGGTCGTGAAGTCGATCTCGGGCATGAGGGTCCCTCCGGAGGAAACGGCATGGTTACCGCGAGTAGGTTACCGGACGGTTCAGCCGTCGAGGAACCAACCCGCGACCATCCCGTCGGGACGGCCGGGCTCGATGTAGTGCTCGTGGGCGAAGGCCACCGCGAACATCTCGACCGGCATCTGGAGCATCCCCTGCGCGTCGGACTGGCTTGCGTGCGCCTTGAGCGCCGAGCGCTTGACCTCGAGGAACTCGCTGACGTCGCACGCCCAGTGCAGCTCGCTCTCGAGGCTGCCGAGGGGGTTGCCGTCGTCCATCGGCTGGCTGGGGTCCCACTCCCCCACGTCGAGGCCCGCGGCCATCGCGGCCTGGTGCGAGCGGATCATCGCATCGCGGTTCATCGAGCCCTCGAGGTAGCGAGGCGTGCCGGCGAGCTCGGCGGCACGCTTCGTCACGGCGTGCACCTTGACGTGGTCGGGGTGGCCGTAGCCGCCGTGCCAGTCGTAGCCGACGAGAACGTCGGCCGCCTCCTCGCGCAGGACGGCCGCGAGGCGCTGCGCCGCCTCCTCCGTGTCGGCCCGGGCGAAGCTCTCCTCGTGGTCGTTCTGGGCCCACCCGGTCATGCCGGAGTCGGCGTAGCCGAGGAACGCGACGCGGTGGGTGCCGATGACGGCGTTGGAGGCGGCGGCCTCGGCCCGGCGCCGCTCGACGACGGTCTCGCCCTCGGCCAGGTCGTCGGGCGCGTCGCCGTGGTCGCCGTTCGTCGCGACGACGAGCACGACGCGGTGGCCCTCGCTGACGGCGCGCGCCATCGAGCCCGCGGACTGCGAGGCCTCGTCGTCGGGGTGGGCGTGGACGAAGACAACGGTTGACATGGACTCAGCCTCTCACCGCGGGCCGACGTTCCCGTCACCAGCGCCACCGGGCGCGACCGGCAGCGTGTAGACGACGTAGCCCTCGAACGTCGCGAGCTCGTCGTAGAGCCGGCGAGCGACGGCGTTGGACTCGTGGGTCTGCCAGTAGACGCTGCCGCAGCCCTGCGCGCGCGCCCAGTCGCGCACGGCTGCGATGAGGGTGCTCGCCACGCCCCGGGCCCGCACCGCCGGGTCGGTGAAGAGGTCCTCGAGGTAGCAGAGGTCGGGTTCGCTCGAGCTGGGGTGCACGAGGAAGTGGGTGATCCCGACGAGCTCGCCGTCTAGCCATGCCCCGAGCCCGTGCAGCCTTGCGTCAGACGCGATCTCGCGCCACGCCCTGTCGTATGCCGCCTGGTTGAGCTCGCGCTCGTAGAAGCGGATGTACGCGCGGAAGAGCGTCTCCCACCGGTCCCGGTCGGCGGGTTCCAGACGTCGGGTCTCGATCACGACCCGACGCTAGCGCGACGGCACCGTCCCCGGCAGGGCCACGACACGGCATACCCAATGAGCCACTCGAGTGAGCGCCCAACCACACTCGAGTGAGCACGCGGTCACAGACGAGCGAGCGCCCCACCCCACGAAGGTGGGACGGAGCGCTCACTCGAGTGGGACGGAGCGCTCACTCGACGGGGTGGGTCAGGCCTTCTTGGCGGTGGCCTTCTTCGTCGTGCGCGTCGTCGCCTTCTTCGCGGTCTTCTTCGCCGTCTTCTTCACGGCGCGCTTGCGGGTCGTCGGGCCCTTGGCGCGCTTCTCGGCGAGCAGCTCGAAGCCCCGCTCCGGCGTGATCGCCTCGGGGTCGTCGTCCTTGCGCAACGTCGCGTTGGTCTCGCCGTCGGTGACGTACGGACCGAAGCGGCCGTCCTTGACGACGACGGGCTTGCCGCTGACGGGGTCGGCGCCGAGCTCCTTGAGGGGCGGGGCGGCCGCGGCACGACCGCGCTGCTTGGGCTGGGCGTAGATCGCGAGCGCCTCGTCGAGCGTGATGTCGAAGAGCTGCTGCTCGGTCGTCAGCGACCGCGAGTCGGTGCCCTTCTTGAGGTACGGGCCGTACCGACCGTTCTGCGCGGTGATCTCGACACCCTCGGCGTCGGCACCGACGACGCGCGGCAGCGAGAGCAGCTTGAGCGCCGACTCGAGGTCGAGCGTCGCGAGCTCCATGTCCTTGAAGAGCGAGGCCGTGCGCGGCTTGACCTTGGCGGTCTTCTTGGCCTTGGGCTTGTCAGCCCCGGCCGCGGCGGCGGCGTCGTCCTCGATGACCTCGGTGACGTAGGGCCCGTAGCGCCCGGCGCGTGCGATGATCTCGCGGCCGGTCTCGGGGTCCGTGCCGAGCACCTTGCCGTCGTCGGCGGCGACCTCGAGCAGCTCGCGCGCCTTCTCGGGCGTCATCTCGTCGGGCGCGATGTCGTCGGTGATCGTCGCGCGGCGCGGCGTCGACGGCACCTCGGCGCCGTCGGCGAGCTCACCCGTCGCGAGGTCGACGCCCGCGGGCACGAGCTCCTCGACGTAGGGGCCGTAACGGCCGACGCGGACCACCATGCCGTCGCCGATCGGGATCGTGCTGATCTCCTTGGCGTCGATCTCGCCGAGGTCCTCGACGAGGTTGCGCAGACCGGCGGCCGAGGTGGCCTCCTCGCCGAAGTAGAAGCGCTTGAGCCACGCGACGCGACCCTCGTCGCCGTTGGCGATGCGGTCGAGGTCCTCCTCCATCGAGGCGGTGAACTCGTAGTCGACGAGGTTGCCGAAGTGCTCCTCGAGCAGCCGGGTCACGGCGAAGGCGAGCCACGTCGGCACGAGGGCCTGGCCCTTGGTGAAGACGTAGCCGCGGTCCTGGATGGTGCCGATCGTCGAGGCGTACGTCGACGGGCGGCCGATGCCGCGCTCCTCCATCGCCTTGACGAGGGTGGCCTCGGTGAAGCGGGCGGGCGGGCTCGTCTCGTGGCCGTCGGCCTCGGCGCGCACGACCTCGAGCGGGACGCCGGCGCTCAGCTTGGGCAGGCGGCGCTCCTCGGCGGCGGCGTCGGCGCGGGCGGCGGACTCGTCGTCACGGCCCTCCTCGTAGGCGGCGAGGAAGCCCTTGAAGGTGATGACGGTGCCGCTCGCGCTGAACTCGACCGACTGGGCGCCCTCGAGCGCCGTGTCGACGGCGAGCTTGACGGTGGCGGTCGAGCCACGGGCGTCGGCCATCTGCGACGCGACGGTGCGCTTCCAGATCAGCTCGTAGAGGGCGAACTCCTCGCCGCGCAGCGACCCGGCGACCTGGGCCGGGCTGCGGAAGCGGTCGCCGGCGGGGCGGATGGCCTCGTGGGCCTCCTGCGCGTTCTTGACCTTCTTCTCGTAGCGACGCGGGCTGTCCGGGACGTACTCGGCGCCGTACATGTCGCGGGCCTGGCTGCGCGCGGCGGTCATCGCGGCGTCCGACAGCGTCGTGCTGTCGGTACGCATGTAGGTGATGTAGCCGTTCTCGTAGAGCCGCTGGGCCACGCGCATCGCGTTCTTGGACGACATCCGCAGCTTGCGGGACGCCTCCTGCTGGAGGGTCGAGGTCGTGAACGGGGCCGACGGGCGGCGGGTGTAGGGCTTCTCCTGGACGTCGGTGACGCGCGCTTGGAGCCGGCGCTCTGCGCCGGAGAGGGGCAGGCAGGCCTCGGCGATCCGGGTCGCGAGGGCCTCGTCGAGGTGGACGACGCCCTTGCCGGTCAGGCGGCCGTCGTCGGCGAAGTCGCGACCGGTGGCGACGCGGACGCCGTCGACCGACGAGAGCCGGGCCGTGAACTGCTGGCTCACACTGTCGGGGGTGAAGTCGCCCTCGACGTCCCAGTAGGAGGAGCGGACGAACGCCATGCGCTCACGCTCGCGCTCGACGACCATGCGGGTCGCGACGGACTGGACGCGGCCGGCCGAGAGGCCCTGGCGGACCTTGCGCCACAGGACCGGGCTGACCTCGTAGCCGTAGAGGCGGTCGAGGATGCGGCGGGTCTCCTGGGCGTCGACCATCGCGGTGTCGATCTCGCGGGTGTCGTTGACGGCCCGCTGGATCGCCTCGCGGGTGATCTCGTGGAACACCATGCGCTTGACGGGGACCCGCGGCTTGAGCGCCTCGAGCAGGTGCCACGCGATGGCCTCGCCCTCGCGGTCCTCATCGGTGGCGAGGTAGAGCTCGCTGGCGTCCTTGAGGAGGCGCTTGAGCTCGGCGACCTTCTTCTTCTTGTCGGGGTCGACGACGTAGTACGGCTCGAAGCCGTTGTCGACGTCGACGGCGAACTTGCCGAACGGGCCCTTCTTCATGTCGGCCGGCAGCTCGGAGGGGTTCGGCAGGTCACGGATGTGACCGACGGACGCCTCGACCTCGAAGTCGCCTCCGAGGTATCCGGCGATGGTCTTCGCCTTGGCGGGCGACTCGACGATGACGAGCTTGCGGCCCTTGCCTGCGGCCATGGTGCACCTTCAACTTCCCGCATCTCACGTGCAGCGGATTCGTCGCTGCCCCGACGTGGACGCGGACCGACCGTAACAGCCCGCGCCGAGTGCGGTCTCACGACATCCACCGGAGGGGGCGTATGCCGTCCGCCGCAGCCCGGGTCCTCGGGCTCGCTCGGGTGGGTGGTGCGGGCACCTGCCGCGGGTGCGGCGAAAAGGGGCCACCCGGCATACGCCCTCGGGAATGATGGCGATCCAATACTCGTTCCCCATGATAGTTTAGACTTCAACAACTTCGGAAGGAACTGCCATGTCCGCCCCCGTCCTGTACCTCAGCCACGGCGCCCCGCCGCTCGCCGACGACGAGCGCTGGACGGCCGAGCTGGCCGGATGGTCAGCGGACCTGCCGAAGCCCACGAACGTCCTCATGGTCTCCGCCCACTGGGAGGACGCACCGACGACGCTCGGCTCGACGACCGGCGCACCGCTGACCTACGACTTCTGGGGCTTCCCGCAGAAGTACTACGACGTGACCTACGACGCCCCTGCCGCCCCCGGGCTCGCGGACGACGTGACGCGGCTGCTCACGTGGCCGGGCCACGAGGTGCACCGCGACGAGGCGCGCGGCCTCGACCACGGCGCATACGTCCCGCTCAAGGAGATGTTCCCTGACGCCGACGTGCCGGTGCTCCAGATGTCGATGCCGACGCTCGACCCGCGCGGCCTCTTCGAGATCGGCCGGCGCCTCGCCCCCCTGCGCGAGCAGGGCACGATGATCGTCGGCTCCGGCTTCACGACCCACAACCTGCGCTGGTTCAACCCGCACGCCGGAGCCGACGGCCTGCCCCCGCGCGCCAGCGCCGAGTTCGACCACTGGGCCCAGGAGGCCATGAAGGCCCAGGACGTCGACAGCCTGCTCGACTTCCTCGACAAGGCCCCGGCCGCCCGCGAGGCCCACCCCCGCACCGAGCACTTCGCCCCGCTCTTCGTCACCCTCGGCGCCGCCTACGAGTCCGGCGGCCTCGACAACAAGAGCGTCATCGACGGCTTCTGGTTCGGGCTGAGCAAGCGCTCCTGGCAGTTCGACTGAGACGTCGGACGCCCCCGGTCTCCGGAGGTGGGAACCGGCGGGTAACCCCATCCGTTCTCCGGATGTGGGTGCCCCACGCACGCGGCCGCGGCTCGTAACCTCCCCTGACTCCGAGCCGCGGCCGCTCCCCTCTCCGGAGGGGTCGTCCGAGCGACGGAACCCACGCGTTCGCCCACCCGTCGCAGGCGCACGGCACGTAGAGTGGCCGTACGCCCGACGAGCGCGCCGCAGGCGTGATTCGTGCGCCGTCCGCGGTGCCGACGGGCGAGGGACTTCGGTCGCGTCGCCGACGTGGCCGGCACGCGAGGGAAGGACCCGCTCCACATGACTGACCAGCCCGCCGCCCAGGCAGCCGCGCCCGCCCAGGTCGCTCCCCTCGAGCCGCCGCCCGGCGACGCGTTCATCCTCACGGCTCCCGCGCCGACGGCCGCCGTCGCCGAGACCGCCGCGCCGAAGATGGCCCCGGCCGTCCCCGAGGCGGCCCTACCCGGCCTCGACGCCAAGGTCGACACCTACCTCGACTCCCTGACCAAGGCCGCGGCCCGCTCGCCCGAGTGGGAGACCAAGGCCGCCGACGTGCGGATGATGGGCAACGACGAGGTGCGGTTCGCCGCCGAGTCGTCCAACCGGATGCTCCAGATGCCGGTCAAGGCCCTCAACGAGGGCGGCCTGTCCGGCAACTCGAAGGTCGGCAAGACCCTGCTCGACCTGCGCCGCACCGTCGAGGACCTCGACCCGGGCCAGGCCGCGGGCGCGAAGAAGTTCCTCGGCATGATCCCCTTCGGCGACAAGGTCACCGACTACTTCCGCAAGTACCAGTCGGCCCAGAGCCACCTCAACGGCATCCTCCACTCGCTCCAGTCGGGGCAGGACGAGCTCGTCAAGGACAACGTCGCCCTCAACCTCGAGAAGAAGAACCTCTGGGAGTCGATGGGCCGGCTCAACCAGTACGTCTACGTCGCCGAGCGGCTCGATGCCAAGCTCGCCGCCCAGGTCGCGACCCTCGAGGCGACCGACCCCGAGCGGGCCAAGGCGCTGCGCGAGGACGTCCTCTTCTACGTGCGCCAGAAGCACCAGGACCTGCTGACCCAGCTCGCGGTCTCGATCCAGAACTACCTCGCGATCGACATCATCATCAAGAACAACATCGAGCTCATCAAGGGCGTCGACCGCGCGACCACGACGACCGTCTCGGCCCTGCGCACCGCCGTCATCGTGGCCCAGGCGCTCAACAACCAGCAGCTCGTCCTCGACCAGATCACGGCCCTCAACACGACGACCTCGGGCATCATCGAGCGCACGTCGGAGGCGCTCAAGCAGAACTCCGCCCGCATCCAGGAGCAGTCGGCGAGCGCGACGCTGTCGATCGAGTCGCTGCAGAAGGCCTTCGCCAACATCTACGAGACGATGGACACCATCGACCAGTTCAAGGTGCGGGCGCTCGACAACATGGCCGCGACGATCGGCACCCTCGAGACCGAGGTCGCCAAGTCGCGCACCTACCTCGACCGCGTGTCCAAGCAGGACGCCCGCCGCGCCGAGAACGCCGCTCCCGGGCTGCTCGACCTCGGCTCCGGCCGGTGAGGGTGGCTGCGCCTGGAGGCCCGAGCGGGAGGTGACGGGCCCGCGACGCGGGTGAGGTGAGGCGGGATCGCCGTGGCGCGACCCGTGGAGCAGGATGTGCGTGGTCGGCCGACGGTCGGCGCGCGGGACACACCAGAGGGGACAACGCAGTGGGAATCCGGTCGTGGTTCGGGTTGGACAGGCCCGAGGCACCCGAGCCCGTGCGCTCGGGGCCGCCGACCACCGAGCAGCTCCTCGGGGCGCTCGACGCCATCGAGGCCCAGGCCCGTGAGGGCAAGGTGCCCGGCGTCGTGCTCTCGCGCCTGCTGCGGGTCACCCGGATCGTGCGCCAGACGCTGCCCCGCCTGTCCAACCTCGGCCTCGGCAGCAGCCAGGGCTTCAGCGTCATGGCCACCGCCACCGACTACCTGCCGGTCGCCATCGGCAACTACCTGCGCCTCCCACGCGACTGGGCCGACACGCGCCCCATCGCGGCGGGCAAGAGCTCGGTCATGCTCCTCGTCGACCAGCTCGACCTGCTCGGTACGACGATGGACAAGGTCTACGACGCCGTGTGCCGTGCCGACGCCGAGGCGATCATCGTGCACGGGGCGTTCCTCGAGCAGAAGTTCGGCCAGGCGTCGGACGGTGGCGTGCTGGGTCTCGGTCCGGACCCGGTGCGGGTCGCCCCACCACCCGGCACGGGCTCGTCGGGAACCGCGGACCCGTCCGGTGCCGTCAGCACGTCATCGTCCCCCCACCCGCTGGCCCCGCCGGAGTGATGCATGAACGCCGACCGTGAACGCCGACCCCAGTGCCGAGCTGAGTGCGGATCATGACCACTGACGAGTCACGCCTCGCCGAGAGCCTCGAGCAGCTGAGCGACGTCGCCGCGGAGGCAGGACTCGACCCCGCCGCCGCCCGCGACGAGGGGCTGCGCGTCGCGGCCGCGCTGGCCGAGGCCGTGCCCGGGGCGGCCCCCGCCTGGGCCGAGGTCGCGCACCCCGGCCTCACCGACGTCGCCCGCATCAACGAGGCGTTCTTCGACGCCGCCTCGTCCGGGCGTCGCTGGCGCGGCGCCCCGACCGACCTGCTCGACGCCCTCGTCGCCTCCCGGCACTCCCTCGCCGCCGAGTACGCCGAGGCGCTGACCGAGGTGGCCTCGTCCGCCGTCATGCTCGGCACGGCGCCGATCTGGGTCATCGCCAACGCGTCCGCCGCCTCCGGCGCCTACCTCGCCGCGGCGCGCCTCCCCTCGCACGGGCTGCCCGGCTTGCCCGGTGGCCCTCTCGGCGGCGTGCCCGAGATGGGTTTCGGCTCCCCCGACACGATGCGTCCGAACGTCCCCGGTCCGATCGACCCCCGCCTCCTCGAGCTGACGCGCCCCGGCAGCCTTGGGGCGCAAGGCGACCCAGACGGCATCCCCGCTCCCGGCGCGACGGCCACAGCCGCCCCCGCCGATCCGCCGGCCGGACCCGAGAAGCCCGCCGAGCCCGAGAAGTCGGTCGAGGAGCTCCTCGCCGAGCTCGACGCGATGATCGGGCTGGCCCGGGTCAAGAAGGAGATCCACCGGCAGGTCGCCCTGCTCAGTGTCGAGAAGATGCGCACCCACGCCGGCCTCAAGGCCCCGAAGATGAGCCGGCACCTCATCTTCGTCGGCAACCCCGGCACCGGGAAGACGACCGTGGCACGGCTCGTCGGTGGCATCTACAAGGCGCTCGGCCTGCTCCCCACCGGGCAGCTCGTCGAGGTCGACCGCAGCGAGCTCGTCGCCGGCTACGTCGGGCAGACCGCGTTGAAGACCGCAGAGGTCTGCGCCAAGGCCACCGGAGGCGTGCTCTTCATCGACGAGGCCTACGCCCTGACCGGCGACCAGTACGCCGAAGAGGCGGTCAACACCCTCGTCAAGGAGATGGAGGACCACCGCGAGGACCTCGTCGTCATCGTCGCCGGCTACCCCGACCCGATGGTCCGCTTCATCGCCCAGAACCCCGGTCTGGCCAGCCGGTTCACGACGACGATCGAGTTCGACGACTACTCCGACGACGAGCTCCTCGACATCCTCGACTCGATCGCCACGGGCTCCGACTACGAGCTGACCTCCGAGGCCCAGACCCGCGTGCGCCACATCCTGCAGGCCACGCCGCGCACCTCGGCCTTCGGCAACGGCCGCTTCTCGCGCAACCTCTTCGAGCAGGCCGTCGGCCGTCACGCGTGGCGGCTCAAGGACGCGACGGAGCCGACGCGCGACGAGCTGCGTCTACTCACCGCAGACGACGTCACCGACCAGCCCGACGAACCCGACGACGAACCCGCCGGCGCGCCAGCCGAGCCACAGGGGGAGCCCTTTTCACCGGTTGCACCGGAGGCGACTCCCGAGGATCCGGCGGCGCTCAGGGCAGACCCTGATGGTCCGGCGGGCACCGATGAGGCAGTCTCGAACGAGTACGACGAGCAGGACGACACGAGCGCGACCGAGCACGAGGACACCGCATGAGCGCACCGACGACGAACATCCCCGTCGCCATCCCGGCGGGTGCGTCGTCCGGCGCGCCCGCGGGCCAGCATCCGCGCACCATCGCCGGCAGCCTCTCCGGCGGCCTCCCCGGCGCCCGGGGCCTCGCGAGCCGGCTGCTCCACGGCACCCCCGGCCGGATGCGCCTCTTCGGCCTCCTCGGCGTCCTCGCTGCGCTCCTGCTCGGCGCGATCAGCGTCAACGCGCTGCTCGCGTCGCAGTCCGCGGTCGAACGTGCTGCCAACAACAGCGCCCAGGTGGTCCACGCCCAGTCGATCCACGTCGACCTGCTGCGCGCGGACGCCGTCGCCACCAACGCCTTCCTCGTCGGCGGTCTCGAGTCGCCCGAGTCACGGGCCAAGTACGAAGGCGCCATGGGGCGCGTCGCCGCCGGCATCGCCGAGGCGGCCGCTGCCCAGCCCGCCGACGGCAACGCGCTCGGGGTGCTGTCCCAGCGCGTGCAGACCTATGCCGCCCTCGTCGAGCAGGCCCGATCCAACAACCGACTCGGTCTGCCCGTCGGCGCGCAGTACCTCACCCAGGCGAGCACCGGGCTCCGGGCCGACGCGATCCCCATCATCACGCAGGTGGTCGCGGCCAACGAGGAGCGGGCGACGATGGAGTTCGAGCGCAGCAACTCGAGCGTCCAGCTCCTCGTCGGGGTCGTCTCGCTCATCGGTCTCGTGGGCCTCGCCGTGTGGCTCGCCAGGCGCACGCACCGCTACCTCAACCCGTCGCTGACCGGCGCGATCGCGCTGCTGCTCGTGGCCCTCTTCGTCACCGCCACCGTCATCACGGGCATCAGCACGGCGACCCGTGACGTGTCCCGCGGCGACTACGAGCAGGCCGTCGCCCTCGCGAACGTCACGACGGCAGCCAACGACGCCCGCGCCAACGAGAGCCTGACCCTCATCAAGCGCGGGTCCGGCGCGGCCAACGAGGCCGCGTGGAAGACCAACCGCACCGCCGTCGACGCCGGCCTCGCGAAGACCGACCAGTCCGGCGAGCTGACGCGGTCGTGGCAGGCCTACGTCGACGCCCACGTCAAGGTGCGGACGCTCGACAACGGCGGCCACTGGGACGATGCGGTCAAGCTCTCGACGAGCACGGCCGACGGCGGGGCCGCCAACACCTTCGACACCTTCGACGTCGCCGTGACGCAGGCGCGAGACAGCGCCGGCAAGGCCACGGTCACGACGCTCGAGGGGCTCGGCGGCAGCGCACCGCTCGTCGCCGTCGTCGTCGCCCTCGTGGCGCTCGTCGCGTCGTGGCTCATCGTCCGCGGAGTCGGCCAGCGGATTGAGGAGTACCGATGAGCACCATCAGCTCGACGCTGCGGCGCCGCCTCTCCACCCTCGTCGCCGTGGCCGGACTGGGCGCCCTCGCCGGCTGCTCCGGTGTCACGTACGCGGAGACCCAGCTGCCGACGACCCCGGCACCGAAACCGTCGAGCAGCGCGCCTGCCGTGGCCGCACCGACGTGCACCAACGCGACGCAGTCCTACGACCCGCTGCCGAGCCTGCCGGCCCGCGCCGACATCAGCGACGGCACGATGCGCAAGATCCTCGACAAGGGCTTCATCACCGTCGGGGTCTCGGCCGACACGTACCTCTTCGGGGCCCGCAACGCCTTCACCGGCGGCATCGAGGGCTTCGACATCGACATGGCACGCGCCGTCGCCAAGGCGATCTTCGGCGACCCGAGCAAGGTGCAGCTGCGCGTCATCACGGCCGGTGACCGCATCCCGCTGCTCCAGGATCGCGAGATCGACATGGTCGCCCGCAACATGTCGATGACGTGCGGGCGGTGGAACGACATCGGCTTCTCGGCCGAGTACTACCGCTCCGGCCAGAAGGTCCTCGTCAGCAAGGCCCTGCCCGGCGCCAAGGACCTCAGTCTCGCCGACCTCAAGGGCAAGCGGGTGTGTGCCCCGAACGGCACCACCTCGTTGACCAAGCTCCAGCAGGTGCCGGGACCGGTCGTCGTGACGGCCGGCACGCACACCGGCTGCCTCGTGCTGCTCCAGCAGGGCAAGGCCGACGCCATCACGGGTGACGACACGGTGCTCGCCGGCCTCGCGGCCCAGGACCCGAACACCGTCATCACGAGTGCCAAGGCCATCACCGTCGAGCCCTACGGCCTGGGCCTCAACAAGGCCGACGTCTACCTGGCCCGCTACATCAACCGCGTCGTCGCCGACCTCGAGGCCGACGGTGAGTGGAAGACGATCTACAACCGCTGGCTCGCAGCGCCGCTCGGGCCCGCCCCCGCACCCCCGACCCCGGTCTACGGACGATGAGCGCAGTGCCGCAGAGCCACCCCGACCCGGGCACCGTCGCACCGACGGCGCCCGGGCGTCTCGGCGTGCCCGTCCAGGCCGGTGAGGCCCAGACCTACCTCAACGCGTTGCGCGAGTGGGTCGGCCAGCGCCGCGCCGACCTCGGCGAGGTCGACCGCGCGGTCCTCAAGCTGTCTCAGGCCGAGCAGGTCGCGATCACCACCGACCTCACCGTGGCGCTGACCTTCTGGAAGGCCGTCAGCGACCGACTCACCCTGCTCGAGACGACCTTCGACGGAGGCCGCGTCGGTCCCGTCGAGGCCGAGCGGCTCTCGACCCTCATCCACGGACGGCTCGACTCCAACACGACCGAGCACCTCGCGCTGCCGTCGAGTGGCTCGCTCGCGGTGAGCCTTCCGGAGGCGTGTCGGCTGCTCGACTCGCTGACCCGCACCCTCCAGGCGCGAGCCTCCCTCGCCCCCGGGGCGGCCGAGGCGACGCAGCGGATCACCATGGTGCGGGCCGGGATCGAGCGCACCCGCGACCAGATCCCGCTGGTCCCGGCCGGCACGCAGCGTGACGATGCCACCGAGAAGCTCGCGCGGCTCGACCGCCGGATGGACGACCTCGTGGAGCGCGCCCGTCGTGGCGCCGACGTCGGCGGCATCATCGGCCCCCTCGAGATCGACGTGGCCGTGATCGAGCGCGACCTCATCGTCGCGGCGGCCGAGCGCGCCTCCGCCGCCCGCAGCCGGGTGCGCACCCAGCAGCAGGTCGAGGAGCTCGACGCGCGCGCCGCCGCCATCCGCGCCCTCGAACGCGCCTGCCTCGAGGCGATCACGCCGGCACCGCATCTCGCGATCCCCAACGTCCGCGCGCTGGGACCGGTGCCGCAGGCGGCAGCCGAGCTCACGGCATACCGCGACAAGCTCGAGCGGGTCTCCCGGGCGCTCGACCTGGCCCACGAGACGTACGCCGCCGGGCTGGCCGAGCGCGACGAGGTCGTCGGGCTCGTGGGTGCCGTCGGCGCCATGGCCACCGCGGCGACGCTGGCTCCCGAGGCGGGAGCCGACGTGGCCGAGCTGCGGCGCCGCCTCGACGAGACGCTCGCCGCCCGCCCGCTGCCGATCTCCCGTGCCCGGGCCCTCGCCGCGGCCTTCTCGGCCTACGTCGACGCAGCCACCCGCCCGCAGCCCCGTGCCGGTCGCGCCGCCCCCCGTCCGTCCGCACCCCGACCCCAGAGGCCCCGACCATGAACTGCACGCAGCCGGGCTGCACCGGAACGATCGTCGACGGCTACTGCGACGTGTGCGGCATGGCCGCCGGCTCCACCCCCGCCGCCGTCAGAGCACCTGCACCGGCTGCGGCCGCCGCCGGTCCGTCCATCCCCGAGGGTGGCGCCTGCCAGCAGCCCGGATGCGCGGGAACGATCGACGCGGGCTACTGCAACGTCTGCGGCACCCCGGCCGACCAGCTCGGTGTCGCCGGGTATGCCGCCCCCTCCGCGCCGTCCGCCGCTGCCGCCACGGCCGGCGCCACCGCGGCGACAGGGGCCACCGGTGGTGTCGGCCCCGAGATCTCCACGCGCTCGGCTGCCTCGAGCAACCTCGCATCGGCAGCGTTGGGCTCCAAGCGTGCCCGCGAGGCCGGGTCCATCGCCACGCGTCGCACGGGGGGCTCGCAGCGCCTGCGCTCGGCCCGTCTCGGTGGCGGCATCACCTCGGTGCGCCCGGCACCCGAGATCGACGCCGAGAAGGCCCTGCTCACCAACCCGTCCGTGCCCGAGAACAAGCGCTTCTGCCCGAAGTGCGGCGAGCCCGTCGGCCGCGGCCGCGACGGCAAGCCGGGCCGGACGACCGGCTTCTGCGCCAACTGCCGCCACCCGTTCTCCTTCGACCCCAAGCTCAAGGCCGGCGACCTCGTCGCGGGCCAGTACGAGGTCGCCGGCTGCCTCGCCCACGGCGGCCTCGGCTGGATCTACCTCGCGCGCGACAAGAACGTCTCGGACCGGTGGGTCGTGCTCAAGGGCCTGCTCAACTCGGCCGACCCCGATGCCCTCGCGGCGGCGATCGCCGAGCAGCGCTTCCTCGCGCAGGTGTCGCACCCGAGCATCGTCGAGATCTACAACTTCGTGACGCACGACGACGCCGGCTACATCGTCATGGAGTACGTCGGCGGCACCTCGCTCAAGTCGATCCTCAAGCAGCGCCTCCAGGCCGCCGGAAGGTACGACCCGCTGCCCGTCGACCAGGCCCTCGCCTACATCCTCGAGATCCTGCCGTCGTTCCAGTACCTCCACGACCTCGGGCTCGTCTACTGCGACTTCAAGCCCGACAACATCATCCAGGTCGGCGACGAGGTCAAGCTCATCGACCTCGGTGGCGTGCGCCGCGCCGACGACGACGACTCGGCGATCTTCGGCACCGTCGGCTACCAGGCCCCCGAGGTGGCCGAGCTCGGCGTCTCCGCCGCCTCCGACATCTACACGATCGGGCGCACGCTCGTCGTGCTGACGATGGAGTTCCGTGGCTACCAGACGACCTTCCTCAACACCCTTCCGGCCCAGGACACCGTGCCGGTCTTCCAGCGCTACGACTCGTTCTACCGGCTCGTCGCCAAGGCGTGCGCGCCCAACCGTGACGACCGCTTCGTCTCGGCCGACGAGCTGCGCTCCCAGATGGTCGGGGTGCTCCGTGAGGTCGTCGCCCTCGACCGGGGGTCCGGCGCTGCGGCGACCACCGTCAGCTCGCTGCTCTTCGACGTGCCGACGCCGGGCGTCGAGCCCGACGACTGGCGCAACCTCCCGGCCATGCGCCGCGACCCGCACGACCCGCAGACCGGATGGCTCACCACGGTCTCCGGCTCACCGGAGGAGCGCCTCGCGACGCTCAAGCGGGCCGCCGTGCGCACGACGGAGGTGCTCCTCGAGCAGGCCCGTACCGCGCTCGACGCCAACCGGCCCGACGTCGCCGAGTCGACGGCCGGCGAGCTGCTGAGCGCCGACCCGTGGGAGTGGCGAGCGGTGTGGATCCAGGGCCTGGCCGCGCTCGAGCAGGGCGACTCACGAGCCGCGCAGGCCGCGTTCAACGCCGTCTACGGCCAGGTGCCGGGGGAGCTCGCGCCCAAGCTCGCGCTCGCGCAGGCCTCGGAGCAGGCCGGTGACGGCGCCGTCGCCGAGAACCTCTACGTCGCGTGCGCACGCACCGACGCCACGTACGTCCCCATGTCGGCCTTCGGCCTCGCCCGTATCCGGGCCGCGCGGTCCGACGTCGAGGGGGCCGTGGCGGCATACCGGCTCGTCCCGGTCCAGTCGAGCGCCTACCGCACGGCACGCGCGGGCCTCGCGGAGCTGCTCACCAAGGCGAACCGGGGGCTGCCCGACCTCGCCGAGGCACTGCGCACGCTCGACGACACCTCGCTGTCGGCGCGGCGCCGGGCCGAGCTCACGACGCTGATCTACCGTGAAGCGCTCGTCACCGTGGAGAAGAGTGGCAACAAGGCCGATGTCCGCCTCGGCGAGCACAAGGGCACCCCCAACGGCCTGCGTCTCGGGCTCGAGGAGGCCCTGCGCGAGCTGGCCAAGCGCACCCCCGACCTGTCCGAGCGCGTCCCCCTCGTGGACGAGGCCAACGCCATCCGACCCTGGAGCCTCTGGTGACCGACATCCCGACCACGGGAGCAGCAGAGCCCGCTCCGCTGCCCGCTGCCTCGTCCGCGGCCTCGTCCGGGGCGACCGCCTCGCGGGACTGTCCCGCCTGCGGCACGGCCAACCAGGCCGACTCGACCTTCTGCGAGGCGTGCGGCGCCGACCTCGTCGTCGCGGCCCGCGCCTCGAACGGGGCCCAGCCGCCGRCCGACGTCTCGGACGGCACCGTGCTCGCCTCGGCGACACCGCAGACGGCGCCCGCCGGCGAGGAGTCCCCCCTCGACGTCGGCTGGACGGGGGCCGTCCCGTCGGCGGCCGTCGCCCCCGTGGCGGACGACCTCACGTGCCACGCCTGTGGCGAGGGGCACATCGTCGACGGCTACTGCGACCACTGCGGCACCCCGCCGCCCAACCCGCGCGACCACCTCGTCGAGTCCCCGACGGCCTGGGTCGGCGGCGTCTGCGACATCGGCAGGCGCCACGCCCGCAACGAGGACGCCATGTCGCTCAGCGCCAGCGAGCCGGCAGGGTCGCGCGCGGTCCTCGTCGTCTGCGACGGCGTCTCGATGGCCACCGATTCGCACATCGCCTCGCTCGCGGCCGCGACGTCCGCCCGGGCGGTCCTCGACCAGCCCTTCCCCAAGGGCGTCGGCACACCCGACGCCTGGGCGGCCGGCGCCGGGCGCGCGCTGACGAGCGCCGTCACCCGCGCCAACGAGGCCGTCGCCGCCTCGGTCGTCGAGGACGTGCCCAACCCGCCGTCGTGCACCTTCGCAGCCGCGGTCGTCGAGGACGACGTCATCGTCGCGGGCAACGTGGGCGACAGCCGCGTCTACTGGCTGCCCGACGACACGACGGAGCCCGCGCGCCAGCTCGGCCGCGACGACTCCTTCGCCCAGGAGCAGATGGCGGCGGGCGTCCCGAGGCTCGCGGCCGAGACCGGACCGCACGCGCACTCGATCACGCGCTGGCTCGGCAAGGACGCCCCCGACGACCTCACGCCGCACCTGACGACGCTGACGGCGACGCCCGGCTGGCTCATGGTCTGCTCAGACGGGCTGTGGAACTACTGCTCCGAGGCCGAGGCGCTGCGCACCCTGCTGACCGACGCCGCGGCCCAGCTCGACGACGCCACTCCCACGACGGTGGCCCAGGCCCTCGTCGACTTCGCCAACGAGCAGGGTGGACGCGACAACATCACGGTTGCCCTCGCCAGACTGGCTGGGCGAGGATCGAGCACGACGACGACCGAGGCGACCGCAGCGGCGGCGCCGGTGGAAGGGGACCCGACCGATGGCTGACTTCACGGCAGAGGTGTTCCAGAACGAGTTCCTGCCCGACGGGGGCACCGACGTGCACGCGATCGTCCGCGTGACCTCGACCGGCGCCTCGGCAGGTGCGTCGGCCGGCGCCTCGGCCGGGCTCGCCGACCCCGGCTCGGCGGCGGAGGTCATCCTCATCGACACCTCCGGCTCGATGGGCCGCCGCGGCGTCCAGGCCGCCGGCGAGGCCGCGAAGGCAGCCCTCGCCGAGATCGTCGACGGCACGCTCTTCTCGATCGTGTCCGGCAACGGCACGGCGCAGATCGTCTACCCCTACAGCCACCAGGGCGCGCTCGTCCCGATGTCGGCGCACACCCGCGGTGAGGCCAACCGGGCCATCGATGGCCTGCGTGCCAACGGCGGCACGGCGATGGGCACCTGGCTCACCCTCGCCCGGCAGATCTTCGAGACCGTGCCGCACGTGACCAAGCGCCACGCGATCCTGCTCACCGACGGCGTCAACGAGGGCGAGACGCCCCAGTCGCTGCAGGCCGCCGTCCGCAGCTGCGTCGGCGCCTTCCAGTGCGACTGCCGCGGCGTCGGCGACCAGTGGCGCGTCGACGAGGTGCGCGGCATCGCCTCAGCGCTGCTCGGCACCGTCGACCTCATCCCGGCGCCCGAGGAGATGGCCGCCGAGTTCGAGGCCATGATGCGTGCCTCGATGTCCCGGGGCGTCGCCAACTCCGAGCTGCGCGTCTGGGTGCCGCAGGGTGCCGAGCTGCTCTTCGTCAAGCAGGTGTCGCCGACGCTCGAGGACCTCACGTCGCGACGCACGGTCGTCAACCCCCTCACCGGCGCCTACCCGACCGGGGCGTGGTCCGACGAGAGCCGCGACTACCACGTGGCCGTCCGCCTCCCGGCTCGGACGCTCGGCCAGGAGCAGCTCGCGGCCCGCGTGCAGTTCTCGCTCGGCGGCGACCCTGTCGCCCAGGCCCTCGTCAAGGCCAAGTGGAGCAACGACGACTCGCTGACGACCCGCATCGACCCCGCGGTCGCCGCCTACACCGGGCAGGCCGAGCTCGCCACCGTCATCCAGGAGGGACTCGCGGCCAAGGCCGCCGGCCAGGACGACGTCGCGACCTCGAAGCTCGGTCGGGCCGTCCAGCTCGCCGACCAGACCGGCAACGAGGAGATGACCTCGCGTCTGCGGAAGGTCGTCGAGATCGATGACGCCGACACCGGGACCGTCCGGCTCAAGAAGGGGGCCTCGAAGATCGACGAGATGTCGCTCGACACGGCGTCGACGAAGACGAGCAGGGTGCGCCGGTGAGCGCTGTCTGCCCCAACGGGCACACGTCCGAGGCCGAGGACTACTGCGACACCTGCGGCTCGCCCATCGACGCGAGCGCCCAGCCGGCGGCAGGCGGCGGTGTCGGGGCCGGTGCCACCGACCCGAGGGGCGAACCGTCCGAGGCGGCGAACGGCGCTGGCACGTCCGGCTCCTCGCTCGACCTCGACCCTCCGGCCCCGGCAGCCCCCGCGACCACGGCTCCCGCCGACCCGGCTGCACCGGTGGGTCTCGTGTGCCCCAACTGCCAGACGGAGAACCCCGACGGCGCGCTCTTCTGCGAGGCCTGCGGCTACGACTTCACGACCGGCGCGATGCCGCGCGATCCGTCGGCCGGTCCGGGCGACCTCGAGGACACCGAGCCCGACGGTGAGGCCGTCGACCCCGCGGCTGCCGGCTCTGCCGGCGTCGCCGCGGGTGCCGCGGGTGCCGCCGCCGGCGAGCAGGCGTCCACGTCCTTCGAGTGGCTGGCCGAGGTCTGGGTCGACCCGGACTGGTACCAGACGCAGGAGGCCGAGGACCCTTGTCCCTCGCCCGGCCTGCCGACGATCATGCCGCTGCGGCACCGGAGCGTCCTGCTCGGTCGCGTGTCCACGAGCAAGAACACCAACCCCGAGATCGACCTGTCGTCCGACCCGGGCGTCAGCCGTCGACACGCCCAGCTGACCACCGACGGCTCGCGCTGGTTCGTCGAGGACCTCGGCAGCTCCAACGGCACCTTCGTCGGTCCCGCGTCCGGACCGCTCCCCCAGCGCGCCATCGCGGTCGGCCCGAAGACCGAGCTCGGCGACGACGACCGACTCTACGTCGGCGCGTGGACCCGCGTCGTCGTGCGTCGTGCCACGCCCGACGAGGTCGAGGCCTACGCCTGACGCCTGCCCGCTACTTGAACGCCACATGAACTCTGACGACTTTTCGCCCGGGGGCGCCTAGGGTGGTGCGATGTGAGCGACCGGGCCCTCCACACCGCCGTCGACATCCCGCAGGTCATCGTCGTCACCGGCGTCATGGCTGCGGGCAAGTCGACCGTCTCCCAGCTCCTCGCGGAGCGCTTCACGCGCGCAGTGCACCTGCGCGGTGACGAGTTCCGCCGCGTCGTTGTGCGCGGCCGCGTCGACATGTCGCCGCACGGCGACCCCGAGGCCGAACGCCAGCTCGCGCTGCGCCACGCCATCGCGGCCCACTCCGCCGACGAGTACGCCGCGGCCGGCTTCACCGTCGTCGTCCAGGACCTCTTCGTCGGCACGACCCTGCAGCCCTTCCTCGACCGGCTGACGGCGCGACCGCTCAGCCTCGTCATGCTCGCGCCCGACGTCGGCACCGTGATGCAGCGCGAGTCCGAGCGCGTCAAGGTCGGCTACGGCGACCTCTGGTCGATCCGCGACTTCGACCACAAGGTGCGCACCGAGACGCCGCACATCGGGCTGTGGCTCGACAGCTCGCAGCAGACGCCGGACGAGACGGTCGATGAGATCCTCGCCCGCCTGGCCGAGGCGAGGATCTCCTAGGTGTCCGGCCTGACGATCGGACAGGTCGCAGAGCGCACCGGCGCGGCCACCTCCGCGCTGCGCTACTGGGAGGACCTCGGGCTCATCACCTCCGTGCGCACCACCGGCAACCAGCGCCGCTACGAGCGGGCCACGATCCGCCGGGTGTCGTTCATCCGGGCGGCCCAGCGGGTCGGGCTGTCCCTCGACGAGATCGGTGCCGCGCTGGCGACCCTCCCCGACGCGCGCACCCCCACGGCGACGGACTGGGCCCGCCTCTCGCGCGCCTGGCGCGGCCGGCTCGACGAGCAGATCCGCCGCATCGAGAAGCTGCGCGACCAGCTCGACTCCTGCATCGGCTGCGGCTGCCTCAGCCTGCGCACGTGCGCGCTCAACAACCCGTCCGACGTGCTGGCCGACCACGGCCCCGGGGCCGTCCTCCTCGAGCCCTGAGCCCGTCGCCTGGTCGGACCGAGGGCGTATGCCATCCGCCGGGCGATGACGCCGGCGTCCCGCGATTCGTCCGGCACGTGCCTCGACCGGGTTTTGTCGTTCTTGTGCGCATGCTCCTCGTACGCGGGACCATCGAGAGGACACCACGATCGCCGGACGGGACCGAGCGAACAGGGGACACCGTGGAGACGCACATCGGCCGAGATCGTCGCACGCGCCGCGCGATCGGCACTGCGACGCTGCTGCTCCTGCTGACGCTTGTGGGCGCGTCGGCGTCCAGCGCCCGAGCAGCCCCCCCGACGCCGAGCGACTGCGGTGCTGCCGCGGCACTCGTCAAACAGGGACTACCGCAACGAGCCCTCGAGCTCGCGGTCGGGTGCGTCAAGGAGGCGGCCCTGGCCCGCACCGAGACACAGACCGCCGTGTCACTCGCCACCAAGGCCGAGGTGGAGCTCCTCGCCGGCAAGGTCGACTCGGCGGGCGACTACGCGACGGCCGCACTCGCGCACGACAAGGAGAACGCGGAAGCGGCAGCCGTGCTCACCGATGTCGCTGCCGCAGAGCCGACGATCGCCCGGCTCCAGCATGAGTGGAACGCGTTCGTCGACGAGCAGCTGTCGCCCCTCGGTGGGCTGCTGCTCGTCGTGCTCACCGTTCCGCTGCTGCTCCTCGTCGTGGCAAGACTGACAGCCCTCGCCGTCCGGGAGTGGCCCGATGCTGACGACCTCCCGAACGACCGTCTCCGCGGCGCCGTCCTTCGCGCCGGAATAGCGCTCATGCTGGCCGCCGCGGTGCTCGCCTCGCTCGCCGTTGCAGACGCGGCCACGCCGCCGACGTCGAGGCTCATGACCTGGACGGTGTTCGGCACCACGATGATCGGGTCGGTCGCCGCCGTGGTGGCGGCCCGACGAGCCGACCAGCGCAAGCTCGATGGCTCCAGCGCGCTTCTGCTGCTCGCGACGCTCACCGGGGGCCTGGCGCTCGTCGGGCTGGCGGTGCGTCTGCTGTGGGGAGACAACCAGCCACCCGCGGTCGAGCTCGCCTCGGTGATCGGTCTCGCCGCGCTGGCCGCAACCCTGTCGGTCTGGCTCACCTCCTGGTGGCTGGCCACCCGGATCCGCCTCAACGTCACCGGTCCCAAGGACGCGGCGGAGATCGGGACGGTCGTCGCCCTGCTCAGCGAGCTCGGCGCGGAGGCTCCGAAGGGACTGGAGGTGCCGCGTGGTGCTGACGTGACGGCTCTCGACGGTGCCTTCTCGACCTTGCCCGACAACCCCGTTCTCAAGGTGCTCAAGGACCTCGTGCGCAGCCTCTCCGGAGTGACGCCGTGGACCGCGACGATCGAGGGCGACTCAAGCGCTCGCGTCGTCACCGTGGTCCGCAACGGTCGCTCAGCGGGCTCGGCGATCATCGATCCGATGGTCCTGGGTCTCGTCGCCGAATCCCCACCGACCCCTGCCGCAGCGTCGTCAGAGGCGGCATCCGGGGACTCGGACGCGACGCCCGACGGCACCCCGGACGACCCCACCCTGCGGATGGCGGCCGCGTTCGTCCTCGTCACGATGGCCTCCAGCCATCGATCGATCAGGCGCGGCATGGCGGGGACCTCGTCGTGGAAGAGCCTTGGCTACCACTACATCGGCACCACGCTGCCGCAGACCGGTCGTGACGTCTCACGCTCCGGCGAGCTACTCGGCCGGGCCCTTTCGGACGACCCGGGCAACCTCGCCGCCGCGCTGGCCTTCCGTCACACCCAGCAGCGGGGCACGGACGACCTGTCGACGTTGCGCGACTACGAGAGCTTCCTCGTCCACTACCGCCGGCGGCTCGTCGGTCTCGAGGGCGAGCTCGACATCGATGCGCTCGCGCTCCGCGCCGAGTACACGCGCGCGCTCACGCTCGTCAACGCGGCATACGCCCAGCACAACCTCAAGGTGACGGTCCTGCCGTCGCAGGAYGACTACCGAGTCACGGCCAAGACGGCGCTCAAGGAGTTCTCGGTCACGGTGGAGCCCGACCCGGCCGACACCGACGGCATCAGCGCGTTCAAGGCCCAGTACCGTGACGACATCAAGGGCTCCCTGAGGCTCATGGGACTGCCGAGGTCCACCGCGGACGCGGAGGGGCCCACGGGGATCTACGGCATCTACAACGAGGCCTGCACGTTCGCGTCCCGCAACGACCTCATGTGGTCAGGCGCACCCGGTCTGGGGTACGACGTCGATGACCTACAGGCCGTGAGGCTGCTGCAGCACGTCGCGTTCGCCGGCAAGCTGAAGGACTGGGCGGAGCATGACCCCCAGCTCACCGCCTTCAAGCTGCGCCCGGCGTACCGGACCGCCTTCCTCAGCCCCCCGCGAACGAACTGGTTCGAGCTGACCACGGTCGAGCCCTTGGCCGACCGCCTCAAGGCCATGGGCTACGGCACGCCCCGGGTCGTCGCCCGCGCCACGGTCGGCAAGCTCTGCGTCGACACCTACGCCCCGCTGGCTGCATGCGCGGCAGTACGCGAGCTCGCCTGTCTCCACGAGGGACTCACGCAACGGTCGGTGGCGCTGAGCACGTGGTCGATCGAGATCCTCGACGACCTCGACCGTCGAGGGATGGCCCGTCTCGCCCTCCTCGCGTCCCTGACGAAGACCGAACGTGCTGCTCTTGCCACCGATGTGGCAAACACGGTCGTCCGCGCATGCAGGCCGGCCGCTGACACCGATGCCACCGCTGAGACCGGGCTGGCCAAGCACTTGCGGGCCTGGTTGCGCCGTCCGTACTGACACGGCCGGTGTGGCCGCCGGAGACACCTGAACGCCATGGGCCGACGTCCCGAGCGGGTTAGCCCGTTGTTACTGGGAGTTGGGATCGTCGGGTCGTGACCGGACCGCCCGGTCCGCACCCGAACGGAGACCTCCATGCGCACGCTGCCGCTCGGTGGGTCCGGGGCCGCGAGCGACGACGCTGCCGGCACCGGGCCCACCCCCTCGCCAACGGAGCCGGAAGCCGGCCCGGCCCGGCACGAGACCGGAGCTCTGACGTGGTTGGCGAAGGCTCTGCGCGACGCAGGCCTCGTCGTGCACGAGTCCTCGGGCTGGACGACGCGCACGCGTCCGGGCGACTTCGATCCCCGCGGAGTGCTGCTGCACCACACCGCGGCCTTCGCCACGACGTCCGACCCGCACCCGTCGCTCGACGGCCTCGTCGACGGACGCTCCGGCCACGTCGGGCCGCTGTGCCACGTCCTCGTCGACCGGAACGGCGAGGCCTGGGTCGTCGCCGCCGGACGCGCGAGCCACGCCGGCCGGGCCGACGCGAGCGGCCCGCTGCCCGAGGGAGACGGCGACGCGGTCTACGTCGGCATCGAGGTCGAGTACGCAGCGACCGACCACGAGCCCACGCAGTACGCGACGAATCTGCAGAAGTCGAACGCGATCGTCGCCGCAGCGGCGATCGTCGCTCGCCTGGGTCGCGACCAGCACCACGTGCGTGCCCACCGCGAGACAAGCCCGACCGGCGCCATCGACCCCTACAACTGGGACATGGTCTCGATCCGGGACTCGGTGCGCCAGGCCCTCGAGCGCACCGGACGCTAGTCCTCGCGGGTCGCACGCACGACAGGACAGTGCCCGCCCCTCCTCGGGGCGGGCGCTGTCCTGTCAGCCGGCGACCGGCGTCAGTCGCGGATGTTGTTCGCGCGGCGGGCGAGGTAGCCGGCGTAGGTGCTGAGGTTGGCGATGCGGTGGTTCATGTCGCTCGTGGAGTTGGACTCCTCGTAGAGCCAGAACTGGGTGTGGTCGGCGTTGGCCCACTTCTGGAAGAGGACCGTGTGGTTGCCCGGGTCGACGAGGAAGTCGCCGGCCTTGAGGTTGGCCCGCGAGATGCCGAAGCTGTAGGTCGACGTCGCCAGGGCCGAGGTGTTCGGGGCGCTGAGCCCGGTGGGGCCCAGCTTGAGGGCCATCGAGACGAAGCCCGAGCAGTCACGCCGCCAGCTGTAGACGCCGTCGGGCCCCGTGGCCGTGCCGGTCTGGCTGTACTGGACGTTGCGGTCCATCCAGTTCTGGGCCCGGGCGATGACGTCGGCCCGGCTGATGGGGTCGTTGGGGGCCGCGCTGGCCGGCGCGGCGGGTGCCGCGGTGACGGCAGCGGCGATCATCGTCGTGGCCAGGGCCGATCGGAGCATGGTGCGGCGGGACATCGTCGGCATTTCTTCGTCTCCTTATCCGGTGCCGTCGCGAGCCCTTCTCACGATGCGGCTTCAGGTTTCTGATGATGCACAAAATGCCATTCCCGACTAACAATCCGGTAATAGCCGAAATCCCGTCGAGAACGGTCGCGAACGAGCTGGAGAAAGACCTCCACGAAACGTCGTATGCCGCCGGGCGGGGCTCGCCGTGCACGAGCCCACCCAGCGGCATACGCCGTCAGACGCGTCTCCCGCGAGACCCCTGAGCCAGCGGGAGCACCGTTCAGCAGTTGGTGCGGGTGAAGTAGTCGGTCGTGTAGTAGGCCACCCACGTGCTCGTGCCGAACTTGATGCTGACCGGGCTGCCGTCGGCGCGCTGCTCGTAGTGCAGGTGGGACGTGGCCTGGCCACCGGACTTGCCGACGGTGCCGATCGTCGTCGTGTCGGCGACGTTCTGTCCGACGCTGACGTTGATCGAGTTGAGGTGGGCGTAGAGCGTGCTCCAGCCGTTGCCGTGGTCGATGATGATGCGGTTGCCGTAGCCGCTGCCCACGTTTCCGGCCGCGGAGACCCGGCCGCCGGCGCTCGCCTTGACGGCCTTGCCGAGGTCGAAGTCGCCGGACCCCTGGTTGAAGTCGATGGCGCGGTCGGGGTTGTGGCCCTGCCACGTCTGGCCGCGCCACTCCTGCTGGCACGTGAAGGGCACCTTGAGCAGCGGGCGCGTGCCTGCAGCGTCGGCGTTGACGGCGTTGACTGCCGTGCCGGCTCCGACGGCGGCGAGCGTGGCGACGGCGACGGCGGTGCGCTTCATTCGCGTGGACATGTTCATGACATTGACTCCTTCATTTCCTGGCGGTCCCCCGGGGCTGGTTCCGCGACGACTCGACCGGGCGGACGAGAAAGGTGCGGGGGCGTGGGGCGASGGGTGTCGCCCCACCGCCAGACGCGCTCGGGGATGACCGCGCCGTGGCTTGGGATGAATGTCCACGGGGGCGCTAACAATTCGTTAACCCCTTTTCCCGCACGGTGTCGTGAGGTGAATTCTCGGGGCCTTCCCCGAAGACGACGCCCGCGTGGTGGGCGGCCACGGCCGAGGTCGGGTTCAATGGCCCTGTGCAGTTCCGGGTGCTCGGGCCGGTGGAGGCCCTCGACGACGACGGCGCCCCCATTCGGCTGGGCAGCGGCCGCGAGCGGCTCGTCCTCGCCCTCCTGCTCGTCGGCGCCGACCGGCTCGTGCCCACGGAGCAGCTCATCGATTCCCTGTGGAACGAGCCACCGCCGACGGCCCGCCAGCAGCTGCAGAACCTCATCGCGGGCTTGCGGCGCAGGCTGGCAGCCCACGACCCGGCCCTCGTGACGACCCGGCCCTTCGGCTACGAGCTGCGGATGACGCGGCACCGGCTCGACCTCGCCGACTTCCGCAGCCTCTTCATGCAGGCCCGGGCCCAGCGCGCCGCCGGCGATGAGGACTCAGCCCACACCATCGCCCGCGCCGTCGAGCTCTGGCGGGGCGCGCCACTCAGCGACGCCGTCCCGGCGAGCTCGGACACCGGCACCGAGGCACTGATCCAGGGGCTGTCCGAGGAGCGGATCGCCGCCGTCGAGCTGCTCCTCGAGTCCCTCGCCGCCGGTGGACGCCACGAGGAGGTCCTCAGCGCAGCCTCGCAGCACCTGCAGGCCGACCCGTGGAACGAGCGGCTGCACGAGCATCGCATCCGGGCGCTCGCGGCCACCGGGCGCCGGCAGGAGGCCAGCGACACCTACCGCCAGGTCCGTCGCCAGTTCCTCGACGAGCTCGGGGTCGAGCCGGGCCGTGCCCTGCGCGAGCTCAACACCCAGATCCTCGGCGGCGCTCCACTGGCGCCCACCCGGCCGCGGCCACGGACCGTGCCGCGCGAGCTGCCGGCGATGACCTGGACCCTCGTCGGACGCGAGCCCATCCTCGGCTCGGTCCTGGCGCAGCTCACCCGGCGTCGCGGGGACGCCCCGGCGTCAGCCCCGCCCGCGATCGTCGTCCTCGCCGGCGTCGGCGGGGTGGGCAAGACGGCCCTCGCCGTGGCCGCCGCCCACCAGATCGCCGACGCGTTCCCCGACGGGACCCTGCACGCCTCGCTCGGGGCCGGCCCATCGGGCGTCGCCGACGGCCACGAGGTCCTCGGCCGTTTCCTCCGGGCCCTCGGCGTGGAGCACGCGTCGATCCCGGCCGACCCGGACGAGCGGGTCGCGCTCTAACGCAGCACGGTCGACCGCAAGCGCGTGCTCGTCGTGCTCGACGACGCCTCGAGCGAGGCCCAGGTGCGCCGCCTCCTCCCGACGTCCGCCGGGTCGGCAGCCCTCGTCACCTCGCGCAGCAAGCTGGCCGGACTGCCGGGTGTGCACCGGCACACGATCCCCCCGCTGCTGCCCGAGGACGCGACGTCGATGCTCGCCGAGCTGTCGGGGGCGCAGGACGTCGACGGGGCCGGGGTCCTCGTCCAGATCGGCACGTTGTGCGGGCACCTGCCGCTCGCCCTCTGCGTCGCGGCCGCGAAGCTCGCGACCAACGAGCACCTCCGGCTGGAGGACCTCCGGGACCGGCTCAGCGACGAGCACGCCCGGCTCGACGAGCTGTCGGTCGGCGACATCGACGTCCGGGCGAGCATCACGACGTCGGTGACGGACCTGTCCCCCGCCGCCGGTGTCCTCTTCCGTCGCCTCGCGCTGGCCCCCTCCGGCGACTGGCCCGGGTGGGTGGCCGCCCTGCTCCTCGAACGCGGCTCGGCCCCGTCCGGCTCAAGGGTCAGCGGAAGCGTCGGCGGCAGGCCTAGCGCCCCGGACGGTGTCCACGGTGGTGGCCGGGGTGGTCGCGGCGCACGCGCCGGTGGGGCTGCCCGAGCGCTCGACGAGCTCATCGACTGCCACCTCGTCGAGCCGACCGGGCGGGACACGGCGGGGCAGCCGCGCTTCCGCGTGCACAGCCTCGTCGCAGAGCTCGCCGCAGAGGCCCTGGCCGACACCGAGCCGGTCTCGGACTCGGACGCGCTCGCCATCGAGCTGGCCCGGCAGTGGCTCGCCCTCAGCGACGTCGCCGACGCCCGGCTGGACCCCGGCGGAGTCCGGGGTTCCGACGACCCGGCGGGTCCGACGACCGACGCCGCGGTGCGCGCCGCGTCGGAGTCGCCCGCCGACTGGTTCGAGTCCGAGCGGCTCAACCTCGTAGGCGCCGTCCACGCGGCCGTCGCCCGCGACGACCGCGAGCTCGCGGCACGCATCGCGCTGGCCATCCGCACGTTCCTCACGATCCGGGCCTACGACGACGAGCGCGAGCGGGTGCTGCGCATCGCGCTCGACGACTATCCGGAGGAGGCCGACCAGCGTCTCTCGGCGCAGCTGCTCGCCGCCCTCTTCGGCGTCCTCGCCCAGGAGCACCGCCACGACGAGCTGCCCGACGTCGCGAGACGCTTCCTCGACGCGGCTCGGCGCGTCGGCGACGGACCCCTCGAGCAGCGCGCGCTGTCGCAGCTTGGGTGGGCGGCTATGGTGCGACGGGACTTCGCGGCCTCGCTGGGCTGGTACGAGCAGGCAGCCGAGCTGGCCGTCGCTCGCGATGACCGCGCGGCGCGCACCACCGCCGATGCCCACCGCGGCGTGCTCCTGCGCAACATGGGGCTACCCGCCGAGGGTGACCCGCTCCTAGCCGCGATGGTGGCCGAGTCGCGCGAGCTGGGCTCCCGCCGCTCGACCTGCATCTGGCTCGTCACCCGCGCCGAGGGACTCGTCGACCTCGACCTCTTCGACGAGGCCCGGGCCCTGCTCGACGAGGCCCTCGCGCTGGCCCGCGAGGTGCGCGACGACCTGGGCGAGGCACACTGCCACCTGGCTCTCGCGCGGGTGCACCTCGGTCGTGGAGCGCTCGTCGACGCCACCACGGAGTACGAGTCGGCGCGGCCGCGGCTCGACGCCCACGCCCGGTCGGGTGAGGACCTCGACGTCCTGCGCCTGCGGGTCGACCTCGACACCGCGGCGGGACGGTGGCACGACGCCCGCCCTCGGGTGGAGCGACTGGTGGCCGCGCGGCGGGCGGCGGGCGACCCGCTCGAGCTGGCCTGCGACCTGGCTCGCGAGGCCCGGTGCGCCGCGCACCTCGATGCCGGCGAGCCGGCCGACGGAGACCCGGCGAGCGGTGACGACCCCACCCGGACCGAGTGCCGGGCCATCCTCGAGCGGCTCGACCTGGAGCCCGGTGCGCTGCGCCTGCCGGCCCATCTCCGGCACTGACGCCGCCGTTGTTAGCCGTTTGTTGGCGCACCCTCCGTAAGGTCCGTTGCACCAGGAAGGGCCCTCACCCGACGGGCCTCGAGAACCAGGGGAGCCACCTCATGAAGCTTGTCGCTCGCGTCGCCGCCGCCGTCGTCGTCACCGGTCTCTTCGGGATGACGGGTGCCTCCGTGACCGCCCAGGCCGCGCCGCCCAGCTGGTGCGCCTTCCAGAGCGTGGACGGCTCCTGCCACCCCACGCCGCCCCAGACGGCCTGACCCACCCCACCGGGTCTGACGCCGGACGCAACTGCCGCACCGACCTCGTGGTCGGCGCGGCAGTCGTGTCCGTGCTCGCGGGCCCACGTGGGCCCGTGACGGCTCAGCTCGTGGGACCCCCGTCCGCCGGCACCGCGGAGTCGGGCGTCGGGACGCCGGGTCCGCCGGCCGGGCCGGGCGCACCGGCCCCGACAGTCGCCATCTCGGGCATGCCGTCCGCAGCGCCGGGTGCCCCCGCCGTCTCGTCGAGGTCGGCCGCGGCACCCGCGAACTGGGCGGCATACAACGTCGCGTAGGCGCCGCCGGTCGCGAGCAGCTCGGCGTGCGTGCCCTTCTCGACGATGCGTCCGTCCTCCATGACGAGGATGAGGTCGGCGTCGCGGATCGTCGACAGGCGGTGCGCGATGACGAAGCTCGTCCGGTCGGACCGCAGCGCCGCCATGGCGTGCTGGACGAGCAGCTCGGTGCGCGTGTCGACCGAGCTCGTGGCCTCGTCGAGGATGAGCAGCGCCGGGTCGGAGAGGAACGCGCGCGCGATCGTGACGAGCTGCTTCTCGCCGGCCGAGATGTTGGACGCCTCGTCGTCGAGCACGGTGTCGTAGCCGTCGGGCAGGGAGTGGACGAAGCGGTCGACGTAGGTCGCCTTGGCGGCCGCGATGACCTCCTCGTCGGTGGCGCCGGGACGGCCGTACGCGATGTTGTCGCGGATCGTGCCGCCGAAGAGCCACGTGTCCTGCAGCACCATGCCGATCCGCGCGCGCAGGTCGTGGCGGGTCAGGTCGCGGATGTCGACGCCGTCGAGGGTGATGCGTCCACCGTCGAGCTCGTAGAACCGCATGATGAGGTTGACGAGCGTCGTCTTGCCGGCGCCGGTCGGACCGACGATGGCGACCGTCTGACCGGGTTGCACCGACAGGTCGAGGTCCTCGATGAGCGGCTTCTCGGACGTGTAGGAGAAGGCGACCGACTCGAAGGCGACGGCTCCGTGCGGGTCGTCGATGCGGGACGGTGTGGCGGCGTCGGGCTCCTGCTCGTCGGCGTCGAGCACCTCGAAGACGCGCTCGGCCGAGGCCACGCCGGACTGGAGCACGTTGGCCATCGACGCGACCTGCGTCAGCGGCTGCGTGAACTGCCGGGAGTACTGGATGAAGGCCTGGACGTCACCGAGACTCATCGTGCCCGACGCGACGCGGAGGCCACCCACGACGGCGATCGCGACGTAGTTGAGGTTCCCGACGAACATCATGACCGGCATGATGATGCCGCTGATGAACTGGGCGCCGAAGGATGCCTCGAAGAGCTCGTCGTTCTTCTGCTTGAAGTTCGCCTGGGTCTCCTTCTGGCGGCCGTAGACCTTGACGAGCCCGTGCCCGGTGAAGGTCTCCTCGACGATGCCGTTGAGCTCACCCGTGTTGCGCCACTGCTGGATGAAGAGCTTCTGCGAGCGCTTGGCGATGAGTGCCGTCACGACGATCGAGATCGGGATGGAGACGAGCGCGATGAGCGCGAGCTCACAGGAGATCCAGAACATGATGCCCAGCACGGCGACGACCGTGAGCAGCGACGTGAGCAGCTGCGACATCGTCTGCTGCAGGGACTGGCCGACGTTGTCGATGTCGTTGGTGACGCGGCTCAGCAGCTCACCGCGGGGCTGGTTGTCGAAGTACGGGAGGGGCAGCCGGTTGAGCTTGGCCTCGACCTCCAGGCGCAGGTCGTACATCGTGCGCTGGAGGACGCCCTGGAGGATCCATCCCTGGATCCACATGAGCAGCGACGCGGCGACGAAGAGCGCGACGACGACCAGCAGCACGCGAGCGAGGGCGTCGAAGTCGATGCCCACACCCGGGGTGAAGTCGACGTTGCTCAGCAGGTCGGCATACGTCGTCTGTCCCTGCGCACGCAGGCTGTCGACGACCTGCTCCTTGGTGGTGCCGGGCGGCGCCTCGATGGTGCTGCCGATGGCACCGGCGAAGATGAGGTCGGTCGCGCGCCCGAGGATCTTCGGCCCGATCGAGCTGAGCGCGACGCTCGCGACGGCCAGCACGAGGACGACGACGACCTTGACGCGGTGCGGCCGCAGCCGACCGAGCAGGCGCTTGGCCGACGGGCCGAAGTTGAGCGACTTCTCGCCCGGCTGGCCCATCTGCATGTGGGGTGGGCCGCCCCGGCGTGCGGGTCCGCGGCGGACCTCTGCGGCCTTCTCCTCGGCCGTCTTGACTCCCTCGGCCATCAGGCCGCCTCCTCCGCGCTGCGCTGGGACTCGACGATCTCCTGATAGGTGACGCAGGAGTCGAGGAGCTGGTCGTGCGTGCCCTGGCCGACGACGCGGCCGTCCTCGAGCACGATGATGTGGTCGGCGTCCACGATGGTCGAGACGCGCTGGGCCACGATGACGACGGTGCTGCCCACCGTGGCGGGCCGCAGGGCCCGGCGCAGGCGCGCGTCGGTCGACAGGTCGAGGGCCGAGAACGAGTCGTCGAACAGGTAGATGTCGGGGCGCTTGACGACGGCCCGGGCGATGGCGAGACGCTGTCGCTGGCCGCCGGAGACGTTGGTGCCGCCCTGCGCGATGGCCGAGTCGAGCCCACCCATCGCCTCGACGAAGTCCTGGCCCTGCGCGATGCGCAGGGCGTCCCACAGCTCGTCGTCGGTGGCGTCGGGGTTGCCGTAGCGCAGGTTGGTCGCGACCGTGCCGCTGAAGAGGTAGGGCTTCTGCGGGACGAGCCCGATCTTGCTCCACAGGTCGTCGAGCTCGAGGTCGCGCACGTCCACGCCACCGACCCGCACCTTGCCCGCGGACGCGTCGAAGAGACGCGGGATCAGGCCGAGGAGCGTCGTCTTGCCGGCACCCGTCGAGCCGATGATGGCCGTCGTGCGACCCGGGTCGGCCCGGAAGCTGACGTCGTGCAGCACGGCCGCCTCGGCGCCCGGGTAGTGGAAGTCGACACCGGCGAGCTCGAGGCCCGCGGCGGCGGGCGCCATCCTCAGGGGCTGCACGGACTCGACGACGGACGACTCGGTGTCGAGGACCTCCTGGATGCGGCCGGACGAGACCGCGGCACGCGGGATCATCGTGGCCATGAAGGTCGCCATCATGACGGCCATGAGGATCTGGACGAGGTAGGACAGGAAGGCCGTCAGCTCGCCGATCTGCATGTCACCGGACGCGATGCGGTGCCCGCCGAACCACATGACGGCCACGGTCGAGAGGTTGAAGATGACCATGACGATCGGGAAGACGAGCGCCATGAGGCGTCCGACCTGGAGGCCGGCGTTGGTCAGCAGGCCGTTGGCCTCGGCGAAGCGGGCMTCCTCGTGCTCCTCGCGGACGAAGGCGCGCACGACGCGGATGCCGGTGATCTGCTCGCGCATGACGCGGTTGACCCCGTCGAGCGAGGTCTGCATCCGCCCGAACCACGGCACCATCCGGGAGATGACGAGGCCGACGACGAGGCCGAGCAGGGGCACTGCGACGGCGACGAGCCAGGACAGCCCGACGTCTTCGCGCAGGGCCATGATGATGCCGCCGACCATCATGATCGGCGTCGTGACGAGCAGGGCGAAGCCCATGAAGACGACCATCTGGACCTGGGTCACGTCGTTGGTGCTGCGCGAGATGAGCGTCGGGGCCCCGAAGCGCGTCACCTCCTGCGCCGAGAAGTCGACGACCGTGCCGAAGACGTTGCCGCGGATGTCGCGGCCCATCCCCATCGCGACGCGGGCCGCGAGGAAGGTGGCGGCGATCGACGCGGCGATCTGCACGAGGCTGACGGCGAGCATGATGCCGCCGTGGCTGATGATGAAGGCCGTGTCGCCCTTGGCGACGCCCTGGTCGATGATCTCGCCGTTGAGGCTCGGCAGGTAGAGCGAAGCCATGGTGCTGACGAGCTGGGCCAGGCAGATGAGCACGATCTGGCCCGAGTAGGGACGCAGGTGACTGCGGAGCAGTCGGATCAGCATGTCGGTGCCTTTCGGTGCGCGACGGGTGGTGTGGTGTCGCTCGGGAACGCTAGGGACTCACGCGGGGTGAGGGTCAACTGGTGTTTCACGGCCGCGACCCCTCGTCGGCGGCGAGCACCCGCGGGTCGCCGCCGAGCTGCGCGTGGAGCTCGGCGATCGACAGGCCGCTCTCTGTGGTGCTCGGCCGCCGCATCAGGCCGAAGAGGACGGTGTCGACGATCTCCTCGGGGGTCAGGACCTGTCCGTCGGCGATGCCGGGGTGGCTGCCCGAGAAGGTGAGCAGCCGGATCCGGTGGACGAGGTCGGCGGCCGGGACGACGAGCAGGTCATCGTCGTGGACCAGGTGGTGGATGGTCTCGAGGAGGGGCTGGTGCGCGGCGACGTGCTCCTCCTCCTCGTCCGCGTGCCCGCGCAGGTGCCGCCCCGCGTCGTAGCAGGCCTGGTGCGGTCCGCGGTTGGGCGGCTGGCTCAGGCCCAGGGCACCCATGAGGCCGAAGACCTCGGTGAAGCGCAGCTGCATGATGCGGGTGAAGTCGACGAGCCGGTCCCGGAGCGATCCCTCGGGGTCGATGGCCGAGATGCGGCGCCGGACGGGGGCCGGACAGAACGCCGCCTGCACGGCCTCCTTCTCGAGGACCTCCTTGGTCGGGAAGACCCGGAAGATCGTGCCCTCGGCAACGCCGGCCTCCTGGGCGATCTCGCTCGTCGTCGGCTTGCGCCCCTCACGGTGGGCGAGCCGGACGAAGACCTCGATGAGGGCGTCCCGGCGGTCGTCGGGGTTCATCGGGGCCGCCCGCTGACCGGGTCGCTGGCCCTCCACACGTGTCGACACGCTGTCCATCATGAATGAGTGAGCGCTCACTCACAAGTGGTTTGGCGAGACCAGCCCCCGGGTCGGCCCGCGCACGTCAGACGAGCAGCCCGTCTGCCATGAGGTCGCGCACCTGCGGGAGCACCTCCGCGCGCACGTCGGCGGCGTCGAGCCCGAGCACCGTCGCGATGGCGTCGAGCGCCGCCCCCGCCGTCAGCTCGCCCTCGGCCACGCCGAGGTATGCCGCCAGCAGCGTCCCCGCGCGGACGACGCGTCCCAGCCCTCCGCCCTGCCGGACGAGGATGACACTCGGGTCCTCGGCACCCGGGACCCCGTGCCGCTCCTCGGTCACGTCGGGGGCGCACGACCACGCGACGTCGAGGACGTCCTCGTCGGAGTGCTCGGCGAGCCACGTCCGGGCCCGCAGCCCCGCATCGATCGCCGGTCCCATCGGGGCGGCGACGGGCCCGTGCGCCTCGTCGAGGGAGCGCCACGTGCCGCGGTCGGCGGCCGGCCGCTGGAGCGTGACGACCCCGAACCCGACGTGCTCGACATCGCGCGAGGCGAAGTCACGCAGCCACGCGGCATACATCAGCGAGTGGGCCTCGCTGCCGGGCTGGGCACCGCCGTCGCGGGCCCACAGCTCGGCGTACTCGGCGGGGTCCTGCGACTCGCGCTGGATGACCCAGGCGTCGAGGGCGATCCCGTCCCGGGCCTGCTCGTCGAGCCAGTCACCCCAGACGTCGCGCCACGTGCGCCCGGCCGGGACCTCCCAGTTGCCGAGGAACTGGGCGACGCCTCCGGGCTCGAGCACCGAGCCGACCTGGCGCACGAGGGAGCGGACGAGGGTGTCACCCGCGCGACCACCGTCGCGGTACTCGTAGAGCGGCACACCCTCGTCGCGGGGTGTGATGACGAAGGGCGGGTTGCTGACGACGAGCGAGAACTCCTGCCCCGCAACGGGATCGAGCAGATCTCCGGAGAGCAGCTGGACGTCGGGGACCGCACCCACGCCTTCGGAGGCAGCGAGCGCGAGGTTGAAGCCGGCATACGCGAGCGCCCGCTCCGAGATGTCGGTGGCGACGATCGCGCCGACGTGGCCGGTCAGGTGCAGGGCCTGCACGCCGCAGCCGGTGCCGAGGTCGAGCGCGCGGTCGACCGGACGCCGGACGGTCCACGACGCGAGCGTCGTCGAGGCGCCGCCGATGCCGAGCACGTGGTCGGGACGCAGGGRCCCACCGAGGACGAGCTCGGAGAGGTCGGAGGCGACCCACCAGTCGTGGGCGTCGTCGCCGTACGGGCGCAGGTCGCACGTCGCGACGACGTCGCGCTCGGGCGGCGCCCACCGGTCGGCGGYGAAGCCGGCGCGGCCGCCCTCGAGGCGCACGAGCCCGAGGCGTACCGCCCCCTCGACCCCGAGCGAGGGCAGGGCGGCGCCGAGGGCCGACGCGCGCACGGGTCGACCGAGGGTGAAGAGGCGCACGAGGACGCCGCACGCATCGTCCACCGACGTGGCTGAGGACTCCGTCGCGAGGAGTGCCGGCAGCGGCTGCTCACGGTGCAGGGCCGCGGACGCCACCGGGCCGAGCCGGTCGGCGATGCCGTCGACGGTGAAACGAGCCGCCGAGAGGTCGGCACGCAGCAGCGCGACGAGGGACCGATCGACGACGGGGGTGTCGTTCAGGACCCCTCGCCCGGCGCGCTCGCCCCGGCCACGCTCGCGGCGAGCGCCGCGTCGAGGGTCGGGTGGATCTCGAAGACCTTGTCGAGACCGGTGATGGAGAAGACCTTGAGGACGCGGTCGTCGGTGCCGACGAGGCGCATCGAACCGCCCCGCGTTCGGGTGAGCTTGAGCCGCCCGACGAGCACCCCGAGCCCCGTCGAGTCGAGGAAGGTCACGTCCGTGAGGTCGACGACGAGCTGCGTGCGCCCGCTCTGGATCTGTTCGTCGAGCTTCTCGCGCACGAGTGGCGCGGTGTAGACGTCGATCTCGCCGCCGAGGTGCACCACGGTCTGCTCGCCGTGGTCGGCTCGGGTGATCGAGAGATCCACCTGTGCCCCTTCCTTGTGCCCACACGTGCACAGCTTCTGGTCGCGGGTTGCGCGGGTCCGGTCCTGACGTCGTGCTGACCGTTCTCCATCCGTCACGTTCCCCCCGCGTGACCGACCGCGCAGTAACATGCCCCGCTCGTCGGTTACCGTACCCCGACGGCATACGGTTGCTCCACATGAACGGGGAGTCAGCGCCCGCGGGACCCGTGCCGGAGGACCTTCTGCGCACGCTCGTCGGCGACCATCCCGAGCGTCTCGTGCACGTGCACGAGGTGCCCGCTCGCCGTGCTGTGCTCGGGGAGTGGCCCGAATGGGTCGACCCGGCGCTCCTCGGCTCCCTCCTCGCCTCCGGCATCGAGGCACCCTGGTCGCACCAGGTCGAGGTGGCACAGGCCGCGCACGCCGGCCGGCACGTCGTCGTCAGCACGGGGACGGCCTCCGGGAAGAGCCTCGGCTACCACCTGCCGATGCTCAGCGACATCATCGCCGGGGCGGGCGCACCGAACGGGCGCGGTGCCACCGGGCTCTACCTCTCCCCCACCAAGGCGCTCGCCGCCGACCAGCTGAGCCGCATCGACCGGCTCGCGCTGCCCGCGGTGCGCCCGGCGACCTACGACGGCGACACCCCCACCGACGAGCGGCGCTGGATCCGCGACCACGCCAACCTCGTGCTCACCAACCCCGACCTGCTGCACCACTCCCTGCTGCCCGGGCACGAGCGGTGGAGCTCGTTCCTGCGGGCGCTGCGCTACGTCGTCGTCGACGAGTGCCACGTCTACAAGGGCGTTTTCGGGGCCCACATGGCAGCGGTGCTGCGACGGCTGCGGCGGGTCGCCGCGCGCTACCGCTCCGAGCCGACCTTCGTCTTCGCGTCCGCCACTGTGGCCGAGCCGGAGGAGCACGCCTCCCGACTCCTCGGTATGCCGGTGACCCCGGTGACGCGGGACGGCTCGCCCCGCGCGTCGATGACGTTCGCCCTCTGGGAGCCCCCGCTGCTCGTCGACGAGACCGGGCAGCCGTCGCGAGTCAGCACCATCACCGAGACGGGCGAGCTGCTCGCCGGGTGCGTGCGCGAGCACGTGCAGACGGTGGCGTTCGCGCGGTCGCGGGCCGGCGTCGAGGTCGTGGCGCGGATCGCCAAGGAGCGGGTGCCCGTCACGGACGAGCACCGGGTCGCCGCCTACCGCGGCGGCTACCTCCCGGAGGAACGACGCGAGCTCGAGCGGTCCCTGCGCGCGAAGGAGCTGCTCGGCCTCGCGGCCACGAACGCCCTCGAGCTCGGCGTCGACGTGAGCGGCCTCGACGCCGTGCTGCTCGCGGGATGGCCGGGCACGCTGTCGTCGCTGTGGCAGCAGGCCGGGCGGGCCGGCCGCTCCGGAGAGCGGTCGCTGGCCGTGCTCGTCGCCGCCGACGACCCGCTCGACACGTTCGTCGTGCACCACCCGGAGGCGATCTTCGGCCGCGGCATCGAGGCCACCGTCGTCGACCCCGACAACCCGCACGTGCTCGGTCCCCACCTGGCCGCGGCGGCCGCTGAGCTGCCGGTGACCGAGGCCGACGTCGAGATCTTCGGGCCGCAGACGCGCGTGCTGCTCGACGCGCTCGTCGCCCGCGGCATCCTCAAGAAGCGGCCGCGGGGCTGGTTCTGGGGGCGTGAGGACCGGCCGGCCGACCACCTGTCGCTGCGTGGGGCCGGCGAGCCCGTGCGGATCATCGAGACCCGGACCGGGCGCGTCGTCGGCACCGTCGACGACTCGAGCGCGCACTCGCAGGTGCACACCGGCGCCGTGCACCTGCACCAGGGCCAGACGTGGGTGATCACCGAGCTCGACCTCGACGACCATGCCGCCTTCGCGGTGCGCGGTGACCCCGGCTGGACGACCCAGGCGCAGTCGGTCAGCGACTTCCAGATCGTCCACGAGACCGAGCACGAGGAGTGGGGGCCACTCCGGTGCTCGTTCGGCCACGTGACAGTGCGCCACCAGGTCACCTCGTTCCTGCGCCGCCTGCCCGGCGGAGAGGTGCTCGGCGAGCACCCCCTCGACCTGCCGCCCCGGTCGCTCGCGACGAAGGCCGTGTGGTGGACGATGCCCGCCCTGGACCTAGCGGCCGCCGGGGTGGCGGAGGACGGCATACCCGGGGCGGCGCACGCGGCCGAGCACGCCGCCATCGGGATGCTCCCGCTCTTCGCCACCGCCGACCGCTGGGACATCGGCGGGGTTTCCACCGCACTGCACCCGGACACGGGGCTGCCGACCATCCTCATCTACGACGGACACCCGGGCGGTGCGGGCTTCGCCGAGCGCGGCTACCGACGGATCCGCCCGTGGCTCAGCGCGACCCGCGACGCCATCGACTCGTGCGAGTGCCCGGAGGGCTGCCCGTCGTGCATCCAGTCGCCCAAGTGCGGCAACGGCAACGAGCCGCTCGACAAACGCGGCGCCGTGGCCCTGCTCGACCTCGTCCTGCGTCACGCGGGCCCAGCGGCCGGGGGCGCGCGGTGAACCGGCCACCGGACGGACCCGGACGTCCGGGGCGTCCGGGGCGTCCGGGCCCGTCTCGGCCGCCGCGGGCGTCCGGCCCGTCCGGCCCGTCCGGGTCATCCGGGTCGTCCGGGTCGTCCGGGTCGTCCGACGCGCAGGGTCCTCCGGCGGACGCCGGCGCCGGACCGTGGGTCGGGATCACGGGGGGCGCCGCCGGCCGGCCTGCCCCCTCGGTCGTCGTGCGTGGGACGCTGCGCCGGGTCGAGGTCGAGATGCGGCCTCTCGTGCTGGACGCCGACGACGGGACGACGTGGGAGCTGATGCTCCCGCCCGGGTGGGCGATCGACGCCGAGCCGGGCACCCGGGTGACGGTGAGCGGGGACGCCGCCACCGACTTCGCCACGGTGTCGATGGTGGGGCCGGTGCTGCGCGTGCGCTCCCTGTCTCGAGGCGACTGAGTCCGGCGTCCGTCGGACCGGACCGCGGGGCCGGACCACACTCTGAGACATAATGCCGAGTTATTTGACCAGTAACGCATCGCTATTCGAAACTCCCATGCACCGGATAGGAAAGCAGCCACCCGTCGACTGCCGACCGACCCGGCCCGCCGCACCCCGCGGCGCGACCCCGATCCGGACCGCACCCCTCAGGAGCCCGACATGCGCCGCCCCTCGATCGCCCTCGCCGCCATCGCCGTCACCGCGACCCTCGGTCTGACCGCGTGTGCCGGTGGCGGGGCCAGCGACACCGCCGCGGGACCGGGCACCGCAGCCGCCGCCGCGACGAGCACCATCAACCTCTACGCGTATGCCGTCCCGAAGGTGGGCTTCGACGTCGTCATCCCGGCCTTCCAGAAGACGAAGGCCGGTCAGGGCGTGCAGTTCCAGCAGAGCTACGGCGCCTCGGGCGACCAGAGTCGCAAGGTCGCTGCCGGCGCCGAGGCGGACTTCGTCAACTTCTCGGTCGAGCCCGACATCACGCGCCTCGTCGATTCCGGGCTCGTGGACCCGAACTGGAATGCCAACGAGCACAAGGGAATTCCCTTCGGCTCCGTCGTGACGATCGTCGTGCGCAAGGGCAACCCCAAGGGCATCAAGGACTGGGACGACCTGCTCAAGCCCGGCCTCGAGGTCGTCACGCCCAACCCGTTCTCGTCCGGCTCGGCCAAGTGGAACCTCCTCGCCCCGTACGCCGCCAAGAGCAACGGCGGCGTCGACAAGGCTGCCGGCCTCGCGTACGTCTCGGCGCTCGTCAAGGACCACGTGAAGGTCCAGCCGAAGTCGGGTCGCGAGGCCACCGAGACGTTCCTGCAGGGCAGCGGCGACGTGCTCCTCAGCTACGAGAACGAGGCCCTCTTCATCGAGAAGAACGGCGACCCCGTCGAGCACGTGACCCCGCCCACGACGTTCAAGATCGAGAACCCCGCCGCCGTGCTCAAGGGCAGCAAGAACCTCGCCACGGCCACGGCGTTCAACGACTACCTCTACACGCCGGAGGCGCAGAAGCTCCTCGCCGAGGCAGGCTTCCGTCCCGTCGACCCGAGCGTCGCCCAGGAGTACGCCTCGAAGTTCCCCGCCCCGACGAAGCTCTGGACCATCGCCGACCTCGGTGGCTGGAAGACCGTCGACAGCACGCTCTTCAAGAAGGACGTCGGTGACATCGCCAAGATCTACGACCAGGCGACCCAGTGACGTCTGACACCGACCAGCAGCGCAGGGGCCCGCATCCGGAGACGGACGCGGCGCCCCTGCCGCCGCGTCCGGGCGCGACCGCGCCGGACGGCATACGTCCTCGGGGCGACGACGCGCCCCACGGTGCGGGGTCCGGTGGCGCGGCGCGACGCACACGCCACGGCAAGGGCCTGAGGGGGTTGCGCCGACCGCTCGGCATCGGCATCGTCACGCTGTGGCTCAGCGTCATCGTCCTGCTGCCGCTCGCGGCGCTGACCGTCGCGGCGTTCGACGAGGGCCTGGCCGGGTTCTGGGAGGCGGTCACCGCGCCCGCCGCGCTCGCGTCCCTCTGGGTGACCGTGCTCGTGTCGGCCGTCGTGGCGCTCATCAACGCCGTGCTCGGCACGCTCGTCGCGTGGGTGCTCGTGCGCGACGAGTTCCGCGGCAAGCGGTTCGTCAACGCCGTCATCGACCTGCCGTTCGCGCTGCCGACGATCGTCGCCAGCATCGTGCTGCTCTCCCTCTACGGGCCCAACAGCCCCATCGGTGTCGAGCTCAACGCGACGCGCTGGGGGCTCGTCGTCGCGCTGCTCTTCGTCACCTTGCCGTTCGTCATCCGCTCGGTGCAGCCCGTCCTCATCGAGGCCGACCGCGAGGTCGAGGAGGCTGCGGCCTCCCTCGGAGCCACGACCTGGACGACGTTCCGCCGCATCGTGCTGCCGACCCTCGCTCCGGCGATCCTCAGCGGCACCGGACTCGCCTTCGCCCGCGCGATCGGCGAGTACGGCTCGGTCGTGCTCATCGGCGGCAACATCCCCCGCGAGACCCAGGTGGCCTCGCAGTACATCCAGCAGCAGATCGAGATCGACCGACCGCTCAACGCGGCCGCGGTCTCGGTCGCGCTGCTCGCCATCGCCTTCGTCACGCTGCTGCTGCTGCGCGTCGTGTCGAGCCGCAGCCAGCGGCGCGAGGAGCGTGACGCATGAGGGTCTCCCGGGGCACCCGTCTGTCGCTGCGCGTCGTCGCGCTCGGCTACCTCTTCGTGCTGCTCGCCGTGCCGATCGGCGTCATCCTCTGGCGCACCTTCGAGCCGGGGCTCTCGGAGTTCATCGCCTCGATCTCGACACCGGCAGCGAAGTCGGCGCTCAACCTGTCGCTGCTCATCGTGGCGATCACCGTCCCGGTCAACGTCGTCTTCGGCGTCGCGACCGCCCTCACGCTCGTGCGCGGACGCTTCCGCGGACGAGGGCTGCTGCAGGCCGTGGTCGACCTGCCGTTCGCGGTGTCACCGATCGTCGTCGGCGTCTCGCTCATCATGCTGTGGGGCGCGGGCGGGTGGTTCGGTGCGCTCGACCGGGCCGGCTTCCAGGTCATCTTCGGCATCCCGGGCATGGTGCTCGCGACGATCTTCGTGACACTGCCGTTCGTCGTGCGCGAGGTGGAGCCGGTGCTCCACGAGATCGGCCAGGAGCAGGAGCAGGCCGCCTCGACGCTCGGGGCCAACGGGTGGCAGACGTTCTGGCGCATCACCCTCCCGGCGATCCGGTGGGGCCTGACCTACGGCGTCGTGCTGACGGTCGCGCGGGCCCTCGGCGAGTTCGGCGCGGTCATCATGGTGAGCTCCGGCTTCCCCGGGGTCTCGCAGACCCTGACGCTCCTCGTGCACTCCCGCTACATCGACGACCACAACACCTACGGCGCGTATGCAGCCGCCACCCTGCTCATGGGCATCGCGCTCGTCGTGCTGCTGCTCATGACCCTGCTCGACCGCAAGAGGAGCGACCGATGATCACCGTCACCAGCGCCCGCAAGGACTACGGCTCGTTCACCGCGCTCGACGACGTGAGCCTCGACATCCCGAGCGGCTCGCTCACCGCGCTGCTCGGACCGAGCGGCTCCGGCAAGTCGACCCTGCTGCGCGCGATCGCCGGCCTCGAGGAGCTCGACTCCGGCACCGTGACGATCGAGGGCCGCGACGTCACGGACGAGCCGCCGCAGCGGCGCGGGATCGGCTTCGTCTTCCAGCACTACGCCGCGTTCAAGCACATGACCGTCCGCGACAACGTCGCCTTCGGACTGACGATCCGCAAGCGCCCCAAGTCCGAGACGGCCAAGAAGGTCGACGAGCTGCTCGAGATCGTCGGGCTCGACGGCTTCCAGCACCGCTATCCGGCGCAGCTCTCCGGCGGTCAGCGCCAGCGGATGGCGCTCGCCCGGGCTCTCGCAGTGGACCCGCAGGTGCTGCTGCTCGACGAGCCCTTCGGCGCCCTCGACGCGAAGGTGCGCACCGACCTGCGCCAGTGGCTGCGCCGGCTGCACGACGAGGTGCACGTGACGACGGTGCTCGTGACGCACGACCAGGAGGAGGCGCTCGACGTCGCCGACCGGATCGCCGTGCTCAACAAGGGACGCATCGAGCAGGTCGGCGACCCCGTCACGCTCTACGAGCGCCCCGCCAACGACTTCGTCATGGGCTTCCTCGGCTCGGTCGCGCACCTCGGCGGGCAGCTCGTGCGACCGCACGACATCGCGCTCGAGCGCGACCGCGCGACGGCGCTCGTCCTCGACGCCAAGGTGCCCGACTCCCCCGGGGTCATCGACGCCGTCGTCGAGCGGGTCGTGCCCCTCGGCTTCGAGGTCAGGGTCGACCTGCGGGCCGACTCGGGCGAGCGGTTCGCCGCGCAGATCACCCGGCGCGACGCCGCCGAGCTGCAGCTGCGGGAGGGGGAGACGATCCACGCGCGCGCCGTCGGGCGCTCGAGCGTCGTCGACCACGACCCGGCCCTCGCGATCTGAGGCCCGAGCGTCCAGGTCCGCTGGACCAACGTGGGACAGATCTCGCACGGGCGCGGACGACGGCATAACGTATGCCGTGAAGCCCCTCTCGTCGCCGAGCGACGCGGGCGGGCAGCTCGGGTCACCGAGTGAACTGAGGCGGCGAGGGGACGACACCTCGCCGCCTCAGTCACACCCGGTGCGTCGCCACCCGTCGAGTGGCCCCGTCGTCACACCCGCACCGTCGAGTGGCCCCGTCGTCACACCCCGATGCTTCGCGACCCATCGAGTGGTCACGTCCCCACTTCTTGTCGTCCCGCCGCGGTCCCGGACACCGGCGCCACCTCGCCGGTGGGCCCGATTGGCACGGAGGTCACCGCGGGTGCGGCAGACTGCATGGGTGGACATCTCGGCACGAGTCGACTACGCGGTCCGCGCGATGCTCATCCTCGCCGAGTCGGACGCGGAGGGCTCGGGCCCGATCAGCATCGACAGCCTCTCGACCCGGCAGGAGCTGCCGCGCAAGTTCCTCGAGGCGATCTTCGCCGACCTGCGCCGCGGGAACCTCGTCCTGAGCCGTCGCGGTGCCCGCGGCGGCTACGTGCTCGGGCGGCCGCGTGGGGAGATCAGCGTCGCCGACATCTTCCGCGCCGTCGACGGTCCGCTCGCCGAGGTGCGCGGACTGCGACCGCACGAGACGGAGTACCAAGGTGTCGCCACCCACCTGCCGAGCCTCTGGGTGGCCGTCCGTGCGAGCCTGCGCGAGGTGCTCGACGACACCTCCCTCGAGGACCTCCGCACCGGCGACCTACCGGACCGGGTGCGTCAGCTGCTCACCGCCCCCGACGCCTGGCAGAACCGCTGACGTCCGACCGTCAGCGCTCTGCCGTCACTGTTCGGCAGTCAGTGCTCCGCCGTCATCGTGCCGGACGTCAGCCCCCAGCCGTCAGCGTTGGGGGCCTGCACGTGCGCGGGCCGTGGCAGGCGCGGGCCACAGTCGCGCCCGGACAGTGACGCGCAGCTCGACGTCTGCCCCCATCGACGAACACGACTGTGTCGCTGCACCGTTAGCGCGAACCACCTGGTGCGCCACCGCACACGCCTGAGCCGCGTCCGCACCGTCCTGCATCGCCGATGCGGCGGCCAGGGAGCCGAGGTCGGCGGCCACCCGAGCCCGGTGGCTGGCGACCACCACGGACGCCACCACGAGACCGCCCATGGTGAGGACCAGCACCACGGCCACGACCGACAGCGCGAGGACGCTCGCCGCGCCACGCTCGCCCTGGGGACGTGTCGGCCCGACCCGCCCGATCGGCACGGTCGTCATGACGGCGACTCGACGGGTGTCACGGCTGAGGCGCTGAGCTCCCAGCCGGGCAGCAGCCCCCAGCCGCCGGTGCGGGCCGAGACGACGACCCGGACTCCCCCACCGACGCCGGAGACCTGCACGCGAGCGCCCGTGGGCGCCGTCTCGACGGCGAGGTCACGGACCCGCGCCGGGTCGTCGCCACGGGCCGCCGCTCGTGCGGCGACCCGGGCAGCGTCGACGCACCGGATCTGGTCGACGGCTGCGTTGACCGCGACGAGACAGATGCCGAGCAGGAGCACGACCGACGGGATGGCGACGGCGAGCTCCGCCGTCACCATCCCGCGCTCCCGACCCGGTGCGGGTCGAGGGCGACGCGACCTCACCCCGCGATCCCCAGGGCGCTCTGGACGATGCCGGCCAGGGCTCCGCGCACCGCGTCGGACTTGACGACTCCGAGCAGCACGAGCGCGAAGGTRCAGGCCGCCATGATGCCGACGGCGTACTCCGCCGTCGTCATCCCGCGGTCGCGGCGTCCGGAGGTCATCCGGCGACGCGTGAGCCGTCGAATCAGCTGATGGGTCATGGGTTCTCCTCTCCTCGCCCGGGCAGGGTGCCCGGGACGCTGTGTCCCCTGGTGGAGGGATGCTCGGGTGCCACGTCAGGCAGCGAGCAGGTCACCCGCGAGGGCGATGACGAGCGGCGCCACCGTGGTCAGGCAGAACGCCGGGAGCAGCACGAGACCGAGCGGGGCGACGAGGCGGACGCCGACCTTGGCCGCCGAGACCTCGAGGCGTTCGAGCTCAGCGGAGTGCAGGTCGTCCGAGGCAGCGAGCAACATCGCTCCGGGCGGCACGCCCGCCTGGTGGGCGATGGCCACCGCGCGTGCGGCCGGCGACCACGTGGGGCCGACGGAGGCCCAGGCATCGGCCTCGGTCGCTCCCCACCTCAGGGCAGCCGCGACCTGCCGCAGGTCCGTGGACGCGCGCCCGCTCAGCCCGGTGGCCACCGCCTCGAGCACGTCCCACGTGGGCAGGCCCGACCGGTACGCCAGGGCGAGCAGAGCGAGGGCAGAGGACACCTCGGCGTCGGTGGCCCGCCTCCCGTCGTCCTTCGTGCTGCCGGACGGGGCCGGCACTGCGCCACCGCGGTTCGCGGCTGGGGAGCGGTCCGTAGAGCCGATGCCGTAGGTCGAACCGGTCGGGTGGGTCGAAGCGGTCGGGCGGGTTGCCTTGGTCGAACCGGTCGGATCCGTCGAGCGGGTCGGGTCTGTCGGACTTGACCCGACGGCGATGCTCGGCGTCTCGTGGCCGGCGCCGACGACCGGGTGACCGCGACCGCCGAGCAGGACGAGCACGGCCCCGGCAGCGAGGCCGGCTGCCATGACTCCGAGAAGACGCCCGCCGAGGACCACGTCGGTGAGGGCCACGGCTTCGGCGATCGCCTCGACGACGCCAGGATCGGCGGCAGGAGCAACGACGAGTGCGCTCATGGCCGCACCGCCCGACGGACCATTCGGGAGCACCAGACCCGCCCGACCCAGACGAGAAGAACCCCCGCCACGACGGACACCGTCGCGATCGGAGACCCGAGGTAGAGCGTCGCCGGGTCGATGCCGCAGGCCAGCCCGAAGAGCGGGCCCGTCAGCGGCAGGAGGGTCAGGACGGTGACCGTGGCCCGGGGCCCGGCCACGGCGACCGCGACCTTGCCCCGACGGGTGCGAGCGTCGAGGAGCCCACCCACCGCGCGGTCKACCGCGGAGGCGAGCGGGGCGCCGGTGGTCTCGGACAGGCGCCAGGCAGCCGCGACGAGTGCCAGCTCAGCGGATGCGCTGCGGGCCGCCCATTCGGCCCAGACCGGCGAGGTCGGCTCGGCGCGGTGGCTCGCGTCGAGAAGGCTGCCGATGAGCCGGTCGATGTCGGCGGCCGGCCGGTCATCGCCGCGTGCGGTGCCGCCGGACGACCACGGTCGGCGGGGAGCCGAGAGGGAGGCCGCGTGCCGGTTGCTGCGCGCGCGGGACCGTTGGTCCTGTCGGGCCTGGGCCTGTCGGGCCAGCTGGACCCGCTCGGCACCGAGCGTCGAGGTGGCCGCGAGCTCGATGGCGCGGCTCGGCGTCAGGCCCGCCCCGAGGGCCGGACCGATGCCGCGCAGCAGGTCGAGGACGTCGTCGACGAGCGCTCCCGGCCGTCGGCGAAGTCGCCAGCGCCGGTAGAGGTCGACCGGGTCCTGCTGCCACAGGCTTGCTCCACCATGGCCGGCTGCGAACCCGTCGGCTGCCGAGCCGAGTACGGCGTGCCGCCCGGGCCCACCACCGGGCCCGCCGGCCAAGCCCCCGGAGAGCCCAGCGCCCGCCTCACCTCCTGGAGACTCACCTCCCCAGAGGTCGACCGCGGTCGCCCGAGCGGACACCCCGCTCGGCCACAGGAGCACGGCCAGACCGAGCAGGAGCGCGGCCAGCGCCCCGACGGCACCGGCGTTCACGACGCCTCCGCGGCCGAGGCCGGGATCGGTGGCGCGGCCGGGACCGTGGGCCGCGAGACCGGGTCCGGCGGCGGGGTCGAGGTCAGAGCCGGGGGCGTCCTCACGGTCGGGCGAACGGGCTCCGCCTCCAGCCCGAGCCGGCCGGAGAGCGCCGGCCACGCCGGACCGCACCGGGGCTCGTGACCGGGTCCGTCCCACTCGAGCGCGGGCACGATGCAGGGGTTGCCGTCGCGACGGAAGAGCGCCGCCACCGAGGCGACGCGCCGCCCTCCGCGGTCGCGCATCACGTGCACGACGACGTCGATGGCAGCCGCCAGCTGGGCCCGGACCGCATCGGGCGCCAGGCCCGCCAGGGCACCGAGCGCCTCGAACCGGGCCACGACGTCGGCCGGGGCGTTGGCGTGGACCGTGCCGCACCCGCCCTCGTGGCCGGTGTTGAGCGCGGCCAGCAGCTCCCGCACCTCGGCCCCACGGACCTCGCCGACGACGATCCGGTCGGGGCGCATGCGCAGCGCCTGCCGCACAAGCGTCGTCAACGTGACCTCGCCGGCGCCCTCGACGTTGGCTGGTCGGGCCTCGAGCCGGACGAGGTGAGGGTGGTCGACCGTCAGCTCGCGCACGTCCTCGACGACGAGCAGCCGCTCCACCGGGTCGCTGCAGCCGAGGAGTGCCGCCAGAAGGGTGGTCTTGCCGGCTCCCGTGCCGCCCGAGACGACGAACGCGAGCCGCCGGGCGACCACGGCGCGCAGCACGGGCTCCCACTCCGGGGGCATCATCGCGCGACCGCAGAGCTCGGTGAGGGACACCGGATCCGCGGGCGGCACCCGGATCGTGATGTGCGGGCCACCGTCGACGAGCGGCGGCAGCATCGCGTGGAGCCGAGCGCCGGACGGGAGCTGCCCGTCGACCCACGGACTGGCCTCGTCGAAACCAAGGTTTGGACATATATCGCTTCGATGCGGCTGTTGACACATCCGTGATGTGCTCCCCGGGCGTCCCAAGCGCGATGCAGACCAGACACCCGCCGATCGTCGCCGTCTCCAAATCAACCCGGGGGCGCTCCGCGTCTTCGTCGCGGCAAACGACGGGCTGGCAGCGCGAGGGGCGGTTATCGGAAATTAGCCATTCGGACAGCCATTTCGCGGTCCTGCTGAGAGGCTAGATATGGCGCCCGGGCTCTCGGACCGCCGGATGGGCACGGGGGTTAGGCTGTGTCGCAGTTGGAGGTTCTGGACTTCGCGGGTCCGACGCGGTGGCGGTGGCGGTTGTCGGATGACGCAGGGGTGTTCCTATCTGACCACACGGTGGATGTGGACCGCTCAGCGTGGCAGTTCGAGGCGTTCACGGATCTGCAGTGGTATCTGCGGTCCCATGCGGCGCCCGACCGGCGGCTGGCCTCGGAGGCGGAACTCGTCGCGCAGGTAGGCGACTGGGTGACCGACAACTTGTTCGGTCCAGTGGCGGTCGCCTTGGCGGCGCGTCCGGGGCCGGTGCGTCTGATGGTTCCCGCCGGTGCCGCGTCCGGTGACGCGACCGCCGGCCAGGATGGCGGGGCCGGGCTGTTGGCGTTTCTGCCGTGGGAGCTGGCCCGGGTGGGGGGTCGGAAACTGGCCGCGCAGCGGGTGACCTTCGTGACCGACCTGTTCCCGGACCGGCCGGTGCGGGCCAAACGGGCGGTGGGCGCCCGGCTGCGGATGCTGGGGGTGTTCAGCCTGCCCGAGGACGCCGGGGCGTTGAACCTGCGCCGGGAGCGGTACGCGCTGGCACGTCTGGTGCATCAGATCGCCACAGCGAACAACCGGGCGGTGGAGCTGAAGGTGCTGCAGTACGGGGCGACCAGGGACCGGCTGGAGGATGCGCTGCTGGAGGAGGCCGGGTGGGACATCGTGCACCTGTCCGGGCACGGGCTGCCGGACGGGCTGCTGCTGGAAACCGACACGGGCAAGCGCGACCTGGTGAGCAGCCGCGACCTGGTCGACCTGTTGGACGCAACCGCGGATCAGCTGAAGCTGATCACGCTGGCGTCGTGCGAGTCGGCGGCGGTGACCGCGAACGAGCACCTGCGGCTGCTCGGCCTCCGCGACCGCGACAACGACAGCGGGGGTGCTGCCGCGCCGGCGTCGGATGCAGCTCACGCCGGTAGGGACATGACCGGTGGGGGCACAGACTGTTCCACGATCGGTCAGACCAGCGTCCGCCCTGCCCGGGCCGGTACCGGTACTGCAGGGCTGCCGGTGGTGGCTGCGGCGTTGGTGGACCGGCTGGACTGCGCGGTGCTCGCGATGCGGTTCTCGGTGGTGGACGACTTCGCGATCGACCTGACCGGGCAGTTCTTCTCGATGGTCGTCGGCAAGGGCCAGCCGGTCGCGCGGGCGCTGGGGCTGGCGCTACCCCGGGCACTGCCTGCCGCCGGCGGGGTCACCACCGGCGCACCGGCGCTGTCAGTGGGGACGCCGACCCTGTTCGGGCGCCGGGCGCTGGAACTAAAGCTGTCCGCCCCCGAGGGTGTGCCGCTCGTGTTCGATGCGGAGCGCATCAAGCTGGCCGTGTTCCCGGACCAGCCGGAGCGGTTCGTCGGCCGGGTCGGGCCGATGACCCGGGCCAGCACCGCGCTCGCGCCACAGTCCGGGAAGATCGGGGTGTTGTTTCATGGAATGGCCGGCGCCGGGAAGACTGCCTGCGCGCTCGAGTTGAGTTACACCCACCAGGACTCGTTCCAGCGGCTGATCTGGTACCAAGGCCCCCTCGGGGAGACCGACGTGGCAGCAGCGTTCACCGGCCTCGCACTCGACCTAGAACGTCAGATCCCGGGCCTGGCGATGGTCCACCTGGTAACCAGCCCGGAGCAGCTGGCCGCGTTCCTGCCGACGCTGACCCAGTTCCTTGAGCAGACGCGGGTGTTGCTGGTGCTGGACAACCTCGAGCACCTGCTCACCGGCGACGGGCAGTGGCGCGACCCGCGCTGGGAACAGTTCGTCACCGCCGTGACCAGCCACACCGGAGGCTCGCGCGTTGTCATGACGAGCCGGACCCGACCGCAGATCTCGGCCACCGGCTTGGTGGTCGAGCCGGTCCACGCGCTGTCGCTGGCCGAGTCGGTGCTGCTGGCCCGGGAGTGGCCGCACCTGCGCGCGCTGCTCGACACCGCCACCCCCGACGCCGGCAGCGGCACCCGAGCGCTCTCCGGGTCGGAGGCGTCGGCGCTGCTGGCGCGCACCCTGACGGTGTTGCAGGGACACCCCAAGCTGATCGAGCTGGCCGACGGTCAGGCCGCCGACCCGACCACGCTGGCCGCCCGGCTCGACGAGGCCGACCGGGCCTGGCTGACCACCGGCACCCGACTCGAGACGTTTCTGCACACCGGGGAGCCGACCGCCACCGACACCGACTACCTGACCGTGCTGGCGGGCTGGACCCGCGCCACCACCGCGGACCTGCCCGAGCCGGCCGCGGCCCTACTCACCCTGCTCGCGTGCCTGCAGGAGGATGACCGCACCCCGTCCGTCCTCGAAGACGTGTGGCCGGTCGTCTGGTCCGCGCTCGGCCAGTCCGGCGAGACCCCACCCCTCGAACAGGCGCTGGCGCCGCTGCTAGAGCAGGCCCTGGTCAACATCGACACCACGACCAGCCATACCAGCGCGGGCGACGCCACACCGACCTTCACCGGCGGTGGCGGCGGTGAAGGTGCGGCCGAGGACCGCCCGATCACTTACCGGGTCCACCCCGGGGTCGCCGAAGCGGTCCGGGCCGCCACACCCCCGGACGCCACCGCCGCCCTCGAGGAGCTCGCCGCCGACTTCTGGCAGGTTGTCCTCGCCCGATTCCTAAAGCTCGCGCAGGTCCTGGAGGTCGCCCGGGCTGCGCACGGCGAGGGCGAGGGCCTCGGCCGGATGGTGCTGACCACCGCGCGCTCAGCCATGCCGTACCTCTCCCGCCGGCACCGCTGGGGCGACCTCGACAATGTCGCTCAGCAAGTCCTAGGCCGGGACCGCTCCCCGCAGACTGCAGCCGCCCTCTTACCCCTCCTCCGGGCGGCCGCCGATGCCACCAAAGGCACTGACGCCGAGCTGTCCCTGGGGCGGACCCACGCGCGGTTGCTCGCGCTGATGCGGCCGGCGGAGGCCCAACCGTTGCTGCGTACGCTGCTCGAGACCGCCGCCACTCGCGAGGACCATGGCATGGCCTCGGCCATCGCCGGCGACCTGGTCATCCTGTACCGGGATGCCGGGCACCTCGAGGAGGCGCTTGCACTCGTCGAGACCAAGAAGGAGCACACCCGGCGAGCCGGCTACGGGCCGTGGAGCCAGCTCCTCGACGAGGGCATGCGGCTTATGCTCCTTCAAGCCCTTGGAGGCAGCGAGGAAGTCTTCAAGGAGGTCAGCCGACTCCGCACGCGGATGGTCGAACTGCCCCCCGAGGGCGACCCCGACGGCGCGGTCTTCCCGTTCGGCGTCCGCGAGAACTTGCTGAGCATCGGCCGGAGCGCTGCCGCAAACCTGGGGCGCTGGCAGGACGCCCTGAACCTCAACGCCGAGAAGCTCGCGTCCCTGCGGAGTCGTGGTGCACCCGAGCTGGAGATCGTCTCGTCGGCGGTCAACGACTACCAAGCGCTCTTGTGGCTTGGGCGTTTCACGCAGGCCCGCAACCTACTGTTGTGGTGCCGCGAGGTAGCCGACGCCAACAACGATATGGCTGTCCTGGGTATTACGATCGCTGCCCTCTCGCAGGTGGAGGACCAGCTCGGGCACCTCGACGCCGCTGTGCGGCTCGCGACGGACGCGCTGCGCCTGAGTTATGCCATACAAGACCCGAGCGCCGTGGCTGACAGCCACAACATCCTCGCCGGCTACCTCGAGGACACCGGCGAGCCGATCGCGCTACCGTGGGCACACCTACTGGCCGGGGCGATCATCATGTACCAGGCCGGCGATGGGAGCCTCGATCAGCACCTGCGCGCTCTGGCCCAGCTCATGTCCGGCGCCGACCCGGAGACGGTCCCGGCGACGTTCGCCGACGTGTGCCAGATCGTGGATCAGGTGCCCGGCGTGCACCTGGCCGACCTGCTCGGGCGGCTGCCGGCCCGCGCCGCCGACCCGGACACAGCGATGGGTGAGGTGCTCGCCGCCGCCCGTGCTCTGCCACCGGACCAGGGTGCCGCGGATTACTTGAGCCGGTGGAGACCGGTCGTATCCGCGGTCGTCGCCTCAACAGGCGGGAACCCCGACGCTGCCACCGTCATGGACGCCGCGCTCGACTCATGGGCCGAGTCTCCCTACTGGCGCCCCCTGACCGCGGCACTGCGCCTCGTGGCCGCCGGGAACCGCGACGCCGACACCCTCACTGGCGATCTGGACGAGGCCGAGGCCGCCATTCTGACCCGCACCCTGGCCGCCCTCGACGGCACCCAACCCGTCGACCCTGACGCTTGGCGCACCCTCACGCACCTGGGCGCGCTTGGCGAGGGCGAAGGCGCCAACGAGATTGAGGTCGCTCTGGGCGTCGGACTCGCCGCCGCCGCCGCCCTCGGGGACACCGACGCCGCGGCCAAGCTCACCCCCATGCTCGATCTGATGACCGAAGACCCTCACCAAGCACCCCTTTCGTCAGCCGTGCGCCGGGTCCTGGCCGGGGAACGCGACGTCGGCCCCCTGACTCTGGAACTTGACGAGAGTTCTGCGGCCGTGGTCGTAGCGGTGCTCGACCAGATCGCCACTGCAAGCGAGACACTCTCCAGCGGCACGGACGCCACCTGTACGGACGAGAACGACTGAGGAGGGCTGTCATGGAGCGTGCCGTGGTGTTGGTGGGGGTCTCGAGGACCGGCGGTGGTCTACCGGTGCTGCAGGCGGTCGATGCGGGGGTGAACCTGATGGCGGGGTGGGCGCGGGGGCAGGGAATCCCGGACGAGTTGGTCATCCGGATCACCGACACGGTCGGGCCGGTGCACGTCAAGGCAATCTCGTCCGCAGTGCGCGACCTGGTGGACCTGGCCAGTCTGGAACAGCTGATCGTGTACTTCAGCGGCCACGGGGTCAACGTCGGCTACAACGAGTACTGGCTGCTGTCGGACGCGCCGGACGACGCCTCCGAGGCGGTTAACGTGCGCGGGAGCGCGGACCTGGCGGAGTACTGCGGGATCCCGCATGTGGTGCTGATCTCCGACGCGTGCCGGACACCCGCGGCCGGCATCGTGGGCCAGGCGGTCACCGGGACCCCGATCTTCCCGAACCGTGGCGGCGGGTCGGACGAGGCAGCGGTTGACCGGTTCTATGCGTGCACACTCGGACGGCCCGCCCTCGAGGTGGGAGTCGGCGGGCCGCAGACCCCCGTGACGTACATGGCGGTCTACACGCAGACGCTGGTCGATGCGCTGCAGGGCAGCGCCCCGGACGTCCTTCAGCCGGGGGAGGACCCCGGACAGGGCCGGGTCTGGCCGGCGCCGTTGAAGACGTACCTCAAAACCGCGGTGCCCGCACGACTTCGCGAGCTGAGGGTGCCTTGGACAACCTGGCAGATCCCGGAGACTCGGGTCAGCGCCGACGGGACGTGGCTCTCACAGCTGGCACTTGCCAGCCTCCCACCGGCCGCACGCTCCGTGGACGTGGCCGACCTCCCCATGCCCGTCGACGTGTATAGCGAGCAGGTCCTGGATGCGGTGCTGACGCCTGGCCGAAGCAGACCTCCAAGCGTCAGCGACGTTCTCGAGAATGATCGAGCGGTCGACCCGGCGGTGGCGGTCTTCGAGCGAGACGTCCTGCGCGGGGAGCAGCCGCCGGTCCGCGATCATTTCGAGACGGCGTGCGGGTTCACCGTCGAGGGCAGGAGAGTTGTCGATGCGTGGGCACCGCGCAACGCGACCGAACTCTTGCCCGGGGGGCAGTTCGTCCGGGTGCACCAGGAGCGGGGGGGCGCGTGCAACGTGTTGCTCGAGTTCGACAACGGCAGCGTGGCGATGTTGCCCGCGATCGGGGAGTTCATCGGCGGCCTGCTGTTCGATGAGGACGAGCTCGTGGACGTGTCCTACGAGCCTGCCTTGTACACGTCGTTGCGGCCCGCGTACGAGGATCGCTTGAGGGACCTGAGGCGGCTGCGGTCGGTCATCGCCGCCGCAACCCGTCAGGGTGTATTCCACCTTGAGGACGAGGAGTCCGCGGGCGCGCTGGCGCGCCAGATGCAGGTCCAGAAGAGTCTCGACCCTTCGCTGGCCCTGTACGCGACCTACGCTTACCACGACCTGAGCCGCAGGCGGCCCCGTCTGGACGAGATGCGTCGAGTCCTGAGTCGCGAACTGGGGGTGGTCTGGTACGACCTTGCGATGCTCACTTCCGGCAGGGGATCCTCACTCGATGACGAACCCAACGCCGCGATCTTGACCAGCCCCATGTACCCGGCCCTGTCACAGGGTTGGGCGCTGGCCCGCGCACGTCAGGCAGGCGACCAAGAGCTCTTGGCCCGGCTGTCGCCACACCTCATGTCCTCGCCGTGGAGCATCTTCGCCGCCACGGCACGCCAGCACCTGCGCAGCGCCATGACCGATTTGGAGGACCGATGACCCGTGAGCTCGTCCTGATTCATGGACGCTCCCAACAGGACAAGGACCCCGCCGCCCTCAAGACCGAGTGGCTCGAAGCACTGAACCGGGGTCTCCCGAACGGTCGGGAACTGCCGACCAGCCCAGAGTCGGTGCGTTTTCCCTACTACGGCGACACCCTCGACCAGATGTCCCGAGGCGTGACCGACGGGACCGCCGCCGCGGTCGTCATCAAGGGCACCGAAGACGATACCGACGAGCAGAACTTCCTTGCCGACGTTCTAGATGAGGCCCGCCAGGCGGTCGGAATCACCGACCAGCAGATCCAGGAGGCTGCAGCCGGGGTTCCACGACGCGACGGCGCCGACTCACTCCGGGCGACCGGGCCGGTTACGGTCGAGAAGGGCGTCCGGCCGACGGCGTGGATGCACGCGGTGCTGCAGGTGCTCGACGAGCACGTGCCCGGCGCAGGCGCCGCCACCCTCGCTCTAGTCACCCGCGACGTCTACCAGTACCTGCGCAACCCCGGCATCCGCGACGTCATCGACAGCGGCGTCCGCCAAGCCCTCACCCCGGGCGTCGAGACCATCGTTGTGGGGCACTCCCTAGGCAGCGTGGTCGCCTACAACATCCTGCGCAAGGAAGCCGCTACCCAAGGGTGGCAGGTGCCCTTACTGGTCACCGTGGGCTGCCCGCTGGGCGTCAAGGCCATCAGGACGGCTCTCGCGCCTGTGAGCCGGCCGCCCGTCGCGGACTGGTTCAACGCCGCAGACCCTCGCGACGTCGTCGCCCTGTGGCCACTCTCACCGCCTCGTGTCAATGTGACGCCGGCAGTGCGTAACAAAATCGACGTCGACAACCACACCGATAACAGGCACGGTATCAGCGGCTACTTGGACGACCCAGACGTCGCTAAGACCATCTACGACGCACTCACCGCATCAGACTGACCACTGTGGAGCGCAGCCGGACGAGGCCTTCTCGCGTCACCCGGCTGCGCTCGTGGACAAGCGGAACGGGGACGCGTGTTCCCGGGTGCGACGGCTCGTCCAAACCTAGCCGCATACATACATCTTCCGGATGTCACAGCCCAGCTGACACCAATTCCCTTGCGTAACTTAGCAATTGGTCGGGAACCTCCGTTCGGAGTGGGCTTCGAGCAGTAAGATGTGAGGGACAGCGAGAACATCTCGAACCGAGCGTTGCTGGCAGTAGGGCCGGATGCACACCTCCCGTGAAGGGACGCATCCCCTTGTCAGAACTCTCCAACAGCACGAACCTCCTCTCCGTCGCCGCCGTCGCTGACCAGCTCGGATGCAACGAGAACTCCGTACGCAACTGGGTCCGCCGCGGGTACGTCCGGGCCTACGTTGTCCCCGGCCAGCGCGGCGTGAGGCTCGACCTCGACGAAGTCTGCAGCTCGCTAGCGGCGCTGCCGCTGACGCGGGTCAGGGCGGGGTTGCTCGCCTTCGGCCCCGACGCCCAAATCGCCATCCTCGACCCCGACCGCGCCGACGACATCGAGGCCCGGTGATGGGCGAGCAGCCGAGGGCGGTCGCGTCCCCGATCGCGCCCCCCTTGTATGTCCTGAGCGACGACCAGGTCGAGAGGGCCGTTGCCCTCCTGACACTGGCCCGGCGTTCACGCCGTGCGAAGGAGGAGCGCGACGGTCATCCCGGGGCTGAGGTCGACGGTGGTGACCCGCTATGACTGGCGCCGCCGACGACCGCACCTGCGCTCCCACAGTCGCACGGACCGCCGACGTCGCCGATGAACCGACGGACATCATGGGACTGACGCCGGCCGAATTCCTGATCTGGTGTGATGGCTACGAGGCTGGGTTGCGCCACGGGATCGAGCGCGGTCGCGGGCTGGCCGACGACGATGCCGCTCGTCGTCATCACCGAGCATTCACCCTTGTGCAGACCATGGCGCGGATCCCTGAGCGTGACGCCGCGGCCGACCGCGCTGTGGCCGCCCGACGCGAGGCCCGATGGTCCACGTGAGGCGAATTGACTACGCCATCGCCACAAGCGACTGGCGAAACACTCTGATGCGCAATCCGATTCGTCAAGGGCTCATGGATCAAGAAGCCGCCGCCTCCTGGTCCGCGGTGAACCGCGGGTGGTTCGTCGATGACGAACGGATGCCCGGCGTACGAGCCGAGCTCGAGCATGCCCGTTACAGCGTGCGAGGCGCGAACTGATGACCGCGAGGAGCGCAACCGGCCCGACCGAAGGCACGGCTTGGGGAGCGGTAGTCGACACGGTCGGCAGCGGCGACGACACGTCGGTCCCGCTGCCCCGACCCCACAACGAGCCCCTCTACGGACGGGACTACGCCGACGTGGAAGTTCCCGAGCCGGAAGGCCCGACCATGTCCCTCGCGAACGCGCACGCCGTCTTCACGCGCTGGCTCGGGGCGGACTACGACCTCGACGCCATCGACGCTGTCCTTGCTGCTGCTGCGGTCGAGCGACTCGACGGTGACCCCCTCTGGCTGCTCATCGTGTCCGGCTCGGGGAACGCGAAGACGGAGACGGTTCAGGCACTCGCCGGGATCGGCGCACACGTCACATCGACGGTCTCCTCGCCCGGTGCGCTGCTGTCCGCCACGAGCCAGAAGGAGCGCGCCAAGGACGCGACAGGTGGGCTGCTGCGGCAGATCGGTGACCGTGGGGTCCTCGTCATCAAGGACGTCACGTCGATCCTGTCGATGAATCGAGAAATGCGTGGTGAGGTCCTCGCGGCGTTCAGGGAGGTCTATGACGGGCGCTGGACACGCAACGTCGGAACCGACGGGGGCAGGGCTATGGACTGGGCGGGCCGGATCGTCGTTGTTGGCGCGGTGACGACGGCGTGGGACTCGGCGCACTCCGTGATTGCGCAGATGGGTGACCGGTTCGTGCTGCTGCGGATCGACTCCCACTTGGGTCGGGAGTCCGCTGCGAGACGGACGCTCGGCAACACCGGCTCCGAGGTGCAGATGCGCGACGAATTGGCTGCGGCGATCGCGGGGGTGATTGCGGGGATCGGCACGACCCCGGTGAGGACGACAACAGACGAGGATGACCGCCTGATCGCTGCGGCCGATCTGGTGACGTTGGCTCGTACCGCCGTCGACTTCGACTACCGGGGCCACGTGGTCGACGCGATGGCCCCTGAGATGCCGACCCGGTTCGTCAGGCAGTTACAGCAGCTCATACGTGGCGGGGTTGCAATCGGGATGGAACGCACGGACGCGCTGCGGCTGGCGATCCGGTGCGCTCGGGACTCGATGCCGCCGCTGCGGCTGCTCATCGTGGACGACGTGGCGGCGCACCCAGGTGCCACGACGGCAGAGGTGCGGAAGCGTGTTGACAAGCCGCGAGCCACGGTCGACCGACAGTTGCAGGCGCTCCACATGCTCGGGGTGCTGACCTGCGTCGAGCAAGAGATCATGCATGGGGGCAGCCCAGGGACCCTGTGGAGCTACCGATTGGCCGACGGAATCGACCCGGCCGCGCTCAGAGTCAGTGCCAGAAATGTCAGTACCCACCACCGCGCACATGCGCGTGACGCGTGCGCGCACCTGACGGCTTCACCTACTGACATTTCTGGCACTGACATCCGAGGACTCAACAGGGCAGACGCCCCCACATCGGCTCGCTACGGGCGCTTGAGCCCCGATCTCTCCCAAACGGCTTCCACGAGATCGGGAGCAACCATGACTAACGCAAGGGCGGCCGAGCAGTGAGCGCCCTCGAGGTCGCCCGGTTCGTCGACGCACGCTGCCTCGTCAACGAGCTTCTGTGGGAGCCCGCCGGAGACGCGTGGGCATCTTGGTTCTCGTGGGCTGAGGCCAAAGGCGTCCCAACCGGCACCGCGACGCAGCTCGGGTTGGCACTCAGAGGGCTTGGCTTCCCAGTCGCTCGTGGACACCGCGGGATTCGACGATGCGCAGGGCTCGCGATCACCCCGGCCGGGCCTGCGTCGCCCGAACCCAAGCACCCCGAGCGGAAGCGTGCTTCACCTGACCCGAAGCCTCTCCCTGAGACGCCGCCGACTGCCTGCCCGGACTGCGGGTCGCGGCATTCGGGGCCAGGCAGGCCCACGGGTGCCGTGCTTGCCGTGCAGGTTGCGTGCCATCGCGAAGGGCCGCCGCGTGCCCGCACCTCGGGTGTGGTCCCAGTGAGCACCGCGAAGTCGGGTCAGACCGCCGCACAGACCATGGGGGATATCCGTACACCCGCCAGCGCTGCAAGGACCGCACAGGCGAGTTGCAGCACCAAGAAGCGCCCTCCGGAGGAATCATGACCGAGCCATGCCCGCACTGCGGGAGCGTCGCCACTCACGGCGAGCGCATCGGCTGCTGCTCCGGCTGCGGCCAGCTCTTCGCGTCGATGAGCGCCTTCGACGCGCATCGGAAGGGCCTCCGATGTTGCGATACGGCAACTGTGGGCCTTGTCGCCAAGTCACCCAGGAGCGACCCTGCAGCGACGATGTGGGCACTGCCCGGGAGTTGGAACCGCGTTAAGGGCAACGGTTGTCGACGACGCTTGAAAACGAGGCCATAGCGACGGTCGAAAACGAGGCCACCCAGACAGATTGGTTGGGTGATCTCAGTGGAGGATTGGGCTCTGATCCGGCGGCTGGTCGCGGACGGTGTTCCGCAGCGCCAGGTAGCGAAGGATCT
>NZ_JBFRDT010000008.1:0-152928 GCF_052113925.1 Terrabacter sp. RAF57 | reverse complement strand
GGCCAGAGCTCGTCGCGAGCTCTGGCCTCTCGACGTTCTCGCACCCGCACGACGTGGCCTCTCGACGGTGTGAGGGAGGGGTATGCCGTCCGGGCGGCCCACGCTGGGAGATGGGCGCGCGCTCGGGTCCCAGCGGTGCCGCATACGGTGTCGGGATGAGCAAGGTAGCCCTCGTCACCGGCGCGTCCTCCGGCATCGGCGAGTCCATCGCCATCCACCTCGTCGAGTCCGGGTGGACGGTGTATGCCGTCGCCCGCCGCGTCGAGCGCATGGCCGCGCTCGAGTCGCGCGGCATCATCGCCTTCGCCATGGACGTCACCGACGACGCGTCGATGGTCGCGGGGGTCGACCGCATCATCACCGAGCAGGGGCAGATCGACGCCCTCGTCAACAACGCCGGCTACGGCTCGTACGGACCGGTCGAGCACGTACCGATCGAGGAGGCGCGGCGGCAGTTCGAGGTCAACGTCTTCGGGCTCGCCCGCCTCACCCAGCTCGTCACGCCGCACATGCGCACGCGGCGTCGCGGCCGGATCGTCAACATCTCCAGCATCGGCGGCAAGATCTACGAGCCACTCGGCGCGTGGTACCACGCCACGAAGTTCGCGGTCGAGGGCTTCAGCGACAGCCTGCGCATCGAGCTCGCCCCCTTCGGCATCGACGTCGTCATCGTCGAGCCGGGCCCGATCATCTCGGAGTGGAACACCATCGCCCGCGAGAGCATGGTCGAGCGGTCGATCGGCACCGTCTACGAGGACCTCGGCCGCCGGATGGCCGTGATGTTCGAGCGCGTCGACACCCCGCGGATGAGCTCCGGGCCCGAGGCGGTCGCCGAGAAGGTGCTCAAGGCGCTGGAGGCCGCGAACCCCGCGGCGCGCTACCCCGCCGGACGCGGCGCGCGCGCCATCGTCACCGCGCGCCGGCTGCTGCCGGACCGCGCCATGGACGCCGTCATGAGGCGCGCCCTCTCCGGCTGACCCGCCCAACCGGTACCGGTTCGTGGCCCTTCGACGGTCGGGTGGGTCAGGCGGTGGCCTGAGCCGTGGGGTGCCAACCGCTGCGCGCCATCGACAGCAGACGCTCGAGCAGCCGCCAGTCCTCCTCGACCGGCGGGGGGCCGCCCCGCTGCCCCGCCCGGCCGGGGCGCCCCGGCCCCGTGGTCCCCTCGGGGTCCGCACCGGCCGGTCCGGCCGGGAGCGACACCGCGACGTGGAGGCGGACGACGGCGTCGACCAACGCCGCCAGCGGGTCGTCGTCGGCCTGCCGCGCGCCGTCCAGGAGGCGGCCGAAGACCTCGCGGACCCCGGGTCCGGGCGCGCAGCCGAGCTCGTCCGCGAGCAGCCGCCGGCACTCGTCGTAGGCGCGCAGGCCCTCCGCGTAGCGACCGCGCTGCTCACAGCACTCGAGGATGACGCGCCACGCAGCCTCGTCGTAGGGGTCGGCGGCGAGCGCCTCTCTCGCCCAGCGGTGGGCACGGTCGAGGTCTCCCGCGTCGAGGGCCACCCCTGCCGCCTCGGAGAGGGCCCTCAGCAGCTCGTCGTCGAGCTCCTCACGCGCCTGCTCGATCCAGTCGAGGTGCTCGTCCGGCAGGAGCAGGCCACTGAGGCCGCGGGCTCCCCCGAGGGCGTCGAGGGCGTCGAGGACGTCGAAGGCACCGACCCAGCCGCGCACGGCGGCCGGCCCCGAGCAGGCGCGCGCCCGAGCGGCCAGTCGCCGGAAGCGGTGGACGTCGACGTCGACGAAGGCCGGGTCGAGAAGGTAGCCGCCCGGCTCCGTGCGCACGGCGCTGCCGAGCCCCGGCGCCAGGGCGTCGAGCCGCTTGCGCACCAGGCTGACGTAGCCCTCGAGGGTGCTCAGGGCGCCCGCCGGTGGGGCGTCGTCCCACAGCAACCGCACGAGACTTGCCTTGCAGACGGCCTGGTCGGGCCGCAGCAGCAGCGCGACGAGGATCTGGCGCGGTTTCGCCCCGCCGAGCTGGCGCGGTCCGATCGACCGGTCGCCGACCGACACCCGCAGGCTCCGACACAGTGTGACCTCGGCTCGCACGGGTCCCTCAACCCCTGCTCGCGCCCCCAGGCTCGAGTTCGTCATGTCAACCCCTCCCTTGACTCCTCCATGGTCGGGCGAGGAGACGGTCTGCGGGCTCCACCACGTGCGGGGAGGTCGGACCCGAAGATTGGGGGTGAGCAGTCGGCTCACTTCACGAACACGACGGCGTTCATCTGCTAGCCCATGCCCGAGCTCGTGAGGCTCTCCGAACGAACGACGTCGAACCACCCCGCCTGACTCGACGCCACTCCGACCACGGTGACGGCCAGCACGGCGGCCACCGCGAGTCGGCCCAGGTGCTCGGGCCGGAGGCGGCGGACGGCGCCGACCGGGACGCGGCGCAGCAGGACGACGACGAGGACGAGGGCCACGAGCTCCAGGGCGCCGGCAGCGATGTCGGGGAGCCCGACGGCCTCGGGGACGCCGGGGTCGGGACCGACCGGCAGACCCCAGGTGCGCGACCACGCCCACACGACGAGTGGACCGGCCGAGAGCGCGGCCACGAGGAGCAGGAGGCCACGAGCGGGCGCGGGCCCCCGGAGCACGAGGAACGCCGCGACGGCCTGGGCGACCGCCAGCGCGACGAAGAACCAGGCCGCGGCCACCCACTCCTCGAAGTGCTCCGGCACGACCGCCAGGTGGATGAGCGCACCACCGACGAGGGCCAGGGCCAGGAGCAGCCGCCGCTCACCGCAGGCGTCCAGGGACCGACTACGGGCGCGCGCCGACCGGACGGAGTCCAGTCGGCCGCCGTGGAACATCGTCACCCACGCGACGGCTCCGAGGTTGGTGACGAGCAGGAGCACGGCTCCGAGGCCGGTGGCGCGCAGCTGCAGCCACCACGTGTCCTGCCGCAGCCGCTCGATGCAGTCCGCCCGGCAGTCGCCCCGCATCGAGGCCATCACCTCGAGCTGGCCCGACTGGAGGTGGAAGTCGTACGCGGCCCCGACCGCCATCTCGACGGCGCCGACGAGCGTGGCGGTCACGACGACGAGCCCCGCGGTCAGCAGGAGCGGCGCCCGTCCCCGGTCGTCGTGTCGCCGGTCCGACAGGTGCACGGCGAGCGCGAGCGCGGCGAGGACGGCGCACACGTAGACGGGGACGAGGACGGTGGACTCGTGCCACCAGGTCGTGAACGGGCCCTGCCCGCGACCGACGGCGCCGACCGCACCGCGCATCGAGGTCACCCAGAAGCCGTCCGCGTAGGCCAGCACCACCGCGAGGGGCAGCACCGTCGCCCAGGGGACGGCGCGTCGGCGCCCCGGGACCGTGGGTGGGGCCGCGACGGTCGAGGAGGTGGTCATGGCAGTGCCTTCCTTCCTAGTGGTGGACCACGGCGTAGGCCGTGTCGTGGCCGTCCATGCGGAGGCCACGACACGGCATACGCTCCCTACGGCGTGATCTCCCAGCCGAACATCATCGCGTGGTCCTCGTGCGCGAGGTTGTGGCAGTGCGCGACGTAGGGACCCACGAAGTCCCGGAATCCCCGGTAGACGATGACGGACTCGCCCGGGTCGAGGGCCGTCAGGTCCTCGCGCGAGACGTCGTCGGGGTGACCCGCGCTGCCCTTCGTCGCGTCCTTGCCGTTGCGCATGACGACGCGGTGCTCCTCCATGTGCAGGTGGAACGGGTGCACCCAGCCGCCGCCGCCGTTGCGGATCTCCCAGAGGTTGAAGCTGCCGCGCTTCTGCTGCGCGAGCGGGGTCTTGCCGGCGGGGTTCTTCAGGCTCGTGCCGACGTGCGTCGGGTCGAACGGCTGGCCGTTGATGAGCCACTCAACGTCGGCGGACGAGCTCCCGCGCTCGACCTCGAAGACCAGGCGGTTGTCGAGCATGCTCTGCCAGTTGCCCGGCAGCGGCGGCAGCGACCGCAGCAGCTGACCCGGCTGCGGGACGAGGCTGTCGTCCGGGGCGTCGTCGCCGATGACGAACTTCAGCACCGGCACCTTGTAGTTCGGGTCCGGCGAGAACCGGGACGAGTTGGACCACATGCGACCGTTCGGCATCTTCATGACGTTCGTGAGGTAGACGACGTCGCCCTTCGTCGTCGGCGTCCCGTCCTGGTAGCGGGTGAAGTCGACGATGACCTCGCGGCGCTTGGCCGGCCACAGCTCGAACGAGTCGCGCTTGATCGCGAACGGCAGCAGGCCGCCGTCCGAGGCGATCTGGGTGAACTGCATGCACTGCTGGCCGTCGGGGATGCGGTACTGCCCCTCGAGCTCGTCGCCGCCGTAGCCCAGGGACGCGGATGACTTCGGGCCCGTCGTCGACGCCATCAGCTTGAACTCGTAGATGCGGGCGATCGAGGCGTCGAGGAAGCGGAAGCGGTACTTCCGGCGTCGCACGACCATCGTCGGGTAGGCGGTGCCGTTGACGGTGAAGATGTCGCCGACGAAGCCGTGGTTGGGGAAGTGCTTGTAGAACGTCTTGCCCCACCACTCCGGGTGCGTCGCAGGGTTCTTCGCTGCCGGGAACTCCCCCATCCCGTCGTGGACGTCCTGGTGCGTGGTCACCCCGTCGTCGAGGCGGCAGTCGTAGAACGCGAGCGGGACGTCGTAGTCGACGTCGAAGGAGCCGTCCGGGTTGTCCCGGCGGACGCCGGGCAGCCTGAGCCCCTGGCGCTCGTCTCCCATGTCCGTGCCGTTCTTGGGGTCGTAGATCGGGTAGAGGCCGACCATGCCCTTGTAGACGTTCGACCCGGTGTGGTCCATGCGGTGGTCGTGGAACCAGAAGAAGCTCTGCTTCTCGCGGTCGTCCCCTCCCGCCGGCCAGTTGAGGTAGAGGTTGTCGCAGAAGGTCTGGGGTCCGTAGCCGGTCGACTTGGGGCCGTAGGTCATGCAGTAGTGCGGGTTGCCGTCGCTCTCGGGCGCCGTGTGGCCGTTGTGCAGGTGGGTGAGGAACGACCAGTCCGGGGACCCGAAGTCCTGCCGGTCGAGGCCGAGCGGGTTCTCGTCGAGGTGGTTCTCGAAGCGGACGAGGACGGGCTTGCCGTACTCCGCGTTGATCCTCGGTCCGGGGAAGGTGCCGTTGAAGCCGTAGATCGTGCTCATCGGCAGCCAGCGCTTCGTGCCGGCGGCATACGTGGCGCCGTAGGCGTCGAACGACGCCGTCGGCTTGCCGTTCGAGTCGATCGGCAGCACCTGGGAGGTCGTGAACGAGTGGGTGCGCAGGAGCAGGTCGATCTTGTAGACGATCGGGTCGGGATAGCCGAGCGCGGAGGGCCAGATCTGGTGCCGCTCGCTCCCGAACGAGTTCTGCTGTCCCACACCGGGACCGGGAGGCTTTGCCCAACGGCTGAAGGTCGACACCGGCACGGGCGCCAGGGCCTTCGGTATCGGGAGCGGGTCGGAGAAGGGCGAGAGGATCAGCGGGCTCGTCGGGAAGGCCTCGACGTAGAAGAGCAGGTCGCCGAGTGTCGTCGACGAAGCTGCGAAGGCGCCGTCGGGCGACAGCAGACCCTGCTGCGCCAGGACGGGACCACCGAATGCGCGGGCGGCGACGAGCGCGGCTCCGAGTCCTCCGGCGGCCCCGAGCCGGAGGACGGTGCGTCGGTAGATCCCGCCGGGCTCGAGCTCACGCGGGTCTTGGGGTTCCGAAGGTGTGGAGGTGTTCATGCCTGCTCCTCAGGTGGTGGACGGCGAGCCCCGTGGTGCGTGCTGCTCCCGGTGCCCGACGTCCCGGTCGAACTGTGCTGCTGCAGTGGGTCCCCCGACCAGCGGGGGATATCCACGCCCATGGTGGGCGGACCTGCTCGGGAGAACCTCGGGGTCCGTCGGGAGTACCGGTCGGGGCGCGGGCGGCGCTCGCGGGACGAACCGGACCCTTCGGATTCGTGGGACAGCGCCCGGCGACGTGGCCGATACTGAAAGCCGACATGCTCCCGGGGGGGTGCCCATGAAGGCTTCACCGTGCGTTGACAGCACACAGACATCAGTCCTGATCGTGGACGACCACCGGGTCCTTGCCGACGCCATCGGCTTGGTGATCAACGGCGAGCCCGACCTGCGTTGTGTCGCAACGGCGCTCAACGCCGCCCAGGCTCGCGCGCTGGCGGCGTACTGGCAGCCCGACGTCATCCTCATGGACGTCCGGCTCGGTCAGGACGACGGCATCGACCTGGCCACGGACCTCATCGGTGCCGTCCCGAACGTGCGCATCATCGTGCTCAGCGCCTTCATCGACCAGGCCCTGCTCACGAGGTCGCTCAACGCCGGAGCGTGTGCCCTCCTGCCCAAGGACGGCTCCCTCGACGAGATCCTCGGCGCCGTCCGGTCGTCGACCCGGAAAGGCTTCGCCATCGACCCCGGCCTGCTGCGCACCATCGTGCGGGCCGGCGCCGACCGCCACGGGGCTCCCGTCCCGCGCCTGACGCCGCGCGAGGCCGACGTCCTGCGCCGGCTGGCGGACGGAGCCGATGCCGTCATGATCGCCAGGGAGCTCGGGATCTCGGTGCTGACGTGTCGCGGCTACGTCAAGACCCTGCTGCGCAAGCTGCACGCACACTCCCAGCTCGAGGCCGTCGTGAACGCGAGCCGGCTCGGCCTCATCGCACCGACCAGGCGTGGCTAGCGCGCCGGGCTCGCAAGGGTCCGGTGGGACACACGGCGGGCCCCCGTCGATCGTGCGCGAGGCCATCACCCGTTTCGGGCTGTGGACGCTCGTGGCCTTCCTCATCGTCGCGTTCGGGGCCGTCCTGGTGGCACGCGCGCTGGCGGCGGACCTCGCGCTGCGCGAGGCGAGCCTGCGAGGCAGGACCTTCGCGGCCAACGTAGCAGCGCCCTTCGTCGACACCGCGGTGCGCTCCCGGCGCCCGAACTCCTCGCAGAGCCTCGTCACGGTCGTCGAGTCGCGGCTGCGGGACGGGTCCCTCGTCCACGTCAAGCTCTGGTCGATGGAGGGCAACGTCATCTGGTCGGACGAGCGCGACCTCATCGGCCGCACGTACGTCATGGACGAGGACGTCGCCGCGCTCTTCGGCACCCAGGACGTCGTCGCCGACGTGTCGGACCTCAGCAAGGTGGAGAACGTCGAGGAGCGCACCGCGGGCCAGCTGCTCGAGGTGTACGTCGGTGCGTTCGACGCCGACAGCAAGCCGGTCGTCATCGAGTCCTACTGGTCGACCGAGCGGCTCGAGAGCGACCAGCGGCTGCTGCTCTACGCGCTGACGGCCCTCGCCGTCGGCGCCATGCTCATCCTGACGCTCTTCCTCCTGCCGCTGGCCCTGTCGCTGGCCCGTCGGGTCGACCACGCGCGCACCGAACGCGGGGCGATGCTGCGCCATGCCCTCGCCGCCTCCGACATGGAGCGGCGCCGCATCGCCGAGGAGCTGCACGACGGCCTGATCCAGAACCTCGCGGCCCTCGGCTACGCCCTCCCGATGGTCGCCCGCCAGCTGCCCGACAGCTCGGTCGAGGCGCGCGAGCTGCTCGACTCGGCAGGTCAGAGCCTCCGCGGTGACATCTCCTCCCTGCGGGGCCTGGTCACCGACCTCTACCCGGCCGACCCGTCCCTGCCCGGGCTCACGGCGGCCCTCGACATCCTCGCGACGCGGGCCCGCGAGTCGGGCGTCGTCGTCGACGTCGAGGTCTCTCCCGGCTACGCCCACCTGTCCACGGAGGCGATCCAGCTGACCTACCGCGTGCTCCGCGAGGGGCTGCGCAACGTCGTCAAGCACGCCAACGCCTCCCGGGCGACGCTCATCGCCGTCGTCGAGGGCGACGAGGCCACGGTGACGGTGGTCGACGACGGCAGCGGGCCACCTCCGGGCCCGGTCGCCACCGGCCACCTCGGCCTTCGCCTGCTCGAGGACACCCTGACCGACGTCGGTGGGTCGCTGCGACTGGCACGCCGCGCCGAGGGCGGGACCGAGCTCGTGGCGCGTTTCCCGACGTCCTTCGCGAGCGAGCTTCAGCTCCCCTGAGCGTCGCCGGCCGCGGCGTTCGGAGGGTCAGCGCGGCATCCCGGGCTGGCGCCCCCTTCCCACGCCACGGACCGCGTCGAGGACCGTCGACGGCACCGCATCCTTGACGATGTATGCCGCCGCGCCGGCTTCCAGCGCCGCCCGCCGTCCCTGCACCGACGGCTCTCCCGTCAGCACGACGACCTGGGTCGTCGGCCGGTCCTGCAGGATCCTCCGGGTGGCCTCGACCCCGCCGATGCCGGGCATCCGGATGTCCATGAGCACGACGTCGGGGTGGGTGCGCCGAGCCACCTCGACCGCCTGCTCGCCACTCTCGGCGGCGCCGCAGAGCTCGAGGTCACCCTCGACGGAGAAGAGCGAGGCGAGCCCGATCCGGAGGATGTGCACGTCGTCGACGACGAGCACGCGGACGACGTCCGGTCCCTGCGGGGTCGGGTCCGAGCGGAGAGCAGTCACCGGTGTGGCCCCCGTCCTGCCCGGGCGCACCACGGACCCGGCCCGTGCACGCGCTGCCCACCCATGACGGACCTCCACTGCTCAGGGGCGATCGCCCGATCGGGAACTCCACCATCGTGGCGTGGCGCGCGGCGCGGCGCACGCGCCACGGGTGGGGTCGGCATACCCCCAATCGTGGGGGTGTGTCCCGATCCGATCGCGGTCCTCCTGAGGCGTCCCCCGGCAGGACGGATCGTCGAAGGACCACAAACCGGTGCCGGTTTGTGGCCCCTCGACGGTTGGGTGGGTCAGCCCCAGACGAGGGCCTGGGCCGGGTCGGCGAGGATCGCGGCCAGGTCGGACAGGAAGCGGCTGCCGAGCTCACCGTCGATGAGACGGTGGTCGAAGCTCACCGCGAGCTGCGTGACGTGGCGGATGGCGATCTCGTCGTTGCCGTCGGCATCGGTGACGACCCACGGCTGCTTGCGGATCGCACCGAAGCACACGATGGCCGACTCGCCCGGGTTGATGATCGGGGTGCCGCTGTCGACGCCGAACACGCCGACGTTGGTGATCGTCATCGTGCCGCCCGACATCTCGGCCGGCTGGGTGCGGCCCTCGCGGGCCGTGGCGGTGAGCTGACCGATGGCCTGCGCCAGCTCGAGCATCGTCATGGCGTGAGCGTCCTTGATGTTCGGGACGATGAGGCCACGCGGGGTCGCGGCGGCGATGCCGAGGTTGACGTAGTTCTTCTGGACGATCTCCTGGTTGGCCTCGTCCCACGTCGCGTTCATGCCGGGGTTGCGCTTGACCGCGAGGACGAGCGCCTTGGCGAGCACGAGCAGCGGCGTGACCTTGACGTCCTTGAACTCGCGGCTGCCCTTGAGGCGGTCGACGAGCTCCATCGTCTTCGTGACGTCGATGGTGATCCACTCGGTGACGTGCGGTGCGGTGAAGGCCGATCCGACCATCGCCTGCGCCGTCATCTTGCGGACGCCCTTGATCGGCGTGCGCTCCTCGCGCTCACCCGCGCCGAACGGCATACGCGAGATGGCCGGCGCAGCAACGCCGACGGCGGAGTCGGCTTGTGCTGCAATGCCGTTCACGGCGGCGCCACGTGCATGGTTCGTCACGTCGTCGCGCGTGATGATGCCGTCGGCCCCGGTCGGGGTGACGGACGCGAGGTCGATGCCGAGGTCCTTGGCGAGCTTGCGGACGGGCGGCTTCGCCTTGGGACGGCCACCGGCAGCGGACGCGCCCGGGACGGCAGGAGCCGGCGACTCGACACGCGGAGCCGGGGCTGCGGGCTCGGCGACGGGTGCGGCAGCCGCGACCTGCTCGGTCTCGGTCGGTGCTGCGGCGACGGGGGCGGCGGCCATGCCCTTGCGGGCACGACGGGCCGTGGCGCCGGCCTTGGCGCCGTAGCCGACGAGGATGGCCTCGGAGCCGCCACCCGCGCCCTCGGCGGGAGCGGCCTTCTCGCCCGGGATCGACGGTGCGGCGGCGGGAGCGTCGTCACCGCCCTTGCCGTCGTCGATCGAGATGATCGGCGTGCCGACGTCGATGGTCTGGCCGACCTCGACGAGCAGCTCCTTCACGGTGCCGGCCCACGGGATGGGCAGCTCGACGAGCGACTTGGCGGTCTCGATCTCGAGGACCATGTCGTTGACCTTGACGGTGTCGCCGGGCGACACCTTCCACTCCACGATCTCGGCCTCGACGAGCCCCTCACCGGGGTCGGGCAGGTTGAACGTCTTGATTGCCATGTGTCGCAGCCCTTCTCAGTACGCGAGCGCGCGGTCGACGCCGTCGAGGATGCGGTCGAGGTCGGGGAGGAACTCCTCCTCCATCCGGCTCGGCGGGTAGGGGATGTTCGCGCCGGCGACCCGGATGACGGGGGCCTCGAGCTCGTAGAAGCACTGCTCCGTGACCTGCGCCGAGATCTCCGACGCCATGCCGAGAAAGCTGCTCGCCTCCTGGACGACGACGAGGCGACCCGTCTTGCGCACCGACTCGACGATGGTGTCGATCGGCAGCGGCGACAGCGAGCGCAGGTCGATGACCTCGATGCTCGTGCCCTCGGCCTCCGCTGCGGCGGCCGACTCGAGCATCGTCTTGACGACCGGGCCGTAGCCGAGCAGCGTCACGTCCGTGCCCTCACGGAGCACGTTGGCCTCGAAGAGGCCGCGCGGCGCGGTGGTCGCGGTCGTGTCGTACTCCGCACGGTCGTGGTAGCGGCGCTTCGGCTCGAAGAAGATCACCGGGTCGTCGCACGCGACGGCCTGCTGGATCATCCAGTGGGCGTCCTCGGGGTTGCTGCACGCGACGACGCGCAGGCCCGCGGTGTGGGCGAAGTAGGCCTCGGGGCTCTCGGAGTGGTGCTCCGGACTGCCGATGCCGCCCCCGAACGGGATGCGGATCACCATCGGGATCTTGACCGCGCCGAGGGCACGGGCGTGCATCTTGGCGACCTGGCTGACGATCTGGTCGAAGGCCGGATAGACGAAGCCGTCGAACTGGATCTCGCAGACGGGGCGGTAGCCGCGCAGCGCCATGCCGACCGCGGTGCCGACGATGCCGGACTCGGCGAGCGGGCTGTCGATGACGCGGTCCTCGCCGAAGTCCTTCTGCAGGCCCTCGGTGATGCGGAAGACGCCACCGAGCTTGCCGATGTCCTCACCGATGAGCACGACCTTGGGGTCGGCCTCCATGGCCTTGCGCAGGCCGTTGGTGATGCTCTTGCCGAGCGTGACCTTCTCGAGCTGGCCGGCCATCAGTTCGCCTCCTCGAAGCTCGCCTTGTAGGCGAGGTAGGCGGCACGCTCCGCCTCCATGACCGGGTGGTCCTCGGCGTAGACGTGGTCCCACATCGTCTCGCCGGCCATCGTCTCCATCGTGACGCAGCCCTCGCGCAGCTCGGCGGCGAACTGGTCGGCCTCCTCGTCGATGCGGACGAAGAAGGCCTCGTCGGCCATCCCCTCGTGCGCGAGGAGCGTCTTGAGGCGCAGGATCGGGTCGCGGAACTTCCACTCCTCGACCTCGGCCGAGACGCGGTACTTCGTCGGGTCGTCGGCCGTCGTGTGCGCACCCATGCGGTACGTGTAGGCCTCGATGAGGAGCGGGCCGTTGCCGTTTCGGGCCTCGTCGAGGCAGTGCTGCGTCACGGCATACGTGGCAAGGATGTCGTTGCCGTCGACGCGGACACCCGGGAAGCCGAAGCCGCGGGCGCGCTGGAAGAGCGGGATCCGGGTCTGCTTCTCGACGGGCTCGGAGATGGCCCACTGGTTGTTCTGGCAGAAGAAGACGACCGGCGCGTCGAAGCTCGCCGCGTAGACGAAGGCCTCGTTGACGTCACCCTGCGAGGAGGCACCGTCGCCGAAGTAGCAGATGACCGCGGTGTCGCGGTCGGGGTCGCCGGTGCCGACGTTGCCGTCCATCCGCACGCCCATCGCGTAGCCCGTGGCGTGCAGCGCCTGGGCCCCGATGACGATCGTGTAGAGGTGGAAGTTGTTCTCCTGCGGGTCCCAGCCGCCCTGGCTGACGCCGCGGAAGAGCTGCAGCGAGCTCTGCGGGTCCATGCCACGCACGAAGCCGACGCCGTGCTCGCGGTAGGTCGGGAAGACGAAGTCGTGGGGCCGCAGCGCACGACCGGAGCCGACCTGGGCCGCCTCCTGACCGAGCAGGCTGGGCCACAGGCCGAGCTCACCCTGGCGCTGCAGGGCGTAGCCCTCGGCGTCGAGCCGGCGGATGAGGACGAGGTCGCGGTAGAAGCTCCTCAGGTCCTCGGGCGTCAGGTCCGCGACGTACTTGTCGTAGTCGGGATGGGACACGCGCTGACCTTCGGGGGTCAGCAGCTGGATCATGTCCGGGCCACCGTCGCCGACCGCGGGGGTCGGCTCCTGCAGCTCGGCGACAACCTTGTCGCTCACTGGGGCTCCTTCGCCGGTGAGACCGGCCTACTCGTTCGGCCCGCAAACGGGGGTCACCCGCTCGTCGGCTTCTGGGGGCGCAGGGCCGCCGTTCGTGACGACGGACTCGTGCTTGGTCCTCGACCCGGAACTTACCGGAGAGCCCTGCGAATCTCACAATGCGGGACGACAACGCCCCCACTGGTCGGGGTCGCCCGTGCGACAATCACCCGACATCCGAGGCAGGGGGGCACATGGGAGCGCCGAACCGCACCAGCGCCTGGGCGATCAGCAGGGCCTGGTGGTCACTGCCGCGACGGACCCGGCGCGAGATCGTGCTGGCGGCCGTCAGGGGGCGACGACCTCCGACCGACCTGCCGACCTGGCGGACGACGCTCGACTGGGCCGAGCTCTACCCGGCTCAGGCCATCCCACAGGTCCTCATGGCAGGGTGCTTCCTCTACCTGACCGGTCGGGGGATCTACGACCCGCTCGGCTGGCTGGTCGGTGCCTTCGCCTGCTACCTGCTCGTCGCAGCCGCGTGGACGACGTTCGCGACGTCCCGGATCCGGCGTAGCCCCGGACCCGTGGACCCTGGGCAGCCCTCGGACCGCCGGGTCGACAACGCCACCTCCTGAGGCGTCGCGAGCGATGGCGTATGCCGTGTGCTCGGGGCGCGCTCGCCGGCGCGGTCAGCGCCGGGTGCCCCAGGTCCAGGCCGGGGTGGTGAGCAGGCCCTGACCCTGCACGACGGTCTCGCCGAGGTCCTTGACGAGGGTGATGCCTCGGGCCGGTGTGCCGAGCCCGACCGGTGCCTCGTCGTCGTCGGAGTCGACGACACCGAGCTCGCGGATGAGCGCCTCGGAGTGGGAGACGACCATGACCTGGCTGCGTTCGGCCGCAGACCGGACGAGCCGTCCGAGCGGTGGGAGCAGGTCGGGGTGCAGCGACGTCTCGGGCTCGTTGAGGACCATGAGCGACGGCGGGTCGGGCGTCAGCAGCGCGGCGACGAGGAGCAGGTAGCGCAGCGTGCCGTCGGACAGCTCGGCTCCGGCGAGCGGCCGCAGCATCCCGGGCTGGTGCAGCTCCACGTCGAAGCGGCCGCTGTCGACGGTGACCTCGAGGATCGCCCCGTCGAAGGCGTCGGCGACGGCTCGGTCGAGCTCGGACCGACCGTTCTCGCGGATCGTCTGGAGCGCGGCGGCGAGGTCGCGTCCGTCGTCGGCGAGCACCGGGGTGCGAGTGCCGACCTGGGGCGTCCGGGCCGGGGCCTCGGCGTCGGCGCGGAACCCGTCGTAGAACCGCCAGCCGCGGATCATCCGGCGCACCCGGAGCAGCTCGGGTGCCCGCTCGGGGTCGGCGAGCTCGGTCAGCATGCTCTCCCACGGGCGCAGCGAGCGGGTCAGTTCGACCCACCCTGGGCGTGCACCGCGGCCCGGGCCCGACGCCGTGCCGGCGCCCGACTCCTTGTAGGCCGCTCGCGAGCCGGTGCGTGATCCCGGGGCCGCGACGGGGTCGGACTCCCACTCCGCGGCGTCGCCGTCGTCGGGCCCCCAGTCGGAGGCCCAGCCGTCGTCGCTCCCGCCCACGGCGCGGGTCTCGACGACACCCCAGCGGCGGCGCACGAGCACCGAGCCCGGCCGCATGACGGGGCCGGCCCAGACCACCTCGCGCTTGATCTCGGGGTCGCGCAGGAACGCCGACGGCGTCCCTGCCTCGCTGCCGGTCGACTGCTGGGGCAGGCCGAGGTCGACGAGGTAGCCGAAGTCGTCGGAGGCGAAGCCGAGCTGGAGACTGATCGGGCCCTTGCGACGGGTGCCCTGCACGGCGTGGCCCCGGTCGCGAGCGCCGCCGAGGGTCGCCGGGCCGGCCCAGAGCGCGGACTGGAGGCCACCCTCGCGGGCGAGGGTGGCGATGACGTCGCCGCGGCCGCAGCCGGCGAGGAGCCGGAGCGACCGGTAGAGGCTCGACTTGCCGCTGCCGTTCGCGCCCGTCACGACGTCGAGCCCGTGCAGAGGCACGACGACGTCGCGCAGCGAGCGGTAGCCGGACACGGCGACGGCGGTGAGCATGCCGTGAACGTACGCCGGAGGACCGACACGGGGCGCCCGGCCGTTCAGGTCGTCGGGTCGTCAGGTCGTCAGGTCGTCAGGTCGTCAGGTCGTCACGTCGGCAGGTCGTCAGGTCGTCACGCGACGCCGAGCCACCGTCGTCAGCATCGCGACGATCGCAAGCCCCCCGAGCACCACCACGGCCGGGAGGAAGAGCGCCACCGGCGTCATCGCCGTGTCGAGCTGCCCCACCGCCGCACTCCCTACCCACCCGAAGGCGAAGGGTTCGCTGCGGACCAGGACCAGGACGGACACCGCGACAGCGAGACCGGCGAGCGTCGCAGCCGTCACCGCGACAGCCGGCACGACCGGGGTTCTCCGAGCGGCCGCCACCCAGAGCCCGCCGGCGGCGAGGAGCAGGACGATGGCCGCGACGACGAGCAGGACCGCGGTGAGCGAGCTCTCTCGCTGCACCTCGATCGCTTGGCTCACGGCCCGCACGCGTCCGTCGAACCAGATGTCGACGAGAGTCTCGCTCCCCCCGGCCGTGCGTGAGACGAGGTGGTGAGTGGGCCAGACGAGGACCGCGGCGAGCAGGACCGCGCCCGTGACGAGGATCAACGGCACGGCCCTACGGAGCCCGGACACCACGCGTCAGGCCCCGGGGTCGACGCCGTCGCCACCGGCACCGGCGGACCAGGCGGGCAGCTCCTGCAGCGACCACCGGTTGCCGTCGGGGTCGCTGAAGTGGACGAAACGGCCCCACGGCTGCTCGTCGACCTCGGACGCCTCGACGCCGCGACCGACGAGCTCGGCCCGGATCGCGTCGGCGTCGGCGTCGGCGACGACCATCTGGAGGTTGTCGAGGCCGCCCGGGACGATCTCGGTCAGACCCTTGCCGATCGCGATCGAGCAGGCCGACCCGGGTGGGGTCAGCTGCACGAATCGGATCTCGTCACTGACCGTGTGGTCGTGGTCGAGGACGAATCCGACCCTCTCGACGTAGAACTCCTTGGCCCGGTCGACGTCGGTCACGGGCACGGCCACCAGCTCGAGCTTCATGTCCATGCCCCGACGGTAGGGCCGCCCACCCACACTGCGGGCGTCCGGCACACGACCACTTCCGACGAGGCCCGATCCAGCGCTCACCTGTCGGTGTCGGTCGGCGACGCAACTCCCCCGTCCGCGCCCGACGGGAAGGGCGTGTCGCTGAAGCCGACCTCGGGCGCCCGCCCCGAGCCGGCCGGACCGGGGTCCATCAGGGTGGCGACGATCGGCGGGGTGGCCTCCACCAGGGCGCGACGCTGCCGAAGTCGCGCCGCGACGCCGGACACCGTGCCGGTGACCGAGACCGCCACGCGCGGCAGCAACACCGGGACGACGAGACCGGCGACTGCTGCCGTGAGCAGGACGACCGACACGACCTCGAGCCAGCCGACCGTCGTCGTCACGACGACGAGCCCGGGCTGCAGGCCGATCGTCCGGTCGTCGACCGACAGCCGCTGCACCACCGATGCCGCGACGGTCGCGAGAGCCAGCGCCAGGCCGACCCCCGACGCGAGCTCACCGGGCCGCCCGCCACGGACGAGCCGGGCGACCAACCCGGCCGCGGCGAGCAGCAGGACGACGACGAGGAGCACCGCTCGCGGCACCGGGTCGGGACCGGAGAACGCGTCGAGGAGCACACCGTCCGAGGTGTAGACGACCTCACGTCCCCACGACCAGATCAGCTGCTCGTAGCCCTTGGTGAAGTCGCCGACCTCCGGGACGCGGACCGCGACGACCTTCGTCGGCCACACCACCGTGGACGCCGCCAGCACCACGCCGACGCCGCCGAGCGCCACCCCCGCCACACGCGTACGCCATCCCGGCCCGGCTTCCGGGTCGACGTCGTGGACGGGACCGTCGGTCATCTCGGCGGCCGGAACCGGTCGGGGTCGACGGTCGGGTCGTCGGAGAAGCCGACGCCCGTGCCGGCGTGCTCGCGCCGCGCATGGGGCGGATGGCCGGGTCCCCCGGGCACGTCACGAATCGTCGCGATCCCGACGCGCGGCGCTGACGTCTCCGTCGTGCCTGCCGCATCGGACACCTCGTCGTGCGTGGCCGCACGGCGGGCGAGCGCCCGCGCGCGGACGACGGCCGACCGCGCCAGTGCGGCCACGGGTCGCAGCACGACGAGACCGAGCGACACGACGAGCAGCGCGGCGGAGGCCACCTCGAGGTAGCCGGTGGGGAAGGTCTCGACGACGAGCTGGTCGCCGTCGCCGAAGATGCCCGAGATCGTGTCACCGACCCGTCGTCCCAGGCCACCGACCACCTGGGATGCAGCCCAGGCGAGTCCCGTCACACCGAGGATCCGGCCGTCGGTGCCGGCCCGGAACGCATACGCGAGGACGCCGGCGAGGCCGGCGGCGAGGGCCACGACGAGGATCACCAGACCGGTCGTGTTGCCGACGTCGACCTGGCCGTCCGTGTTGGCGGTCGTGTCTGCGACGTGCCCCCAGCTCCAGACGGACAGCCGGAACGGGGACGCGTCGGGCTCGGCCGACTCCGGCGGCTTCTGGAGGATGGCGTGGGTCGGGAGCACGAGGGTGGGCAGTGCGAGCAGCACCCCGAGAAGGCCGACGAGCGCGGCCGTCAGCCGGCCGGCGACCACGTGCTCCCGAAGGTGCGTCACGGCGTCCTCCCCGGCTTTCCTGCCGTCGCGGGCGTGTCCGCCCCTCCGCCCGCACCGCCCGCACCTGCGTCGTCGAACGACACGGGCGCGGTCGTCAGGTGCTCACCGACAGGGCGCAGCCCGGCCGGCTCCGCCCGACCTGCCGGAGGGCCGGCAGCCGCAGTGCCGGCGGCCGGGGTGCCGGCCAGCACCGTCGGCAGGGCGCTCCCGCCCGTCGACCGGGCCGCGGCCACACCCATGAGCACGAGCGCGACGACGAGGACGCACGCAGCGGCCGTCTCGAGCGACCCCGCCTGCGTCATCTCGGTCCGGACCGTGAGGCCGGCAGCCCCCTGGTCGACCTCGCCGAGCGAGCGGCCGAGCCGGTCGGCCACGGTCGTCAGCACGCGACCGGTCAGCAGCCCGACCGTGACGAGCCCGAGCACGTGACCCCATGTGACGCGGCGGGCCAGCCAGACGCCGACGCCTGCGAGGCCCGCGACGAGGAGCACCACGAGGACGGCGAGGCCGAACGGGTTCCACTGGTCGCGCAGCTCGACCCCCTCGAGACCGGCCACCCGGACGCGCCCCCAGCTCCACTCCCACTGGTGCGACAGGAGCGAGCCGTGCTCGCGGTCGGCGACCGCCATCTCCCGGGTCGGCGAGTACAGCGACGGCACGACGAGCAGGACACCGAGCAGGGCGAGGCTGCCGCTGAGCGCGCGACCGGCGAGCCGCTTGCGCACCGTGCCCATCCGCGACCTCCCGCGCCATGACCTGCAACGACGGCCGCGCGACACCGCGCGGCTCAGCCCATTGTCGCCCCGATCGGCTCGGTCAGCGGGCCCCGAAGCGTTCGGCGACCTCGATGAGCCGCGAGTTCGCGTCCACCTCGCCGATCGTGACGCGCACGCCGTCGTCGCCGTACTGCCGCACCGTGAGGCCGGCCTCGGCACACGCCTGCGAGAAGGCCGTCGAGTCGGCGCCGAGCGGGAACCACACGAAGTTCGCATCGGACTGCGGGAGGGTCCAGCCCTGGTCGCCGAGGGCCCGGACGACCCGGTCGCGCTCGGCGACGAGCGACTCGACGCGCGCGTTGAGCTCGTCGAACGCGTCGAGCGAGGCGATGGCGGCCACCTGCGCGACCGAGTTGACGCCGAAGGGCGTGGCCGTCTTGCGGAGGGCGGCGGCGACGGGCGGGTGCGCGACGGCATACCCCACGCGGAGGCCGGCGAGGCCGTACGCCTTGGAGAAGGTCCGCAGGACGACGACGTTGGGGCGGTGACGCCACGTCTCGAGCCCGCGCACGGCGTCGGGGTCGCGGACGAACTCGACGTACGCCTCGTCGACGACGACGATGACGTCGCTCGGGACCTTGTCGAGGAAGGCCTCGAGCTCCGCCTGGTGGACGCACGGCCCGGTCGGGTTGTTGGGGGTGCAGACGAGGACGACGCGGGTGCGGTCGGTGATCGCGGAGAACATCGCGTCGAGGCGGTGGCGGGCCCGCTCGTCGAGGCCGACCATGACGGGCTTCGCGCCGGCCAGCTGCGTGACGATCGGGTAGGCCTCGAACGAGCGCCACGCGAGGACGACCTCGTCACCGGCGTCGCACGCGGCGTTGACGATCTGGGCGAGGACCGCGACCGAGCCGGTGCCCGTCGCGATGCACTCGGCCGGGACGTCGAGCGCCTTCGCGAGCCGCTCGGTCAGCGCCGTGACAGCCATGTCGGGGTAGCGGTTCACCGTGGCCGCCGCGTCGTCGATCGCCGCGAGCACCGACGGGAGCGGACCGTAGGGGTTCTCGTTGGACGACAGCTTGTATGCCATCACGCCGGCGGGTGCCGACGCGGGCTTCCCGGGCTTGTAGTCGGGCATCTGGGCCAGCACGTCGCGGAGCCGCACGGTGGCGCCCGACGCCTGCGGGGCGGCATACGCCTCGTCCGGGGTGGCGCTCTCGGTCACGCTCTCGCTGACGGTCTCAGGGCTGTCGCTCATACCCGAACTGTAGAGCCAGTGTCCACGCGGGCGACCGGCCCATGGACGCTCTCCTGACGGCGACGCCGGTCTGTGGCTAGGCTCACATCGTCGCGCCACCGCCGCCTCGACATCTTCTTCATGCCCAGCCTCACGAAAGTCAGATCATGCGCATCGGCATCCTCACCGGGGGCGGGGACTGTCCCGGCCTCAACGCCGTCATCCGGGGCGCGACCCGCGCCGCCGAGGTCACGTACGACAGCACCGTCATCGGCTTCCGCAATGCCTGGCGCGGGGTCATGGACAACGACTACGAGATCCTCGACGTCGACCGGTGCCGCGGCATCCTGYCCCTCGGTGGCACGATCCTCGGCACGAGCCGCGACCAGCCGTTCGCCCACGAGGACGGCCTCAAGCGCGTGCGCAAGGCCTACGACCGGCACGGGCTCGACGCCATCATCGGCATCGGTGGCGAGGGCTCGATGGGTGTCGTCAACCGGTTGCACGAGAACGGTTTTCCCGTCATCGGCGTGCCCAAGACGATCGACAACGACATCTCCCTCACCGAGATGACGTTCGGCTTCCAGACCGCCGTCCAGATCTGCACCGACGCCATCGACCGACTGCACACGACGGCCGAGAGCCACCACCGCGTCCTCGTCGTCGAGGTCATGGGCCGCCACGTCGGCCACATCGCGATCTGGTCGGGCCTCGCCGGCGGCGCCGCGATCACCCTCGTGCCCGAGGAGCCCTTCGACGTCGACGAGGTCTGCGAGCGAATCGTCCACCGGCACAAGAAGGGTCGCTTCGCGACGATCGTCGTCGTCGCCGAGGGCGCGCTGCCCAAGGCCGGCACGATGGACATCCCGGCGCCCGAGGTCGACAAGTACGGCCACCAGATCCTCGGCGGCATCGGCTCGATCCTCGCCCGCGAGATCCAGGGCCGCACCGGCATCGAGAGCCGGATGACCGCGCTCGGCCACATCCAGCGCGGCGGCTCGCCCGTCGCCTTCGACAGAGTCCTCGGCACCCGCTTCGGCGTGGCTGCGGTCGAGGCCGCCCTCGACGGGGCGTGGGGCCAGATGGTCGCCCTGCAGAAGGGCCGCATCGAGCGCGTGCCCGTCGCCGAGGCCATCGGCTCGCTCAAGATGGTCGAGCCGGACCTGTTGCGTCTCAACGCGATGTTCCAGCCGCGGATCCCCGGCGACGAGCACCCCGGTCTTCCCGCCGAGGCGCCTGCGCCCGTGGAACACTGAGCGCATGCTCCTCAACTTCGCGCTTCGGACGGTGGTCAACGCCGTCGCCCTGGGGGTGGCCGCGTGGGCCATCCCCGGCATCACGTTCGGCGGTGGCTCGACGGGTCAGGTCATCTGGACCGTCGTCCTCGTGGCCCTGATCTTCGGCATCCTGAACGCCTTCATCAAGCCGATCATCAAGCTCATCTCGCTGCCGCTCATCATCCTGACGCTGGGCCTGTTCGTCTTCATCGTCAACGCCCTGATGCTGGAGCTGACGTCGTGGCTGGCCGGCAAGCTCGACCTGCCGTTCCACGTCGAGCACTTCTTCTGGGACGCCGTCTTCGGCGGCCTCATCATCACGTTCGTGTCGATGCTGCTCAGCTTCATCAAGACCGACTGAGGTCCCTTCGCCCAGAGCGCGTATGCCCTGAGCCCGCCTTCCACGTGGAGGGCGGGCTCTTGGCATGTCCGGACGTCGGCGTCCCCTCCGCCCAGCGATCGTCGAGGTTTCCCGCCGAGGCAGGCCGGGTAGGTACCACCCGACTGGCGTTTACAACGTAAACCATCGACTCCCTGGAGACTCTCGTGGACAACATCAGCACGGCACTGACGGACCTGTGGAGGTCCGTGGCGCTCTTCGTACCCAAGTTCTTGGCCTTCCTGGTCATCCTCGTGATCGGCTGGCTCGTCGCCAAGGCCATCGGGAAGGTCGTCGACAAGGTCCTCGAGCGGGTCGGTTTCGACCGCGCCGTCGAGCGCGGAGGCATCAAGCGCGCACTGGCCAGGAGCGAGTACGACGCGTCGACCATCGTCGGCAAGATCGTCTACTACGCCCTGCTCCTCTTCGTGCTCCAGCTCGCCTTCGGCATCTGGGGCCCCAACCCGATCAGTGACCTGCTCAGCGGTGTCATCGCATTCCTGCCCAAGGCCGTCGTGGCCATCGTCATCGTCGTCGTGGCCGCTGCGATCGCCGCTGCCGTGCGCGAGCTCATCACCAACACCCTGGGCGGCCTGTCCTACGGCAAGCTGCTCGCCAACATCGCCAGCATCTTCATCCTGGGGCTCGGCATCATCGCCGCCCTGGGGCAGGTCGGTATCGCCACCACCGTGACGATGCCGGTGCTCATCGCCGTGCTGGCGACCGTGGCCGGCGTGATCGTCGTCGGCGTCGGAGGCGGCCTCGTCAAGCCGATGCAGGCTCGCTGGGAGGGCTACCTCGACACCCTGGCCGAGGAGACCGGCCGGGTCCGCGAGCAGGTACGACAGGCCCCGGGCATCGCCGAGCAGGCACGTCAGGCGAAGGCGCGTCACGACGGGGGCGACACCACCACCCCGGCACCCCAGGAGGCCGCTTCGGCTGACGACTTCTACCACGGGCGGGCCGAGACGGGTCAGCACACGGCGTCCTTCGACCCGACCCGGACCACGGCGTTCGAGGCCGACGGCCAGCCCGACAGCCACTACCGCCCGACCAGCGGCGGTCAGAGCACGTACTGACGTCCACTCCGGTCGAACCGGCCCTCGAACGGGCGGAATCCCCATGGGGTTCCGCCCGTTCGCGTTCTACCGCGGCGTTGGCGGTGCCAGCCGGGCATGATGGACTCGAGGGAACGACCGCCGAGCGTCCGAGGAGCAGCCATGACGACCCCGGGAGCCCCGCCCGAGCTGGAGGAGGCGGCCGGAGCAGGCCGCGCCGACGGAAGGCACCGCCTCACCCGAGACCGCATCGTCGACGAAGCCATCGCGCTCGTCGACGCCGAGGGTGTCAACGCACTGACCATGCGCCGTCTCGGCGCACGTCTCGGGGTCGAGGCCATGGCCCTCTACCGCTACGTCAACGGGCGCGAGGACCTCCTCGAGGGAGTCGTCGACCGCCTCGTGGCCTCGCTCGAGATCGACCCCGGCACGCGCATGGAGCCCTCCGACGGCTGGCAGGCGTTCCTGCAGTGGATGGCGCACAACGTGCGACGGCTCTCCCTCGACCACCCGCTGGCCTTCCCCCTGATCGCCACGCGACACCCGGCGGCGCCGTGGCTGCGGCCTCCCCTGCGCAGCCTCGCGGTGGTCGAGGAGTTCCTCAACGGGTTGATGCAGCGCGGCTTCACCGAGGACCAGGCCGTGTGGGCCTACCGCACCTACACGAGCTTCCTGCTCGGCCACCTGCTGCTCGAGTCGGCCGCCCGGGGGGCGCAGTTCTCGGGGCCGGAGACGCCTCTGGACGAGGGCGGGGCCCACCAGCCCAACGACGACGGGACGCTGCCCCTGGACGCCTTCCCCACCGTGCAGCGGCTGGCTCCGAAGCTCGAGGAGGACCGGGTCGAGGTGGACTTCGAGGAGGCCCTCGAGGCCCTCCTCGAACGGATGGATCTCCAGCTCAGCCAGTAGGAGCCCGGTCGGTGGCCGTCGCGTAGCGCAGGAGGAGCGCGCCGTCGTCGAAGCGCTCGACGTCACCCACTCGCAGGCGTATGCCGCCGGGTGGCCCGGCGTGGGGCAGCGTGACGAGCCGCTGGCCGTCCGGGTCGTTCGAGACGACGGGGTCGAGCAGGACGACGATCTCGTCGACGAGGCTCACGGCGAAGGCGCGGTCGGGTCGGGAGTGTGCGCTGGTGGTCCTCCTCGGTCTCGGTCGGCCCGACGACGAGGGCGGTCGTGCTGCCCATGAGGATCGCGTCGCAGGGCCACCGGAAGCCGAGGCGGTGGTAGCGGTCGGGGTAGGTGTCGAAGCCGGCGACCCTCCCGTCGACGCCGACCTGGTTGCAGACGGCGACGCGGGGACGCTCGGGAGTCTCCATGCGGGCACGGTAGGTGCCGGTTCCGACGGTCCGCCGGGCGCGCGACCGTTCGCCGAGGGCCGAGCGCGGCACCGGGGTGTCGGCTGGGAGGGTGTCGGCGTGGGGACCTACCGTCGTGGCATGCGGTTGCTCCACACCTCCGACTGGCACCTCGGGCGCACGCTCCACGGCGTGAACCTCCACGAGGCGCAGTCAGCCGTGCTCGAGCGCATCTGCGAGCTCGTCGAGGACCCGCCCGACGGCATCCCGATCGACGCGGTGCTCGTCGCGGGCGACGTCTACGACCGCGGGGTGCCGCCCGTCGAGTCGGTCCAGCTCTTCGAGTGGACGCTGTCCCGGCTCTCGGCCGTCACGACCGTCGTCGTCACGTCGGGCAACCACGACTCGGCGATCCGCCTCGGCTACGGCGCCGGCCTCTTCCGCGAGAGCATCCGCATGGTCACCGACCTCGGCCAGCTCGACCTCCCGGTCCGGCTCGGGGGCAGCGACGGCGTGCAGGCCGTGGTCTACGGCATCCCCTACCTCGACCCCGACCACGCGCGCGTTGCGCTGGCAGGAGGTGGCGAGCCGCTGCCCCGGTCGCACCAGGCCGTCGTGGGTGCGGCGTGCGACCGCATCCGCGCCGACCTCGCCGAACGGCCCGGGGTGCGGTCGGTCGTGCTGGCCCACGCGTTCGTGGCGGGTGCCGAGCCGAGCGACTCCGAGCGCTCGATCATGGTCGGCGGCGTCGACCGGGTGGCCGGCACCGTCTTCGCCGGCATCGACTACGCCGCGCTCGGGCACCTCCACGGGCCGCAGGCGCCGGAGTCCGCAGACGGCTCGGTCGTGCGTTACTCGGGGTCGCCGCTGCGCTACTCGTTCTCCGAGCAGGACCACGAGAAGGTCGTGCTCCTCGTCGACCTCGACGCGTCCGGCCCCGCCCGGGTGACCCCGGTCGAGATCGCACAGCCGCGCGCCATGGCGACGCTGCGCGGTCGCCTCGACGAGCTGCTCGAGTCGCCGTCGTTCGCGAGCGCCGAGGCCGCGTGGGTGCGCGTCACGGTCACCGACCGGGTGCGCCCCGACTCGCTCATGGACCGCCTCAAGTCCCGCTTCCCGCACGCCCTGCAGGTCTTCCACGAGCCCGAGGGCGCCATCGACCGCGGGCGAGGCGGCACGACAGTCGTCAGCGAGCGCGACCCCCGCGAGCTCGGCTCCGACTTCATCGCCTACGTCACCAAGACCGAGGCGAGCGGCGGCGAGATCGACGTCTTCGAGGCCGGCTTCGAGGCCGCCGTCCGGGCCCAGCACCGGGCCGAGGCGCAGGAGGTGGCGTGACGTGCAGCTGCACCACCTGTCCATGACGGCCATCGGGCCGTATGCGGGCACCGAGGTCATCGACTTCACCACCGTCGGGCGCGCCGGCCTCTTCCTGCTCGAGGGGCCCACCGGGTCGGGCAAGTCGACGATCATCGACGCCATCACCTTCGCCCTCTACGGCAAGGTCGCGCAGGCCTCGGCCGACGTCGAGCGCATCCACTCCCACCACGCCGACCCGCGCACCGTGCCGGTCGTCGTGCTCGTCTTCGAGACGCAGTCGGGGCTCTACCGCGTCCAGCGAACGCCGCGCTTCGAGCGCCCCAAGTCGCGCGGCGACGGCACGACGGTGCAGCAGCCGACGATCAAGCTGTGGCGCCTCCAGACGCCCGACGACCTCGAGGGCGGCGAGCTGCTCTCGACCAACATCGGGGACTGCGACGACGAGATCACCCGCGCTGTCGGGCTCACCCGCGACCAGTTCGTGCAGACCGTGATCCTGCCGCAGGGCGAGTTCGCGACGTTCCTGCGCGCCAGGTCCGAGGACAAGGGCAAGCTCCTCGAGAAGGTCTTCGGCACGGCGTTCTTCCGCCGGGTCCAGGACGAGATCGTCGAGGCCGGGCGGGCCGCGCAGGCCAGGCGCCAGTCCGCGGTCGACGAGATCCGGCTCGCGGTGCACGCCCTGGCGGTGTCGGCCGGGCTCGAGACCGAACGGCGCGACGAGCTCGAGGACCTGAGCCGCACGACGCCGGAGTCCCTCGACGCCGAGCTGGCCCAGGTCGTCGACGAGCTGACGACGCGTGAGCGCCACGCGGGCAAGGCGAGCCGCGAGGCCATCGAGACGCACAAGCAGATGGCCGACATGGTCAGCGACGCCCGGCTGCGCATGCAGCGCCGCGAGCGGCTCATCCAGCTCCAGCAGCAGGAGCACGACCTCGGCAAGCAGGCGGTGGCCTTCCAGCAGCTCGGCGACGAGGTGGCGCGGGCGCGCCAGGCACGTCCCGTCGCCGGTGCCGTGCGCACCCTGGCTCTGTCCGAGGCGACACTCAAGCGCGCCGAGGGTGCCCTGGCGCAGGCCCGCGCCCGCGTCGACCCGGCCCTGCGCGACCGTGGACCGGCCGCGCTGCGCGAGGCCGCCGCCCAGGCCCGTGAGGTCGTCGGCTCCCTCACCGGTGCCATCGCGCTCGAGGGCGCGCTCGCCGGCCGCATCGCGGAGCTGGCGCGGCTGCGCGAACGGCTCGACGGCACACGACGGTCGGTGGCGTCGCTGACGAGCGAGCTCGAGGCCCTCCCCGGCACCATCGCCACGCACGAGGCGGCGCTCACCGAGGCGCGCCGGCTGGCGGCGCTGCTCGACGGGCGCGCCGCCGAGGGCGAGCGGGCGAGGGCCCGTCTCGAGGCTGCGGTGGCCCACGCGGCCGCGGTGACCCGGGTGCCGCGGGCCGAGGCGCTCGCGATCGAGGCGTTGGGCACCGTGGCGGCGGCCGAGTCGTCGCTCGCGGGGCTGCGCCGGGCACGCATCGACGGCATCGCCGGCGAGCTCGGGCTCTCGCTCGTCGGCGGCGACCCGTGCCCCGTGTGCGGGTCCGTCGAGCACCCCTCCCCTGCCCGCCCGACCCTCGACGCCGTCACCCCCGAGCAGATCGACGCCGAGGAGTCCCGCGTCGTCGGGCTGCGCGAGCAGGCCGCCACCACCGCGGAGGCCCTCGGGGCCCTCCGGTCAGAGGTGCGCGAGCTCGCGGCCCGGTGCGAGGGGCTCGACGTGACCGAGGCACGCGCCCGGGCCGAGGCGGCGGCGCACGAGCTCGCGRCCTCGGTGCAGGCCCGGGCCGACGTCGAGGCCGGGGCGGCGCGTGTGACCGAGCTGCGCCACCGCGTCGACACGCTCAGCGCCGAGGCCGCCCGGCTCCTGGCCGATCTCGCGCGCGGCGAGCAGTCGGTCGTCGACCTCGACGGCCGCATCGCCGAGGAGACGGTCGTCGTCGAGCAGGCCCGTGACGGCCACCCCAGCGTCACCGCGCGACGCGAGGCCCTCGTCGCCGGCGCCAGCCGCATCGACTCCCTCGTCGACGCTCTCGGGCAGCGTGACGTCGCTGCCTCGTCGGTCGCCGAGGACACCGCGGCGCGCGACGCCGACCTCGCGCAGTTCGGCTTCGCCGACGTCGCCGAGTGGATGGCGGCCGACCGCGGCGCCGAGTGGATCAATGCCAAGACCCAGGAGATCGCGGAGTTCGAGCGGGCCTGCACCCAGGTGCGCGCTGGGCTGACCGGGCCAGAGCTTGCCGACGTCCAGCTCGACGCCCTCTTCGACGACATCGAGCAGCTCGAGGCCCTCGCGGCCGCCGCGAAGAAGGACATGGAGGCCGCGAGCAACGAGCACGGAAGCCTCCGTGACCAGGTGACGCGCACCAAGCGACGGGTCACCGACATCCGCGAGGCGATGGCCCGCAACGCCGCCGTCATCGCCTCGACCGCCGACGCCGTACGGGTCGGCCAGCTCGTCGCGGGCAACGGCGACAACCAGCTGAACCTCGACCTCGCGAAGTACGTCCTCATCCGCCGCTTCACCGAGGTGCTGTCGGCGGCCAACACCGAGCTCGGCCGTTTCTCCGGCGGCCGCTACACGCTCGAGCACACCGACGCCAAGAAGGGCAACGCCAAGTCCGGGCTCGGGGTGCGCGTCCACGACATGCACACCAACCAGGTCCGCGAGGTCGGCACCCTCTCCGGCGGTGAGACCTTCTACGTCTCCCTGTCGCTCGCCCTCGCCCTCGCCGAGGTCGTGCGTGCCGAGTCCGGCGGCGTCGACCTCGGCACGCTCTTCGTCGATGAAGGCTTCGGCACCCTCGACCCCGACGTGCTCGACGACGTCATGCACACCCTCGAGGGGTTGCGCGAGGGGGGCCGCACCGTCGGCATCGTCAGCCACGTCACCGAGCTGAAGTCGCGGATCGCCGATCGCATCGAGGTGCTCGTCACGTCCGACCGCACGAGCACCCTGCGCATCACCGCCTGACCGCCCGGGCCTCCTCCACACGTGGAGAGGCCACGATCTGCGGGTCTCCACACGGCGAGAGGCCACGCCCTGCGGGTCCCGGACCCCTACGATCCGATCATGAAGATCGCCGCGAACGTGTTCGTCGGGCTGGCCGCACTGCTGCACTTCTTCATCTTCTGGATGGAGAGCGTCGGCTGGACCCGCCCCGAGGTGTGGAAGCGCTTCGGCGTCGCGGACCAGGCGGCTGCCGACGTGACCCGGCCGATGGCCTACAACCAGGGCTTCTACAACCTCTTCCTCGGCATCGGCGCCGCGCTCGGCCTCGTGCTCTGGTGGACCGGCCACGACACGGCCGGGCGCACCCTCGCCCTCTTCTGCACGGGCTCGATGGCGGCCGYGGCCGCGGTGCTCGTCACGACCGGCCGCAGCTACGTGCGCGCCGCCCTGACCCAGGGCACGCTGCCACTCATCGGCTTCGTGCTGACGCTGCTCAGCTGACGTCCGCGGCGGTGCGACGCACCCGGGCCGCGCCGACGACGAGGATGACGACGCCGACCGCGGCCGACCCCGACGCGAGCGCCGAGTAGCCGAGCGACCCGACGACGATGCCGGCCGCCACGCCTCCCCCGGCACCAGCGAGACCCATGAGCACGTCGGCGAGTCCCTGGGTGGCGGGACGCTCGTCGGTCGTGACGACCGACGTGAGCAGGGTCGAGCCCGACACGAGGGTGCACGACCACCCCACGCCGAGCAGGAAGAGGGCGACGAGCAACAGGCCGGACCAGCCGGCCTGGGAGCGAGACGCGAGCAGCGATGCGACCGTGAGCACGACGCCGCCCGTCATGGCGACCGGCGGGGCGCCCCACCGGTCGACGGCCGCCCCCACGAGCGGCGACAGGGCGAACATCCCGAGGATGTGCACCGAGATGACGAAGCCGATGACCTCGAGCTCCGCGTGACCGTGCTTCATGTGGATCGGCGTCATGACCATGACGCTGACCATGACGAGGTGGCCGAGCGCCATGACGAGGATCGCCTGGAGCGCGCGCGGGTTCGACCGCACCACGGCGAGGCCGCGGCGCATCGAGCCGTCGTGGTTCGGCACGTCGGCGACGCCGCCGGATGCCGGGTCGGCCACGACGTCGGGCGCGGCAGCCCGGCGCCCCTCCTCACGGTGAGCGGCGTCGAGGGCACGCGCCGTGAGCAGCGGGTCGGGCCGCAGCAGCCGGTCGACGACGAGCCAGGCGGCCACGAAGCCGACGAGGGAGAAGACGAACGTCCCGGCCAGCTCGGGCAACCCGAGACGGTGCGCCAGCGCCTTGCCCGGTCCGACGAGGTTCGGTCCGACCACCGAGCCGATCGTCGTGGCCCACACGACGATCGACAGGTCGCGCCCGCGGCGCGCCGGGTCCGCGAGGTCGGCGGCGGCATACCGCGTCTGGTTGTTGGCGGTCGTGCCGCCGCCGAAGAGGAACATGCCGACGACGAAGAGGGGGAACGAACGGAGCACGGCCGCCACGAGCACGAGCGACGCTCCGACGAAAGCCACGGCCAGACCCCAGCGCAGCCCGACGCGGCGGCCCCTTGCGGCCGTCGCGCGGGCGACGGGGATCGTCAGCAGCGCGGTGCCGAGCACCTGGGCTGTCGTGCCGACACCGGCGAGCGCCTCGGTGCCGCTGAGGTCCTCGGCGATCAGCGCGCCGACGGCGATGCCGCAGGCCATGCCGACCCCGCTGAGGATCTGCGACCCGACGAGAGTGCGGACCACCTTGCGTTGCAAGGTCGCCCGGTCGAGCTGAACTGGAGCGAGGACCATCAGCAGCTCAGACGTGACGGCGCGACGTGATGACGCGGAAGCGGTTCGCGACGAAGGCGGCGTCGGTGTAGGCGGAGTTCGCGGCCGGGTTGGCCCCGGTGCCGTGGAAGTCGGAGAAGGCAGCCGTCTGGTTGACGAAGATCTGCCCCGTCAGGTTCTCGGACAGGGCGACCCCGCCCTCGGCCGCCGCGTCACGCGCCGCATCGAGCACCGCGTCGCTCGTCGAGTAGACAGCGGCGGTCATGGCACCGTGCTCGCGCACCGTGTCGGCGAGCTGCGCGAGCGACTGCTCCGTCGAGGCCGTCCGGATGAGGAAGCCGACGGGACCGAAGCACTCCTGGGTGTAGACGTCCTCGCGGGCGACGTCGACGGCGACGAGACCCGGGGCGCGCACGACGGCGTCGCCCCACGTCGGGTGCGCGACGCGACGCGAGTCGAGGACGACGTGGCCGTCGGCGTCCTCGGCGATCGAGGCGAGGGAGTCTGCGTTGGAGCGGACCTGGTCGTTGACCGTGGCCCCGAGCAGCTCGACGGCCTTGGCGTCGTCACCGGTGAGCCGGCCGACGGCGCCGGCCAGTCGCTCGCCGAACTCGTCGAAGGTCAGGTGGCCCTCGTCGGTGTCGACGCCCCCCTCGGGCACGTAGAGGTTCTGCGGGGCGGTGCACATCTGGCCGGAGTAGAGCGTGAGGCTGAAGGCGAGGTTGCCGAGCATCCCGCGCAGGTCGTCGGTCGAGTCGACGACGATCGAGTTGAGGCCGGCCTTCTCGGTGTAGACGAGCTTGCCGTGCGCGGCCGCCGACTCCTCGAGCCAGGCCCCGAAGGTCGGGCCTCCGGTGTAGTCGATGATCGCGACCTCGTCGCGCTCGGCGAGGGTCTTCGCGAGACCCTGCCCGTCGGCCTCGGCCGCGAGCTGCACGAGTGCGGGGTCGAAGCCGGCCTCGGCGAGCACCGACCGCGCGACCTCGACGGAGATCGCGAGCGGCAGCACGGCGCGGGGATGCGGCTTGACGACGACCGCGTTGCCGGTGACGAGCGAGGCGAAGATGCCGGGGTAGGCGTTCCACGTCGGGAAGGTGTTGCACCCGATGACGAGCGCGACCCCGCGCGGCACGAGTCGGTAGTCCTTCTGCATCCGCGTCGGCGCGGGCTTGCCCTCGCGGTCACGGCCCGGCTTCTCCCAGACGACCGACGCGGGCACGCGCTCCTGCTCGACGAGCCCCGCCGCGATCGCCTCGATCGCCCGGTCCTGGGCGTGCGGGCCGCCGGCCTGGAACGACATGACGAAGGGCTGCCCAGACGTGTGCATGACGGCGTTGGCGATCTCGAAGCTGCGTTTGTTGATGCGGTCGACGATCTCGACGCACACCGCGGCCCGCACCTGCGGACCCGCGTCTCGCCAGGCCGCCATCGCCGCGCGTGCGGCCGCGAGCCCGGCATCCACGTCGAGCGCCGGGTAGGTCGCGCCGAGCGTCGGTCCGTAGGGGGAGACCTCGCTCCCCACGAGGGTGCCGTCGGTCGGCTGGCTCGACAGGGCGGCATACGCCCCGTCCAGGTGGGCCTCGTGCGCGGCGAGCCCGTCGGCCGCGGCGGTCTCGCCGTAGACGCGGGGGCTGGGCGACTCGGGGTAGCGGGAGTACCAGCTGCGGCTTGCCAGGGCCTGACGGATCTCGTCGAGGACTCCCGCGTGCGCGTCGAGCAGGGGGTGGGTGGGCGTCGTTGCCGGTGCAGTCACGGGTCGATGCTAGCCCCGCTCCAGACCTCAGTCGTATCCCGTCACGGGCGGTCCGCGACCGCCCGCCGCGCACCCGGGGCGGCCCACGCGGCAGGATGGCGGGCATGGACACGGACACCACCGAGGCCAGCACGGACCACCCCGACCAGTCCGCCTTCGGACCCGTCGGCGTCATCGGGGCGGGGGCCATGGGGGCCGGCATCGCCCAGGTGGCGGCCACCGCGGGCCACGCGGTCACCCTCGTCGACTCGGTGCCGGGCGCCGCGGCGGGTGCCGTCGACACGATCGGCGCTGCCCTCAAGCGGCTCGTGGACAAGGGTCGCCTGTCCGACGAGGACGCGTCGGCGGTGCTGGCACGCATCACCCCGGCCGCGTCGGTCGAGGAGCTGCCCGAGTGCGGGCTCGTCATCGAGGCCGTGCCCGAGGACCTCGACCTCAAGCGCCGGATCTTCGCCGACCTCGCCGACGTCCAGCCGTCGACGACGGTGCTCGCGACGAACACGTCGAGCATCGACATCGACGACATCGCCGCCGAGGTGGCCGACCCGGAGCGGGTGCTCGGACTGCACTTCTTCAACCCGCCGCCCGTCATGCGGCTCGTCGAGGTGGTGCACGGCGAGCGCACCGCGCGGGCCTTCGTCGAGCACGCCGTCGCGCTCATGGACGCCTGGGGCAAGACGCCGGTGCGGTGCAGCTCCACCCCGGGCTTCATCGTCAACCGCGTCGCGCGTCCCTTCTACGGCGAGGCGCAGCGCATCGTCGAGAGCGGGGTTGCCGACGCGGCGACCGTGGACTGGGCGCTCCGCGAGAGGGGCGGCTTCCCGATGGGGCCGCTCGAGCTCACCGACTTCATCGGGCAGGACGTCAACCTCGCCGTCGGCACGTCGGTGTGGGAGCAGACGGGACGTGACGAGCGCTACGCGCCGACCGCCTTCCAGCAGGGTCTCGTCGAGGCCGGCCGGCTCGGCCGCAAGACGGGCTCGGGGGTGTACGCGTATGCCGCCGACGGCTCGGTCACCGCTGCCGAGCCGGACGTCGAGCTCGCCGAGCGCCTCGTCGGTGGACCGGTCGCGACCGACCCGCTCGCGCGCACGCTCGCGATGCTCGTCAACGAGGCCGTCGACCTCGTAGCCCGCGGTGAGGCGAGCGTCGACGACGTCGACACGGCGATGCAGCTCGGCACGCGCTACCCGAAGGGGCCCATCGCGTGGGGCCGAGAGATCGGCTTCGACGTCGTCGCCCGGCAGCTCACCGAGCTCGACGAGGCCTTCCCCGGTGGTCGCTACCGGCCGAGCCCGGCCCTGACCGACGGGAGCCTGACGTGAGCGAGACCCAGCTGCCCGCCGGTGGTGGGGACGGCCAGGACGGCGAGGCCGGGGTCGCGTTCGCCCGGCAGATGTGGGACGACGACGTGGCCTCGCGACGCCTCGGCATGGAGGCCGCCGTCGTCGAGCAGGACCACGCCGTCGTGCGGATGGCGATCCGCGACGACATGGTCAACGGTCACGCCATCTGCCACGGCGGCTACATCTTCACCCTGGCCGATTCGTGCTTCGCGCTCGCCTGCAACTCGCGGGGGCGCCTCACGGTGGCGGCCGGGGCCGACATCTCCTTCACCGCGCCGGGCCGGCTCGGTGACGTGCTCGTCGCCGATGGCCACGTGCGCTCGGCATTCGGGCGCAGCGGCATCACGGATGTGACGGTCAAGCGGGAGTCCGACGGTCAGATCATCGCCGAGTTCCGCGGCCGGAGCCGCAGTCTCAAGCGCCCCTGACCCTGAACCGTCGAAAGGCCAAAGTTCGCGGGTCCTGCTCGTCGAGAGGCCAAGGTTCGCGGGTGCCAGACCGTCGAGAGGCCAAGGTTCGTGACGAACCTTGGCCTCTTGACGGTTGACGTGCGCTGGGTCAGCGGGAGCGGCGGCCACCGGCACGGGTGCCGGCGGAGAACGCCGCGGCGCTGCCGCCGCTGCTCGTCGAGTAGACGGTCGAGGAGCCGCCGCGACGGCCGGAGCCGCCACCGTTGCCGGCACCGCCCGAGCGGCGACCGCCGCCCTGGCCCTCGGCGCTCTGGCCGGAGCGACCACGACCCGAGCCGCGACCACCGGCACCGGGCCCCCGAGCGCCCTCGCCGGCCCCGCGACCTGCGCCGCGGCCACCACCGGCGGCAGCGCCGCTACCGCCCTGGCCACGTGCACGACCACGGCCGCGGCCGGAGCCGCCGGACGCCGAGTTCGAGCTCGAGCCCGAGCGGGCCGGGGCGTCCTCGCGGACGAGTCCGCCGGCATACGACCGGTCGCCGGGGGCGAGCTCGGTCAGCAGCGGGTGGCCGAGCTGGACGCGCGTCGTCGTCGGCTTGATGCCGGCCTTGCGGGTCAGGTCGCGCACGTCGCGCACCTGCTCGTCCAGCATCATCGTGACGACGATGCCGTCGTTGCCGGCGCGGGCCGTGCGACCCGAGCGGTGCAGGTACGCCTTGTGCTCGACCGGCGGGTCGGCGTGGATGACGAGCGCGACGTCGTCGACGTGGATGCCACGGGCGGCGATGTCGGTCGCGACGAGCGTCTGCGCGCGGCCCGAGTGGAAGTCGTCCATGTTGCGCGTGCGGGCACCCTGGCTGAGGTTGCCGTGCAGCTCGACGGCCGGAACTCCCGAGGCGTTGAGCTGCTTGGCGAGCTTCTTGGCCCGGTGCTTGGTGCGAGTGAAGACGACCTTGCGGCCGGGGGCCGCGGTGAGGTCGAGGATGACCGGCAGGTGCGAGCCGTTGTCGACGTGGAGCACGTGGTGGCTCATCGTCGAGACGGGCGACTGCGCCGAGTCGGCCTCGTGCGTCACGGGCTGGTGCAGGAACTTGTTGACGAGCACGTTGATCGCGCCGTCGAGCGTCGCCGAGAAGAGGAGGCGCTGGCCGTTGCGGGGCGTCTTCTCCATGATCCGGCGCACGCCCGGCAGGAAGCCGAGGTCGGCCATGTGGTCGGCCTCGTCGAGGATCGTGACCTCGACGCTGTCGAGGTTGACGTGACCCTGCTGCATGAGGTCCTCGAGCCGGCCGGGGCAGGCGACGATGACGTCGACGCCGTTCCGGAGGCCCTGGACCTGCGGGTTCTGGCCGACGCCGCCGAAGATCGTCTGCGAGTTGAGGCCGAGCGCTTTGGCGAGCGGGGCCATCGCGGTGTCGATCTGCGTCACGAGCTCGCGGGTCGGGGCGAGGATGAGGGCACGCGGACGACGGGCCAGGCGGCTCCGACGCGACTGCGAGAGGCGGGTCAGCAGCGGCAGCAGGAAGGCGTACGTCTTGCCGGAGCCGGTGCGGCCACGGCCGAGGACGTCGCGCCCGGCGAGGGAGTCGGGCAGCGTCGCGGCCTGGATGGGCGTCGGGGTGGTGATGCCGAGACCGTCGAGGATCGTGACGAGGTCGGCGGGCACGCCGAGAACGGCGAAGTTCGTGTCAGTGGACACAGGTGGGTACTCCAAAACGTGGAAGCGGTCGTTCTGCCCGGCGCGAAGGGCCTCAGCTGTGAGGTGTCGCGGCGCAAGAGCGAATCGACGGGGCCGGCGACACTCCGCCAGGCCAAGAAGAAGCGGCCCGAGGCAGAACTGGGCGGGCCACTGGGACAAAGACTACCCGAGCGGGCGCCGAGGACGTTAACCGACCCCTCGACGTGCGCCCGGCGAGGCCGCGTCGGGAGCGTTCCTGTGTGCCCGCTAACGGTTCGGCCGCATCCGTGGGCACCCGCACCGAAAGATGGCAGGATCGGCCAATCAGCCGGCGCACCGTAGCGCCCGCACCTGAATGACCGCGTTCGCCCCGGAAGGACCATCTTGATGCGTCGCATGTCCCTCATCGCCGTCACCGGCTTCGTCGCCGCCGGCCTCACGCTCTCCGCCTGTGGGTCGGACTCGCTGTCCAGCTCGCCGGGTGCGGGCAACACCCCCGCCGGGACGGCCGCCGGCGGCGGCGTCGACCAGGCCCTCGCGGCCAAGGTCCCCGCCAAGCTGAAGTCGGCGGGCAAGATCGTCATCGGCACCGACCCGACGTACGCCCCCAGCGAGATGCTCGCGGGCGACGGCAAGACGGTCGAGGGCTTCGACGTCGACGTCTTCAACGCCGTGGCGGCCAAGCTCGGCCTCAAGACCGAGTGGGTCCCCGCGGGCTTCGACTCGATCATCCTCGGCGTGACGGGTGGCAAGTACGACGTCGGCGTCTCGAGCTTCACCATCAACCCGGACCGCAAGAAGCAGGTCAACATGGTGAGCTACTACAAGGCCGGCACCCAGTGGGTCGTCGCCAAGGGCAACCCCAAGGGTGTCAAGCTCGACGACGCCTGCGGCCGCAACATCGGCGTCCAGAAGGGCACCGTGCAGATCGACGACCTCACCGCCCGCAGCAAGAAGTGCACCGATGCCGGCAAGCCAGCCATCAACCAGATCGTCCAGGAGGGGCAGGACCAGGTCACGGCCGACGTCGTCAGCGGCAAGACCGACGCGATGCTCGCCGACTCCCCCGTCGGTCTCTACGCCGTCAAGCAGACCGGGCAGCTCGAGGCGCTCGGCGACATCTACGACTCCGCGCCCTACGGCTATGTCGTGCCGAAGGACCAGACGGACTTCGCCAACCTCCTCGTCGAGGCGCTCAAGGCCACGCAGAAGGACGGCAGCTACGAGGCGGCCCTCAAGAAGTTCTCCGTCGAGGCCGGCGCGATCAGCGACTTCGCCCTCAACCCGTGAGTGATCCGGTGACCACACCGACCACCGACGACCGGCCGGGCCTCATCGAGGCCCGGCCGGTCCGGCACCCCGGACGATGGATCGCGCTCGCCGTCATCATCGTCCTCGTCGCGATGCTGATCAGCTCGTTCATCACCAACGAGCGGTGGGGATTCTCCAAGGCCCTGGAGATCATGAACCAGAAGCCGGTGCTCGAAGGGCTCTGGAAGGGCACCATCGTCGGCACCATCGGCTCGATGGCCATCGGCATCGTCGGAGGCGTGATCATCGCGATCCTGCGCCTGTCGCACAACCCCGTCCTGCGCGGCGTCTCCTTCGTCTACACGTGGTTCTTCCGCGGCATCCCGCGCCTCGTGCTCCTCGCGATGATCGGCAGCGGCGTCGGCTTCCTCTACGCCAACCTCGACTTCGGCATCCCGTTCGGCAAGCAGCTGGCCTCCCTCATGGGGCTCTCGAGCGACTTCACGTTCTTCACGCTCGACGTCAACCAGTTCTCGAGCAGCCTGCTGGCGGGCATCATCGGCCTCGGCCTGTCGGAGGCGGCCTACATGGCCGAGATCGCACGGGCCGGCATCCTGTCGGTCGACAAGGGTCAGAACGAGGCGGCGGCCGCGCTCGGCATGAACCGTGGCCAGTCCATGCGCCGCATCGTGCTCCCCCAGGCGATGCGCGTCATCGTGCCGCCGACGGGCAACGAGACCATCGCCATGGTCAAGGACACCTCGCTGCTCTCGGCCATCCCGATCATCACCGAGCTCTTCTACCAGACCCGCGCCATCGGCACCCGGACGCTGCAGATCATGCCGTCGTTCGTCGCCGTCACCGCCTGGTACCTCCTCGTCGGGTCGGTCCTCATGGTCGGGCAGTACTTCCTCGAGCGGCGCTTCGGCCGAGGCTTCGGCACCGGGGCACCCAACAAGCGCTTCGCGCGTCCGGCCGGGGCAGGAGGCGCCTGATGTCAGACACCACGACCAGCGAGCCCACGAGCGAGCCCACGAGCGGGCCCGCCACCGGGACCGCCACCGGGACCGCCACTCGCTCGCGCACCGGCGAGGACCAGCCCCTCGTCCGCGCGCTCAACGTGCTCAAGAGCTTCCACGGCAACGAGGTGCTCAAGGGCATCGACCTCGATGTGCACCGCGGCGAGGTCGTCTGCCTGCTCGGCCCCTCGGGATCGGGCAAGACGACGTTCCTGCGCTGCATCAACCAGCTCGAGGAGATCGACGGCGGTCGCATCTGGGTCGACGGCGACCTCGTCGGCTTCCGCGACGACGGCGGGCAGCTGCACCACCTCACGGACAAGCAGGTCGCCACGCAGCGCCGTGAGATCGGCATGGTCTTCCAGCGCTTCAACCTGTTCCCGCACATGACGGCTCTCCAGAACGTCATGGAGGCTCCCGTCCAGGTGCGGCGGGTCGGCAAGAAGCAGGCGCGGGCACGCGCGCTCGAGCTGCTCGAGCAGGTCGGCCTCGGCGACAAGCCGAACGCCTACCCGGCACAGCTCTCCGGTGGCCAGCAGCAGCGGGTCGCCATCGCCCGGGCGCTCGCGATGGACCCCAAGCTCATGCTCTTCGACGAGCCGACGTCCGCGCTCGACCCCGAGCTCGTCGGCGAGGTGCTCCGCGTCATGCGCGAGCTCGCCGACCAGGGCATGACGATGATCGTCGTGACGCACGAGATGGGCTTCGCCCGCGACGTCGCCGACCACGTCGTCTTCATGGACGGTGGCGTCGTCGTCGAGCAGGGCAAGCCGAAGGACGTCATCAGCAACCCGCAGCACGAGCGGACGCAGTCGTTCCTCAAGCGCATGCGCGCCGAGGACGACGAGGCCGCCGCCGACGCGGAGTCCCTGGAGACGCCGGACGCCTGACCGTCCCCGTGCACGTCGAGTGGGCGCTCTCTCTCCGGAGACAGCGCCCACTCGACGTCGTGGGCGAGGAGCCTCGGCCGGACGGTGTGGGCACAATGGGCCCATGACGACGGAGTCACCCGAGAGCCGACCGCGCCTGCCGGACCACGAGATCCCCACGATCGGGGTCGACGAGCTGCGGGGCACCCAGCTCGAGCGGCTCCAGCAGACGGTGCGGACGGCATACGACCACGTCCCGCACTACCGAGCAGCCTTCGACGCCAAGGGATTCCACCCCGACGACCTGCGCTCGCTCGACGACCTGAGCCGGATGCCGTTCACGACGAAGGCGGACCTGCGCGCCAACTACCCCTTCGGGATGTTCGCCGTGCCGCGCGAGCAGGTCGTCCGCGTGCACGCGAGCTCGGGCACCACCGGCCGTCCGACGGTCGTGGGCTACACGAAGGCCGACATCGACACGTGGGCCGACCTCATGGCCCGCTCGATCCGGCTCGCCGGCGGTCACCCGGGCGACGTCATCCACGTCGCCTACGGCTACGGCCTCTTCACCGGGGGCCTCGGCGCGCACTACGGCGTCGAGCGTCTCGGCGCAACGGTCGTGCCGGTGAGCGGCGGCATGACCGAGCGGCAGGTGCAGCTGATCCGCGACTTCCGGCCCCGCGTCATCATGGTGACGCCGAGCTACTTCCTCAGCCTGCTCGACGAGATGGAGCGCGAAGGCGTCGACCCCGCGACGACGAGCCTGCAGGTCGGGATCTTCGGTGCCGAGCCGTGGACCGAGTCGATGCGCCGGGAGATCGAGCGACGCACCGGCATGGACGCCGTCGACATCTACGGCCTCTCGGAGGTCATGGGGCCCGGCGTCGCCCAGGAGGCCGCGACGACGAAGGACGGCCTCCACATCTGGGAGGACCACTTCTACCCCGAGGTCATCGACCCGATCACCGAGGAGGTCCTGCCCGACGGTGAGCTCGGCGAGCTCGTCTTCACGTCGCTGACGAAGCAGGCGATGCCCGTCATCCGCTACCGCACCCGCGACCTGACGCGGCTGCTGCCGGGCACCGCGGTCCCGTCGATGCGGAGGATGGAGAAGGTCACCGGTCGCACCGACGACATGATGATCGTCCGCGGCGTCAACGTCTTCCCGACGCAGATCGAGGAGCACGTGCTCGCCGAGCCGCGGCTGTCGCCGTACTTCCAGTGCGTCCTGACGCAGCCCGGCCGGATGGTCGAGCTGACCGTGCTCGTCGAGCCGCTCTCGCGGCTCGAGCCGGGTGCCGCCGAGCAGATCGCCCGGACGCTCGAGGCGACGATCAAGGCCCGCATCGGCACGACGTGCCGCGTCGAGATGCGCGAACCCGGCTCGATCGAGCGCTCGATCGGCAAGGCCCGACGCATCGTCGACGAGCGGCCCAAGGCATGAAACGCGCGCCGCACCGGACCCGTGCTCGAGCCGTATGCCGTGTCGGCGCCCGAGGGTGCCCGCCCGCTCGGCGTCGCCCCCTTCCTCGACCCCGGTGAGGTCGTCATGTGGCGCTACCGCGACCACGCGTGGGAGCCGGGCCGTCCCGAGACGGCGTCCCCGATGCGGGTCGTCCGCGACGACGAGCGGGGTCTCGTGGCCTGGCTCGCGCCCGGCACCGTGCACCTGACGAAGCGGCACGCCGACGGCTCGGACCTGCGCGACGTGCCGATGGGCGAGCGGTTCCTCCGGGACGCCCAGCGGGTGCAGGCGCGCACCCGGTGGCACGGCGCCGGCATCCTCCGGATCGCCCCGGCCGGGCTCCCGTGGTCGGTCTGGCTCTTCTGGGACGTGGCCGACGACGACGGCGCCTCGATCGACCCGACCGACCCGGCGGCATACGACCGCTGGGAGTTCGGCGGCTGGTACGTCAACCTCGAGACGGCCCATCGACGCGGGGGGCACGACACGTTCACCGGCGACCACGTGCTCGACCTCTGGGTCGAGGCGGACGGCACCGTCAACGTCAAGGACGCCGACGAGCTCGAGGCCGCCGTCGAGCAGGGACGCGGGACGCCCGATCAGGCGGACGCCATCCGGCACAACGCGGAGCACGCCCGTGCCTCGTTCGCTGCCCGTGACTGGCCCTTCGATGACGCGTGGACCCGGTGGCGGCCCGACCCGGCGTGGACGACACCGGGACTGCGCGACGGCGAACGCTGGGACGTCGACCTCGTCGGCTGACGGGCGGTCGCCCACTCCGACGGTCGCTCAGGTGGCCTGGACGCCGACCTCCCACAACGAGTAGCCGTACGACGTCGCGCGCTTCGTGCCGAGGACGCGGACGTAGCGGGCGGTCGTCGGGGTGAACGCGAGCGCGTCGAGGCCACCGTCCGCGCCGGTGCGGCTCGCGACGGTCGTCCAGGTGGACCCGTCGGTCGAGACCTCGACGCGGTAGTCGCGGGCGTAGGCCGACTCCCAGTCGAGGACGACGCGACCGACCTGTCGGGTCGAGCCGAGGTCGACGCGCCACCACTGGTTGTCGCTCCGGGCGCTCGCCCATCGGGTGTCACGCCGGCCGTCGACGGCACGGGGCGCACGGAAGTCGGCGAAGAGGTCCCGCTGGTAGCTGCTAGCCGTGGCCGGCCGCCCCGCCGCGAGGTCGGGCGGCGGCGTCCAGGTCTGGGCGGCCTCGGCGGTCCGGAGGTAGGACTCGGCGCCCATCGCCAGCTCGTCGACGACCTGCTGTCCACCGATCCGCCGCATGTCCTCGACCCAGTCGGGGATGAGTCCGTAGTGGGGGACGCCGTCGACGTTGTAGTCCCAGGTGCGCTGGCCGGTGACCTGGCGGTCGGCGGATGCGCCTCCCAGAGTCGTGAAGGGGTAGGTGACGCTCGATCCCGGTCGCGGCGCCGGTGTGCCCCCGAAGCCGTTCATGTCCATGCCGAAGCCGTAGCCGACGTGGTACTTGGCGCGCAGTGCCTCGTCGGTGTGCATCGTGTCGACGAACTCGTCGGCGTCGTGGCCGTACTGCGTGACGAACCCGCCCAGGCGGTAGAGGCGCTCGGTGAAGTGGGTGTCCATCCACGAGTGCGACGACACGACGCCGGGGTAGTGCGCAGCCTCGAGCAGGTCGAGCGTGCGCGAGGCCGCCTTGACGCTCATGTGGTCGACCTCGACGACCATGCCGCGCTGCATCATCCCCGCGAGGGCGTACTCCCCCAGCGAGGAGAGCCCGCGCGGGTTGCAGTGCGGACCCTCGGGGTAGATCGGCAGGACGAGTCCGAGCGGCAGGTACGGCGCGAGCTCCTTGGGGATGACGCCGTTGGCGACGGTGTGGTCGTGCAGCTCACCCGTGCACGTCTGCACCTGCCACCACTGACCGGTGTTGAGGAAGTTGCCGAGGTTGACGATGACGCCCTGCGTGCCCTCGTCGAAGCGCACGCCGCACAGGGCGTTGTCGAACTTGTGGCAGAGGAACATCGAACGCACCCCGAGCCCGTGCAGCTCGGTCAGCCCGGCGTCGATCTGCGCCTTGGTGCAGCCGGGGACACCGAGGGTGAGCTTGCAGCCGAAGGGGTTGCTCACCTCGACGCCGAGGATGACGGCGAGCTTGCCCTGGGCGACGTAGGTGCGGGCCTCGTCGGCGGAGTAGGCGATCCGGAACCAGCCCTTGCCGGTGCCGCCGTACTGCTGGTCGACGAACGCCTCGAGCTTCTTCGTCTCGGCGATCTGTCGGCGCACCGTGTCCATGTCGTCGCACGAGTAGCGGTTGACCTGAGTCGGCAGGCTGCACAGGACGTTGCTGTTGACGGCGTCGGCCACCATGATCCGCTGGCCGCCGCGCCAGGCTCGCTCGACCCACGTGTAGTACATCTGCTGGTGGGTGAGGCTGCTCCATTTCGGCCAGTCGGCGAAGGTCGGCCACCCCACCGGGTCGTGGGTGGCGAGCGGGTTGCCGCCGGCCTTGTTCGTGAGGTTCTCGATGAGCGCGGTCTGCCCGTTGGGGTAGTGGTTGTCACAGTCCTTGAGGGCGTCGGCGATCCCGTTGGGGCTGAAGGTCGCTCCGCAGACGATGTTGCCGCCGAAGCCGACGTCGGACATGAGGTGGGTGTGCGCGTCGACGTAGCCGCGCACCGTCCCGTCGGGCTGCGTGCCGCTGAAGGGCGGCCCCGTGACATCGACCCGCGAGTCGGGACTCTGCGGGTTGACCGGCGTGTACGGGTCTCCCGTGGCGGCGGCCGTGCTCAGCCCTGCCGACCCGGCCACGGCAGCGGCCGCCGCGGCGGCGAGGGGTCGTCGGATGGTCCGGAACCAGCGCTTCGTCATCGAAGCCTCCCCGAGGAGTGTGCGTCTCCTGATTCCGGCGAAGTTACCAGCGGTAACGCCGCCGCGCGCGCCGAGAACGTATGCCGTCCCGCCGCCTCGCGCGGCCGGGTCCAGTCGCCGTGTGGCCGGTGTGGGAGGAGGGTCAGGAGCTGCGGGTCAGCACGATCCAGCCCGTCGCGACCTGGCTCGTGGCCTCGGTGACCATGAGCTCGCCCGACCCGGCGGGCAGGCTTCGGAGGTCGAGCCGCACCTCGGTCCCGTCGCACGGGACGGTGAGCGTCGCGACGCGCGGACCCGACATCGGCCGCGACGGCGCACCGGCGGCGCCTCCCTCACCCGGACCGAGCACGTCGACGACGAGCGTGCCCCCGGTGGTGGCCGGCAGGCACCGCCCTTTGAGCCGGTAACGCTGACCGGCCTGCGCGGGTGAGGCCCGGCCCGGCTCCGACGTACCACTCCAGAAAAGGCCGTCCGCATTGCTGACGAGCAGGCGGGTCACATCGGCAGGCGACTGCGCGGGAGGCTCGAGCCGATCCACCGTCACCGTGCCACCGCCCTCGGGAAGCGTCGTGAACGACGGACCCTCGACCGTGGGCAGCGGGGTCGGCGCATCCGCATCCGTGCACGCCGAGGTCGCCCCGGCCACGAGGGCTGCCGCGACGGCCACGCCCACGTGCCGGAGGCAGCTCCGGGTCACCCTGCGTCGCGATTCACGTATCGACATCCCTTGCCCATCTCCCTGCAGATGACGCCTGAACGCTACCTCTTGACCACCGTCCGTGCGCCGCCTGACGTATCACCGACGCGCGGCGCCTCTCTGACCGTCGAGGCCTCGATGGCCTCGCGCCGCCAGAGGTCACGAGGAGCACGTCATGGGAATCCCTCCGCACGCAGCACGCATGGCCGGAGCCTGGGCCGTGCAGACCAGCCGACCGGCTGCCGCGCCGGCACCGGCATCGGCCCGTCCAGTCCCGCGCAACCGCTCGCACCGGATCACGGCGGCCCGTCTGCTGCACCCGCTGCGTCGGCCGATCCAGCTCTCGGCCAAGGACGCCCAGAGCCCGCTCGGCACCCAACCCGCCCGGCACGCCTGACCGGGCGACACGGCATACGACCGCTCAGCCGGTCTGTGCCTTGAGCGCCGCGCGGACGAGGTCGACCGCTGCCGCGGCGTCGAGCCCCGCGTCGCGGGCAGCCGCCGCGAACTTCGCCGCGAGCGCCATGACGGCGACGTCGGCCGTGTGCTCTCCGGACGCCACGACGGTTCCGGCCCGACGACGCGTCTCGACGAGGCCCGCCGCCTCGAGCTCCTTGAAGGCGCGCGCCACGGTGTTGGCGGCCAGGCCGAGGTCTGCGGCGAGGGCCCGCACGGTCGGAAGTCGGTCGCCCGGCAGCAAGCGACCCGTCGCGATGAGGCCGGCCAGCTGGGCACGGACCTGCTCGAAGGGGGGCTCGGCGACCTCGAGGTCGACGACGATGCGCAGGTCGTCGCTCATCGGGAGCCCCCACCCGACGTCGAGACCGCTGACGCTGCAGGATGGTTCGCCGCACGCGAGCTCGGCACGGCAGGCGCGTCCCAGAGCAGGCAGAAGAGCGCGGCGACCAGGGCGACGAAGCCGAGAAGCGTCAGCGAGAAGGCGAGGTTCTGGGTCCAGTCGACGGGCGCGACGGGCGCGGGCGGAAGTCCCGTGCCGCTCACGGCGCCGCGCAGCCGCTGGGTCACGTCGTTGAGCTGCGGGCCGATGGTGAGACAGAGCCCGGCTGCCGTGACGAGGGACCCGGCGGCCGACCAGCGCAGCACCCGCACGCGCGCCCCGAGCCGAAGGGCCCGGTCGAGGTCGGGGTCGTCGACATGGGCCGGACGGGCGTCGGCGACGCGCAGGGCGAGCCACGTGGCGACGGCCAGCAGGGCGAGGGCACCGACCGTCCCCAGCGTGTAGTCGCGGCCGGGGTAGGCGCTCGTGGTCGTGACGACGACGCCCTTCCACTCACGCATGCCGAGGCGACCCCCGGGGGCCGACGTCAGCCACCCGACGAGCAGCCCCACGGCACAGAGCACGAGCCCCGCGACGTAGTAGCCGGTCAGGCGCACCGACTCGGTGCCACGGCGGATGTCCAGGGCGGCCTCGCGGCGAGGGCCGGATGTCGGCCGGGGGGGCGCCCAGCGCTCGGCCACCGCCGCGACGATGATGCCGACGACGGCCGCGAGCGCCGGTACGCCCGGGTGGCCGGTCGCGCCCTCCCCCGACGACGACGCGACGGACCGGTCGACGCCGGCCTGGGCGACGGCATACGCAAGGAGTGCGCCGACGACGGAGCCCAGCGCGGCCCGGCGACGGGCCCGCGCGGCGAAGGCGTCGAGCCGGCGTGCGCCGAGCCACCGCGCGAGGTTGACGACCAGCGCCAGCAGCACCACCGGCCCGAGGTACCACGTGATCACGCGAGCATCCATGCCCATCCCCTTCACCCCGACTTTGTCGCAATCATTTAACTCATTGATACAAAGCGAGTCAATACGCCGAGGTCAGGGTGAGCGGGGTCACGCCCATCCCCCGACAGGCTGGCCGACGTCGGCAATCGCACCCGCTAGCATCTACTACGTCATGTAGTTCTGGTGCGACCCTCGCGGAGCCCCCATGGATGCAACGGACCTGGCACGGTGGCAGTTCGCCATCACCACCGTGTACCACTTCCTCTTCGTGCCGATCACGATCGGCATGTCCCTCATCGTCGCCGTCTTCCACACCGCCTGGGTGCGCACGCACAACCCGCAGTGGATGAGGCTGGCGAAGTTCTTCGGCAAGCTCTTCCTCATCAACTTTGCGCTCGGTCTCGTTACCGGCATCGTGCAGGAGTTCCAGTTCGGGATGAACTGGAGCGACTACTCGCGCTTCGTCGGTGACATCTTCGGCGCGCCGCTCGCCATCGAGGCCCTGCTCGCCTTCTTCCTCGAGTCGACCTTCCTCGGCCTGTGGATCTTCGGCTGGGGGCGCCTGCCCGAGAAGCTGCACGCCACGACGATGTGGCTCGTCCACATCGGCACGGTGCTGTCGGCGTACTTCATCCTCGCCGCCAACTCCTTCATGCAGCACCCGGTCGGCTACACCTACAACGCCGCCAGCGGCCGCGCCGAGCTGACCGACTTCTTCGCGGTGCTGACCAACAAGGTCCAGCTCGTCACCTTCCCGCACGTCATCTTCGCCGCCTACATGGCCGGCGCCGGGGTCGTCATGGGCGTCTCGCTCTGGCTCATGCGCCGTGAGGCCAAGGCGGCCGCCGACGACGCGCAGGACGTGGCCCGCACCGACGCGCCGATGTACCGCACGGCCACGCGCATCGGCGCGGTCCTGACGCTCGTCGCCGCCGTCGGCGTCACCATCACCGGCGACGTGCAGGGCAAGATCATGACCGAGGTGCAACCGATGAAGATGGCCGCCGCCGAGGCGCTCTACGAGTCCGTTCCCGCGGGCGAGGGGGCGCCCTTCTCGGTGCTGACGGTCGGCTCGCTCGACGGGTCGCACGCCAACGCGATCATCGAGATCCCCGGCCTGCTCAGCTTCCTCGCGACCGGCAACTTCCAGGGCGCGGTCCGCGGGATCAACGACCTCAAGGCCGAGTACGCCAAGACCTACGGCGCGAGCGGCAACCCCCGGGTCGCCGACGTCGCCACCGCCTTCGTCCCCAACATCCCGACCACTTACTGGACGTTCCGTCTCATGATCGGTCTCGGGATCGCCACGGCACTCATCGCGATCGCCGTGCTCTGGCTGACGCGCAAGGGGCGCACCCCGACCGCCAGGTGGCTCGCGTATGCCGCCGTGGCCGCTCCGCTCCTTCCCGTCTTCGCCAACAGCTTCGGCTGGATCTTCACCGAGGTCGGCCGCCAGCCCTGGCTCGTCTTCGGCCTCATGACGACGGCCAACGGCGTCTCCCCGAGCGTCTCGATGGGCGAGGTCATCACGTCGATGGTCGTCTTCACGCTCCTCTACGGCGCCCTCGCCGTCGTCGAGATCAAGCTCTTCCTGCACTACGTCCGCAAGGGGGCCGAGCCCTTCGAGGAGCCGCAGGACCCCGCCGACCGGGACGAGGACGCACCCCTCGTCTTCGCCTACTGAGAAGGGCTGAGCTGCAATGGATCTCGCCACCTTCTGGTTCATCGTCCTCGGCGTGCTCTGGACGGGCTACCTCGTCCTCGAGGGCTTCGACTTCGGCGTCGGCATGCTGCTGCCCGTCCTCGGCGGCAAGCGCTACGCGTCCGACGCCGCCGACGCCGAGAAGCGCCGCCGCGTCCTGCTCAACACCATCGGCCCGGTCTGGGACGGCAACGAGGTGTGGGTGCTCACCGCCGGTGGCGCCACCTTCGCGGCGTTCCCGCACTGGTACGCCACGCTGTTCAGCGGCTTCTACCTGCCGCTGCTTCTCATCCTCGTCGCCCTCATCGTGCGCAACCTCGGCTTCGAGTACCGCCACAAGCGGCCCGAGGCCCGGTGGAAGGCCCGCTGGGACCTGGCGATCTTCTGGGGCTCGCTCGTGCCCGCGCTCCTCTGGGGCGTCGCGCTGACCAACATCGTGCGCGGTGTGCCGATCGACGCGAACAAGGAGTTCACCGGCAACCTCTTCACGCTGCTCAACCCGGCCGGCCTCCTCGGCGGGCTCGTCTTCGTGACGCTCTTCCTCACGCACGGCGCGATCTTCGTCGCCCTCAAGACCGACGGGATGATCCGTCACGAGGCACGCCAGGTCGCCGAGCGCGTCGGGGTCGTCGCCGCCGTGCTCGCGGTCGCCCTGCTCCTCTGGCTCGGCCTGACCGACGGCAAGCTCGCCTCGTGGGTCACCACGGTGGTCGCTGCAGTTGCGCTCCTCGGCGCCCTCGCGGCCAACCGCGCGGGTCGTGAGGGGTGGGCCTTCATCGGCACGGCCGTCACCATCGCCATGGCGGTCGCGACGTACTTCCTCGTGCTCTTCCCGAACGTCATGCCGAGCTCGACCAACCCGGACTGGAACCTCACCATCGCCAACGCCTCGAGCACCGACTACACGCTCAAGGTCATGACGATCGTCGCACTGATCTTCACCCCGATCGTGCTGATGTACCAGGGCTGGACGTACTGGGTCTTCCGGAAGCGCCTGACGGTCAAGCACATTCCCGAGGACGCACCGCGCGAGACCGTCTCCCGCTGACCGTCTGAGCCACACGACCCCACCCGTCGACCCGACGAGAGAGCACACACTCCGTGAAGCCCTTCGACCCACGACTCCTCCGGGCGGTCCCTGCCGCCCGGAGGCCCGTCGGCGTCCTCGCCGCGACCGGCATCGCGAGCGGTGTCACGACGATCGCCACGGCCTTCGCGCTGTCGGCGGTCGTCGTCGCGGTCGTCGAGGGGACCGACCTCGCGTCGCCCCTCACCTGGCTGCTCGGGCTCTTCGTCGCGCGGGCCTTCCTCGCTGCGACGACGGAGCGGGTCGCCGCCTGGGCGGGCGTCTCCGTCTCGTCGGCGCTGCGGGCGGCCCTGCTGCGCCGCTGGGGCACCGTCGACGCCGACGCGCGGCTCGAGCCGGGCGCCGCCGTCTCGCTCGCGACCGGGGGCACGGCGGCCGTGGAGCCGTACGCCGCCCGCTTCCTCCCGACGCTCGTGACCGCAGCCGTCGTGCCGGTCCTCGCCATCGCGACGCTTGTCGTCGTCGACTGGCCGAGTGCGCTCGTCGTCGCGCTGACGCTGCCGCTCCTGCCCGTCTTCGCGGCACTCATCGGCAAGGCCACGGCCGAGTCGACGGAACGCCGCTGGGCCGCCCTCGCCTCGCTCTCCGGCCACTTCCTCGACGTCGTCCGCGGCCTGCCGACGCTCGTCACCTACGGCCGGGCCCACCGCCAGGCCATGACCGTGCGCGAGGTCAGCGACCGGCACCGGCGCGCCACGATGGAGACCCTGCGCATCGCGTTCCTGTCGTCCGCGGCCCTCGAGCTGCTCGCGACGATCTCCGTCGCCATCGTCGCCGTCACCGTGGGCCTGCGCCTCTCGCACGGCTCGATGGCGCTCGGCGCGGGACTCGTCGCGATCCTCCTGGCGCCGGAGGCGTACTGGCCGGTGCGTCGGGTCGGGGCGGAGTACCACGCGGCCGCCGACGGAGCCGTCGCCCTCGACGCGATCCTCGGCCAGCTCGACCCCACCCCCGCCGCAGTCGGGTCCCCCTCGACCCCCGCACCGAACGCCGCGTTCGGTGCCGAACTCACTGATAGAACAGCGCGTTCGCGACCGAACGCCGCGTTCGGTGGGGTGGTGCCGGAGTCCGGGCGGGTCGGGGAGGTGCGCCTCGCCGGCCTCACGTACGCGTATGCCGGGTCGCCGGCTCCCGTCGTCCGTGACCTCGACCTCGTGGCGGGTCCAGGCCTCACCGTCGTGACCGGGCCGTCCGGCGTCGGCAAGTCGACGCTGCTCGACCTGCTCGCCGGTCTGCGCCGCCCCGGGGCCGGAACCGTCGAGGCTCCTCCGTCGCACTACGTGACACAGCGGCCGTTCCTCTCGACCGGGTCGGTGCGCCAGGCGCTGACGATCGGCCACCCGGCCACCGACGACCAGCTCTGGGAGGCCCTGCGCGCCGTCGGTGTCGAGGGTGTCGTCGCGGCGCTCCCCGGTGGGCTGTCCGCCGACCTCGGCGACGACGGCTTCGGCCTGTCCGCCGGCCAGCGCCAGCGGCTGGCCCTGGCCCGCGCCTGGCTCGCCCCCGAGACGCTGCTGCTCCTCGACGAGCCGACCGCGCACCTCGACCCCGAGGGCGCCGAGCACGTCGCCGCCCTCGTCGCCGAGCTCGCCGAGCGCCGTGTCGTCGTCGCTGTCACGCACCGCGACGAGCTGCTCGCGCACGCCGACCACCACCTCGTCCTCGCCGCCGCAGACGCCTCCTCGGTCGAGGTGATCCCGGAGGCGACGTCGCTGTCGACATCACCTCGAACCGCGGGAGAGGAGGGCGACCGATGAGCACCGCGTCCTCTCCTGACGCCCGCTTCGAGGTGATCGCGCACCCCACGTCGGTGCCGGCATCACCTCGAACCGCCGGTTCGCGGCGGCGGCGGGTCTGGTGGCCCTCGGCCGGCACCGTGCGCGGCGGCCTGCTCGGCGGCATCGCCACGGCGTCGGGCATGGCCCTGACCGCGACCTCGGGCTGGCTCATCGTCCGGGCGTCACAGCAGCCGGTCATCCTCACCCTCCTCACCGCCATCGTCATGGTGCGCGCCTTCGGCATGGCGCGACCCGTCTTCCGCTACTGGGAGCGCCTGACGAGCCACGACGCCGCGCTCGAGATGCTCGCCGAGCGACGGACCTCCGCCTACGAGGCACTCGTGCCACTCACGCCCGCCCGGCTCGGGCGACGCCGCCGCTCCGACGTGCTGACCGGGGTCGTCGACGACCTCACCGACGTCGTCGACGCGCAGGTGCGGGTCACCGTGCCGGTCATCTCGACAGCCGTCGCGGGCGGCATCGCCATCGCGCTCACCCTCGTGCTGTCCCGACCCGTCGGCCTCGTCATGCTCGGGCTCGGCGTCGCCGTCTGCCTCATCAGCCTGCTCGCGACCCGCCTCGAGTCCCGCTCCCTGCCGGAGCTGCTCGCGGCCCGCGCCGAGGTGACCCGCGTCAGCGAGCTCATGGCGAGCCAGTCGGGCGAGCTGCGTGCCGTCGGCGGCTGGGCGACGGCGCTCGGCTGGCTCGACGAGGCCCACAGCGCCCTCGACCGCGTCACCCGACGCATCAGTGCCGGTCGGGCGGCCGCCGCCTCACTCTTCCTCGTCGCCGTCGGCGCGGCGGTCGCTGCCACGGCGGTCATCGCCCAGGACCTCGCCGTGTCGACGCCGGTCAAGGCACTCCTCGTGCTCACACCCGTCGCCGTCTCCGAGGCGATCACCCCCCTCGTCGACGCCATGCGCGCCCTCGCCCGGGCCCGCGGCAGCGAGCGCCGCATTGACGCCCTGCTCGACCTCGCCCCGGCCGTCGCCGCGGAGCCCCGCCACGCAGCCGCCGAGCCCGGCCCCGCGCTCGACGACACGTCGGGCACCCGGCCCGACCACACGGCATACGCACGCAGTGGCGTCACGACGCGGGCACTCACCGCCTCGTGGACGGGCGAGCGCACCGATCTCGGCCCGACCGACCTCGACGTGCCCGCCGGCAGTCGCATCGCGGTCACCGGACCCAACGGCAGCGGCAAGTCGACCCTGCTGGCCGTGCTCGCTCGCCACCTCGACCCGTCGGGCGGGACCTACCGGCTCGGCGGGACCGACGTGCTCCGCCAGCCCCTCGAGGAGACCCGCGCGCGCATCGCCGTCGTCGACGACGAGACCCACGTCTTCGCCACGAGCCTGCGCAACAACCTGACGCTGGCCCGGCCCGACGCGGGCGACGCCGACGTGGAGCGCGCCCTCCGCGCCGCCGGCCTCACGACCCTCCTCGAGGGTCTGCCCGACGGCCTCGACACGACGCTCGGGTCCACCGGCCGCGGGCTCTCCGGCGGCGAGCGGGCCCGCCTCGGCATCGCCCGGGCGCACGTCAGCGGCCGCCCCGTCGTCCTCCTCGACGAGCCGGTCGCCCACCTCGACCCGCCCACGGCCCGCGCCGTCGTCGAGGACCTGACGCGACTCGGCAGCGCACCGGGTACGACAGGGGTGGCGGGCACGGACGCGCCTGCGCAGACGATCATCATGGTGACCCACCGCGACGACGGGGCCGACCTGTTCGACCGTGTCCTCGAGGTGCGCCGCCCGCCGTCGGGGACGATGTCCCCGACCACCGCAGACCCGGTCCCCCACTCGGGCGACCGCACGCACGAAGCCGACCCACCCCGTCGGTAGATTGGAACGCCATGCCCAGCACACCCCGCAACCGTCTCGGCGACCTCGAGCGTGTCGTCATGGAAGAGCTCTGGACCACCGCGGACGCCCACCCCGAGGGGCGCACCGTCCGTGAGGTCCACGACGCGATCGGTGTCGAGCGCGGGCTCGCCTACACGACGCTCATGACGGTCCTCGACCGGATGGCGAAGAAGGACCTCGTCCACCGCGAGCGCGACGGCCGCGCCTGGCGCTACACCGCCGCGTCGACCCGCGCCGAGCTGACGTCGGAGTCGCTGCACCACACGCTCGGCGAGCTCGCCGGCGACAAGCGACGCACCGCGCTGCTCCACTTCCTCGACGAGTCCACCCCGGAGGAGATCGACGAGCTCAAGGCCGCGCTCGCCGAGCTCGAGGCGCGGCGCCCCGACGGCGCGAGGCGCTGACCGACCGATGACCCACTCTGCGGCCCGCCGCACCACCTGACTGTGCTCGTCGTCGCGTCCCTCGTCGTCCTCGCGGTCCTGCTCGCGTGGCCGGTGCCGCGCGTCCTGGCCCGGGCGACGTCGCTGCGCCGCGCGCCCCGGGCTGCGCTCGTGCTGTGGCAGTCGACCGCCGTCGCCGCCGTGCTCGCCGCGCTGCTCGCGGCGCCCGCGGCGATCCCGCTGCTCGTCGGCCGGCAGGTGCGGCTCTCGGAGCACTGGGTGACGCTTGCCGTGGCCGCCGCGCTCAGCGGGGTCGTCGCCGTGCGGCTGCTCCTCTCGGGCGACCGGGTCGGGCGCAACCTGCGCGCGGCGCGCCGTCGCCACCGCGACCTCGTCGACCTGCTCGGGGTCCCCGGCGAGGGCGCGGACCGGCACATGCGCGTCCTCGAGCACACGACCCCGACGGCCTACTGCGTCCCGGGGGTCCGTCGTCGCGTCGTCCTGACGCAGGGCACCCTCGACCGGCTCGGTCCCGACGAGCTGTCGGCGGTCCTCGCCCATGAGCGCGCCCACCTCGGCGCCCGCCACGACCTCGTCATGGAGTTCTTCACCGTCGTCCACGAGGCCATGCCCGGCTTCCTGCGCTGCGACGACGCCCTGCGCGAGGTGCACCTGCTCATCGAGGTCCTCGCCGACCGCGCCGCCGTCCGTCACGCCGGGGCCGTCAGCACCGGGCGCGCCATCGTCGCCATGGCCGGCGGCCCCAAGCCGGCCGGCGCCATGGCGATGGCCGACAGCACGCGCGTGGCCACCGCACGCATCGGGCTGCTCGATGCCGAGCGGATCGCCGGCCTGCCGATCCCCGCCGTCGCGGTGATGATGTATGCCGTGTCGGCCGTTCTCATCGCGACGCCGCTCGCGCTCTACCTCGGCGCGATCGCCGAGCTCACGCTCGTCTGAGGGCCTGCCGACGCCCGGGGGCGCCTCGATAGGGTGGCGCCATGCGCGTACTCGTCAGCGGCGGAGCCGGCTACATCGGCTCGCACACGGTGGTCCAGCTCGTCGCGGCGGGGCACGAGGTGCTCATCGTCGACAACTTCGGCAACAGCAAGCCGACGGTCGTCAACCGTCTCGAGGCCCTGACCGGCACCCACCTCGACGTGCGGTCGTTCGACCTGCGCGACCACGACAAGACCGAGCACCTCTTCGCCAACGAGAAGATCGACGCGGTCATCCACTTCGCCGGGCTCAAGGCCGTCGGCGAGAGCGTCGAGCTGCCGCTCGAGTACTACGAGAACAACCTCGTCTCGACCTTCTCGCTCGTGCGCGCGATGCGTCGCCACGGCGTGACGAAGCTCGTCTTCAGCAGCTCGGCCACGGTCTACGGCCACAACAGCCCGCCGCTCACCGAGGAGATGTCGACCGCGGCAACCAACCCCTACGGCTGGACCAAGGTGATGATCGAGCAGATCCTGCGCGACGTCGCCGCGGCCGACCCGTCGCTGCGGATCGCCCTGTTGCGCTACTTCAACCCGGTCGGCGCGCACGCGAGCGGCACCATCGGCGAGGACCCGCAGGGCATCCCCAACAACCTCATGCCGTTCATCGCCCAGGTCGCGGTCGGCCGACGCGAGAAGCTGCTCGTCTTCGGTGACGACTACCCGACCCCCGACGGCACGCCGCTGCGCGACTACATCCACGTCGAGGACCTCGCCGCCGGCCACCTCGCGGCGCTGGCCAAGCTGGGCCAGGTCGACGACCCGGTCTCGACGTGGAACCTCGGCACGGGTCACGGCACGAGCGTCCTCGAGGTGCTGCACGCCTTCGAGCAGGCGGTCGGCCACGAGCTGCCCTACGAGGTCGTCGGCCGCCGTGCCGGTGACCTGCCCGAGTCGYTCGCCGACCCGTCCCGCGCCCACGCCGAGCTCGGCTGGCGCGCGGAGCGGACCATCGAGGACATGTGCGTCGACCAGTGGCGCTGGCAGAGCGCCAACCCCACCGGCTACCCCGACGCCTGACCCCTGCCCAGCCCCCCACTCGAGTGAGCGCCCAACCACAGTCGAGTGAGTAGGCCGTCACACCGGTCCCACGATCGTGTGACGGAGCGCTCACTCGAGTGGGACGGAGCGCTCACTCGAGTGCGGGGTGGGGTGGGGTGGGGTGGGTCAGGGTTGGGGGTCGAGGGCGTCGTAGTGGCGGAAGGACGACACCCGCGCGACGGAGGCGACGACGAGCACGACGACGAGGACACCGCCGACGACGGACGGCACCCACGTCGCCGTCAGGGTCGCGAGCGTCCCGGCGAACATCTGCCCGAGGCGCGGTCCGCCCGTGACGACGACCGTGAAGACGCCCTGGGTGCGACCGCGCAGGTAGTCCGGAACGGCAGCCTGGAGGATCGACTGGCGGAAGATGGCGCTGATGTTGTCGGACCCGCCGGCCACGGCGAGGCAGAGGGCCGCGAGCGCGAGCGCCCACCGGTTGGCGTCGCCGAAGTCCATCGACTGCACCGCGTGCCCGCCGAGCTCGGTGACGGCGATGACGACGCCGAACCCGAGGATGGCGAGGCCGTAGGAGACGATCGCGTTGCGGATCGCGAGGCCCTGCCAGCGCAGGCCCGTCACGCGCCCGGACCCGAGGCTCGAGAGGATCCCGCCGACGGCGAACGACGCGAGCAGGATGCCGGCCGTGACCGACCCGCCCCCGATGACGATCGCGCCGACGGCGGGGAAGAGCACCATCGGCTGGCCGAACGTCATCGCGATGATGTCGACGATGAAGCTCATCCGGACGTTGGGCGCGCGCCGCAGGTGCGCGAGCCCGTCGACGACCGAACGGAAGCCACCGGTGGTCGGCCGCTCCCCCTCGGGCCGGATGCGCGGCAGGGTCCACAGCCCGAAGAAGCCGGCGAAGAAGAGGATGACGTCGACGGTGTAGGTCCACGCGTAGCCGGCCCGCGCGACGAGCACGCCGGCGATGCCCGGGCCGACCGTCACCATGATCCCCGCGGAGATGCCGAGCAGCGCTGCGGCCTTGGGCAGCTGCTCCTTGGGCAGCAGTCGCGGCGTGATCGCCTGTCGCGTGGCCGAGGCGATCGTCGCGGCGACGGCGTTGACCGTGGTGATGACGTAGAACATCCAGACCTGCTCGGCCCCGAGCCAGACGATCGTCGCGAGGACCACGGTCGAGGCCCACGCCACCGTCGAGGCGGACAGGGCCACCGCGCGCCGGTCGAAGCGGTCGGCGATGGCACCGCCGTAGAGCCCGGCGAGGATCATCGGCAGCAGGGAGAACCACGCGACGAGCGAGACCATGAAGGTCGAGCGCGTCAGGTCGTAGATGTGCAGGCCGACCGCGGTGTTGGTGACGAACGTGCCGATGCCGGCGAGCGTGTTACCGAACCAGAGCCGGGCGAAGGGCGGGCTGACCCGCAGCGGCGTCAGGTCGACGAAGTGCGACCGACGAGCGGCCGGGGCGGGCGCCTCAGAGCCTGGGGGTGCATCGGTCACAGAGTGAAACTACGCCACCGCCAGGTCGCCCGACGGCGCGGGGAGGCAGGCCTCGACGTCGCGCAGTCGCGAGCCGTCGCGCACCCACACCCAGCGTCCGTCGACGGTGCGGCGGGCCACCTGGGTGCGCACCGTGCCGTCGGGCGTGGTCGACGTCGTCATCGCGAGCCCGCCGGTCACGACGGCGCGGGCCGACACCGCCTGCGCCGGCTCACCGACCGGACCGAGGACGCCCGCAGCCAATGCGGCAGCGAACGCCGAGCGGATGGCGGTGGAGCCCGCCGCCTCGCGACCGCGCGGAAGGCTCACGACGGCGTCGGCGGCATACAACTCCACGATGCCGTCGAGGTCGCCGGCGGCGACGCAGGCGGCGAAGCAGGACTCGAGGGCCTCGGGGGCACTGGCCCCCACGCCGGACGGGTGCGCGGTCGTCGTCATGGTCACACCGTCCCACCAGCCACCGACAGCCCCACTGGCCACACAGCCAACCCCAGAACCGGCCACGCGAAGGCCTCCGCCACCCGCTCGGCGACACCGTGACGAGGTGTGACCGCGCTTCGGGCCTCGGGGCCCGATCCGCGGTGTTCAATGGGCACCATGTCGTCTCGCCCACTCCACGTCACCTTCGTGTGCAGCGGCAACATCTGCAGGTCTCCCATGGGTCACGTGATCCTCCAGCGCCTCGTCGACGACGCCGGCATCGCCGAGGACGTCCGGGTCAGCTCGAGCGGCACCGGCGACTGGCACGTCGGCGAGCACGCCGACCCGCGCACCGTCGAGGTCCTCGCCGAGCACGGCTACGACGGCTCACGGCACCGGGCCCGAGAGTTCGACCCCGACGAGTTCGACGACCTCGACCTCGTCCTCGCCTCGGACGAGGGACACGTGCGCACGTTGCAGCGGCTCGCCCGTACCCCGCACAACCGCAGCAAGATCCGGCTCGTGCGCGAGTTCGACCCGGAGGCCGTCGCCGCCGGCACCCTCGAGACCGGGGACCCCTGGTACGGCGGTCCCGAGCACTTCGCCCGGTGTTTCGCAGAGGTGGAGGCGGCCTGTCATGGCATCCTTCACCACGTCAGGGACCAGCTGGACGGCCGGCTGGCCGGACGCGCACACTCCCAGCGCGACACGGAGCAGCCCTGACCCGATGCGAGACCTGAATCTGACTGTGCCCGACTATCCCTATGGTTCCCCGTGCTGGGTCGACCTGCTCGTCAGCGACGTCCCCCGCGCCCAGACGTTCTACAGCGAGCTCTTCGGCTGGCGCTGGCTGGCCGGCGACCCCGCGACCGGCGGCTACACGATGGCGCTCCTCGACGGCCACCCCGTCGCCGGCATCAGCCGCAAGCCCGAAACGGCGGCGATCCCCAGCCAGTGGACGACCTACCTCCGCGTCGGCGACATCGACGTCGCGGCGCGAGCCATCCACGCCTACGGCGGACGCACCCTCGGACGGCCCGTCTCCATCGGCGCCCTGTCCCGCACCCTCATCGCCGTCGACCCCGGCGGCTCGTACTTCGGCGTCTGGGAGCCCGGTGACCTGCCGGGCAGCGGCATCCTCGACGAGCCCGGGTCGCTCACGTGGAACGAGCTGCTCACCCGCGACTACGAGATGGTGCAGAACTTTCAGTTCGGCGTCTTCGGCCACGAGTTCACCGACGAGACCGAAGCCGGCGGCCCACGCTGGGCGACGGCGCACACCGGCGACGGCAACCCGGCCTACGGCCTCGCGGAGATCGACGGCGAGTGGCCGGCCGAGATCCCGCCGCACTGGGTGGCGTCCTTCGCGACGCGCAACGTCGTGCCGGGCCTGGCGCGTGCGCTCGACCTCGGCGCGACGCTGCTCCAGGGCCCGTTCGACGGGCCCTACGGTATGGGTGCGGTGCTGAGCGGCCCTGAGGGAGAAGTGTTCTCGCTCCTCGTCCCCGACCTCGACTGATCACGACACCAACACACCAGGAGCCACCCGTGCCCGTCCACGAGGAGTCCTTCGCACCCGGAACGCCGTGCTGGGCCGACGTCATGGTCGACGACCTCGACCGTGCCCGCGACTTCTACGGCAGCCTCTTCGGCTGGACCTTCGAAGACCTCCCGCCCGAGGCCGGCGGCTACGTCATGGCCCGCAAGGACGGCCACGTCGTCGCGGGCGCCATGGCCAAGAACCCGGACGACCCGGGCCAGGTCAGCGCGTGGACGGTCTACCTCGCGACCGACGACGTCGACGCCGCGGCGGAGCGCGCCCGGGCGGCGGGCGGCGTCTTCTTCCTCGGGCCGATGGACGTCCTGCAGGTGGGTCGCCTCGCCGTCGGCGCCGACCCGGCCGGGGCCGCCTACGGCCTGTGGCAGGCCAAGGAGCACACGGGCACCGACCTCGTCGACGAGCCCGGGTCCCTCTGCTGGGCCGAGTCGATGAGCCGCAGCTACGAGGCGAGCAAGGCCTTCTACTCCGACGTCTTCGGCTACCGCCTGCAGGAGATCGGCGAGGGCGGCTTCCGGTACTCCGTCGCAACGCTTGACGGCGACAAGCCCGTCGGCGGCATCGGCGCCATCCCGGACGCGGCACCGGCCGACGTGCCGTCGCACTGGATGGCCTACTTCGCGGTCGCCGACGCCGACGCGGCGGCCGACCGGCTCACGGCCCTCGGCGGCACCGTCATGCAACCGCCCTTCGACACCCCCTACGGCCGGATGGCGCTCGTCGCGGGCCCCCAGGGCGAGACGTTCTCCGTCATGCAGCTCCCCGAGCAGCGCACCACCGACTGAGGTCCCCGCGGACCGAGGGCGTATGCCGCTGGGCCCGGACCGCGCGGCACCCACCGACCGCGCCGGACGGCATACGAACCACTCCCCGCGCTCTGGGAGGATGGCGGCATGGCTTCGCTCGCTGACGCAACCCCGCCCATCGCGCTCGGGGCGCTCGACGGTCGCTACCGCGGCGCCGTCGCGCCCCTCGTCGACCACCTGTCGGAGGCGGCGCTCAACCGGCAGCGCGTGCACGTCGAGATCGAGTGGCTCATCCACCAGACGAGCCACGGCGTCGTGCCGGGCGTGCGGCAGCTCACCGACGACGAGATCGCTGCGCTGCGAGCCGTCGTCGACGACTTCGGCACCGACGAGGTCGCCGAGCTCGGCGAGATCGAGCGGGTCACCGTCCACGACGTCAAGGCCGTCGAGTACTTCCTCAAGAAGCGCCTCACGGCGATCGCCCCGGCCGACGAGGACAAGGGTCTCGCCGAGCTGATCCACTTCGGCTGCACGAGCGAGGACATCAACAACCTCTCCTACGCCCTCATGGTCAAGGGCGCCGTCGAGCAGGTGTGGCTGCCCCGGGCGCAGGCCCTCGTCGCGCAGGTCTCCGACCTGGCGCGCGAGCTCAAGGACGTGCCGCTGCTCGCCCACACCCACGGCCAGCCCGCGACCCCGACGACGATGGGCAAGGAGCTCGCCGTCCTCGCGCACCGCCTCGGCCGGCAGCTGCGCCGCATCGAGGGGCAGGAGTACCTCGGCAAGTTCAACGGCGCGACCGGCACGTTCGGTGCGCACGCGCTCGCGCTGCCCGACGTCGACTGGCCCGCGGTGTCGCGCGCCTTCGTCGAGGGACTGGGCCTCACGTGGAACCCGCTGACGACGCAGATCGAGAGCCACGACTGGCAGGCCGAGCTCTACGCCGACGTCGCGCGCTTCAACCGCATCCTGCACAACCTCTGTACCGACGTGTGGACCTACATCTCGATGGGCTACTTCGCGCAGGTGCGCGGCCAGGGCACGGTCGGCAGCTCGACGATGCCGCACAAGGTCAACCCGATCCGCTTCGAGAACGCCGAGGCCAACCTCGAGGTGAGCAACGCCCTGCTCGACGTGCTCGGCGGCACGCTCGTGCAGAGCCGCCTCCAGCGCGACCTCACCGACTCGAGCATGCAGCGCAACATCGGCACGGCCTTCGGTCACTCGATGCTCGCGCTCGACAACGTCGGCCGCGGCCTCGCCGGTCTCGACGCCGTGCCGGAGCGCATGGCAGCCGACCTCGAGGCCAACTGGGAGGTGCTCGGCGAGCCCATCCAGTCGGCGATGAGGGCCCTTGGCGCACAGGGGGTTCCGGGCATGGAGGAGCCCTACGAGCGGCTCAAGGAGCTGACCCGCGGCCGCCGCATCGACGGTGACGACCTCCGCGAGTTCGTCCGCGGGCTGAGGCTGCCCGCCGACGTCGAGGCCCGCTTCGTGGCCCTGACGCCGCAGACCTACACGGCCCTCGCGAGCCGGCTCGTCGACGACTACCTCGCCTGACGGCATACGCCCGCGGGCCCGCACGACACAGCAAGTCCCGCTCCGGCCGGCTGTCCCCGCGTGCGACGGCGCCGGGGCGCAGCTTGCTGTGTCCTCGCGGCCGGGCTCAGCTGCGTGGCCGGTCGAGCCGCTCGGCGGCGTCGCGGAGCACCTGGGCGACACGCGAGCCGAACCGCTCCCCCGTGGTCGGCTCGCTCTCGACCTGCCGGCGCAGGGCGTCGGCCTCCGCCTGCGCCGCGGCCCTGACCTCGGGGTCCTGGGACTCGAGCCGGGCGGCGAGCGCCGCCACCTCGCGCACGGCGTCGCCGACCGCGGCCACCGCCGCGGCCGGTGACGCCGTCAGCTCCTCGGGTGTGCGCCCGGTGCGCTGGGCGACCCACCGCGTCCCGGGGCCGTATGCCGTGTCGTCGGGTTCGTCGCTCACCGGATCCCTGCCTTCGCTGCGAGGAAAGCCGCTCGGATCTCTTCCCACCGGGCCTGCTGTTCCGCCTGCACCTGCGCCACCGTCAGGTCGGGCGCGAACACCCCGGACGGCATCGCATAGAAGACACCGATCGGTCTGGAGCGCAGCTCGCCCGGGATCGCGACGTTCGACCCGGTCCACATGATCGACGGAAGGTGGGCCAGCAGCGCGTCGACCCAGGCAGCCGGTTCCAGCCCGCGGTTCTGGCGGAAGAACGTGCGCAGGGCGCCGTGGAAGTCTCCGGTCCCCGTGGTGAGCCCGTCCTGCACGAGTCTGAACCGCTCGAGTGAGAGTGAGGCAACGTGCCCCTGCGCCCCTATCTGGGTGCCTTCCTCCACCGGACCGCCCGGGACGAGGATCGGGTCCCTCGTGATGCGCCACAGGATCCCGTTGGTGGGGCTGCGCAGGGACTCGAGGAGGGAGATCCACCCGAGCGCCTGCCTCAGATCCTGCCGGCTCGTCTCGACCGCGTGGTGGAGCACCTCGTAGCCGATCGAGACGGGGAGCCACTCGTGCTGGCCGGCCCGGACGTCGCGGATCTGGCCCGCCACCCAGGTCCGAGCCGTCTGGTCGCGCTCGAGCTCGGCGCGGAACTCGTCATAGGACACGGCTCCCACGGTCAAACCCTGGACGAACGCGCGGAAGGCCTCGAGGGGACCCGCACTCGTCACCACTCCGTGGACGAGAACCGACACAGGGTTGCTCGGCCACGGCTCGAACGATCCGTACCCCGTTCCACCGCTGGAGCTGTAGCGGATGCTCCGGACCTTGGTGAGCAGGTCGCTGTCACCCGTGCCGGTCAGGCGGTCAGTGCCGAGGGATCGCAGCTGCGAGGCGGTGCGTGACCCGAGCGAGGTGAGGAACCTACGACGGACCGGGTGGGGTGCCGACATGTTCTCGAAGGCGTAGGACCGGAACGCATCCGAGTCCGCGCCTCCGCGCCGGTCGACGCCGGCCTCGAAGAAGCTCAGCAGGGCGGCGTGGTTGGTGCCGGAGCCGAACACTTCCGAGGGCTGGAGCGCATCCGCCGTGAAGTCGGCCGCACTCCAGACCGGCCCTTCGGCGCCCTCGATGGGCTTCGCCCTCGTCGGCTCGATGAACCGAGCCATCCAGCTCTGGACGACGAGCCCGCTCTGCTCGAGCCCCTTCACCGGGAGCGACGCCCGGATCTGGCCGATCTGCTGGGCTCGGTCGCCCTCGCCGAAGATCGTGAAGAGGCGGTCCAGCGTCGACGCGATGGAGCGCTCACTCGACTCGAGGGCGTTGTCGTCCGGTGCGGCGGTCTGGTGCGTCGTGTCCCGGCTCGCGGCGTCGAACTGGCCGACGAGCCGGCTCGCCTCGGCGTCGGCCGTGGCCGCGTCGCCGCGCAGGTTGATGATGAGGTTGCGGGCCTCGGAGCGAAGATCCGGGTCGGAGGGCTCGTCGGCGGCCAGCCTGCGGTTCCACTCGACGATGAGGTCCGGGATCGTCGTCGGGGTGGACGCCACCATCAGGTGCGCGCCCGAGCCGCTGCGTTCGAACCAGAGCCGGTGCGCCTCGTGGGCGGCGCTGAAGCGCACCGTCGTGCCGAGCTCGGTGTCGTCGTTGTGGCCACCCTCCTCCGGGTTGCCGCCGATCCCCATGCGCGCCAGCAGCGCCCGCCCCCGCTCGGCGAGGAAGCCGATGACCCGGTCCATCGCGGCGTAGACGACCGCCTGCATGCGGGTGATGACATCGGCGATCTCGCCGGGCAGCCCACCGAGGTGGCAGAGGCCGGCGAGGAAGTCGATGACGGGCGGGATGAGCGAGGCGAGGGAGCGTTCGACGGCGGCGGCCAGGCCGCCGATGTTGCCGGCGATGACGTCGGCCATCCCGTTGACGACGGCCTCGACGAACCGGAAGATCCGCGCCGCGTTGCGGAAGATCCACGAGCACACCTGGTAGATGAGGTCGATGGCCTGGGCGATGGCACCGACCGGGTTGAGCATCCCGATGACGCGGACGACGACCTGCTGGATGAGGGTCTCCACGAGGTACTGCACGGCCGCCTCGAGGATCATGGTGACGATGTTCTCGGGAGTCAGCTGCTCCTTGACGAGCTCGACGAGCCCCTCGGGCCCGCGCTCGATGAGGACCGAGACGAGCTGCCACGCGGCCTCGATGACGTCAACCGCGGTGGGCCCGATGTGCCGCACGAGGATCTCGCGGACGCGCGGCCACGTGACGCCCATGAGCTGGAGCGCGAAGGAGAAGAGCGAGCGCGCCGAGAAGTCCCGGGGCATCGGGATCGGGGTCTCGAGGCCGGAGAAGAGCCAGTCCCAGAAGCCGTGCAGCACGTGGGTGCCGAAGTGGTCGAAGAACTGCTCGAAGCCCTGCTTGACCCCGGCGACGAGGTTGTTGATGAAGTTCTCGGGGTCGTCGGCGATGTCGGAGATGACCTGCTCGATGCGGGCGATCAACGCCCAGAAGGCCGCCGGCGGGATCCCGACGAGACGGAGCAGCCCGTTGATGATGGCGCGGACCGGGTCGTCGATGAACTCCTCGATGGCCGCGACGACCCGACCGATGAGCCCGCCGGCCTCGTCCCGGCGGGCCTGCGCCTCGGCATGCACCTCGTTCACCGCTTGGACGGCTCGCTGCGACACGTCCCGCACGAAGCTCGTCTGGGCGTCGGTGACGCGCTGGCTGAGGCCGTCGAGCATCCCGGAGAACCGCGCCCGCTCCTGCGCCGCCCACTCGGGGAACTCTGCCTCCATGGCCCGGAAGGCCGTGTCGATGTCGTCGCGCGCGTGGTTGATGACGGCCTGCGCTGCGGCGACGACGCCGTTGACGTCGCTCGAGATGTCGGTGAGCAGGGTGCAGACGCCGTCGCCGAACTCGCGCTCGGCGCGGTTGTACTCGTCCGTCACCCAGTCGGGCAGGCCGCCGATGTAGTCGCCGACGGCGAGGATCGCGCCGCCGACGCCGGAGTGCCGGTCGTCGATCCAGCGCTTGACCCGGTCGAGCGTGTCGTGGAAGTCCTGCGAGAGCCGGGCGAGGCCGGCGTCCCAGCGGGCGATCGCGGTGCGGCTCAGCGGCTCGAGCAGGGCGTTGACCTGCGTCTGCGCCTGGTCGTAGATGCCCTGGGCGCGGGTCGAGACCGACTCGCGGGTCTGCTCCTCGGAGGTGACCATGCCGCCCTGGGCGCCACCGACGGCGCCGACGGTGCCGGACCGCGAGGCACGCATCGCAGCGACCGCCTGCTGCTGCAGCGCCGCCATGTCTCCCTGCGCGGTGTCGATGGCCTGCTGCTGCTCGGCCTGGATCTGCTGCGGCGTCCGCGCCGCAGCCTCCCCGAGCTCGCCCCGCGCCGCGCGCGCCTCCGCGAACGGCCCGTCCGGGATCTCCTGCGTGACGCGGGTGTCGATGCCCGCGTCGGCGATGCGCTGGTCGGTGGCGGCGACATCGGCGTCGAGTGAGGTGTTCTCCGGCGGGATCGGGTCAGGGGCGGCACCCGCGGCGTCGACGCCCATCCCCGGGGACGTCGGCGAGGGGGCGGCGATCGGGGTCGGGGTCAGCGCGGGCGTCCCCGCGGGGGGTGAGCCCATCGCGTCGTAGCTGCTGCCCACCTCCGCGGTCTGCGTCTCCACGGACCCCGTGATCGTGGCGCCGGCCGCCTGGGCCTCGTGGGTGGGGTCGGTCTCGAGGAGCTGGTCCTCGTCCTCGGGCCGGTTCTCGCGGATCGCCGTCCGGATGCGCTCGCAGAGGGCGACGATCTCGGGGCTAGGAGCGGGCCGTTCGCCGAGCTCGGCGGCGAGCTCCTCCCGGGCGCGGGCCGCCGTCTCCACGGCCGGCTCGGTGACGGCCCCGCGGGAGTCGGCGACGTTGGCGTCGGCTGTCGGCAGGTCGCGCGCCGCGCCGGCCGCGCTCCGCGCTCCCCCGGCGACCGACCCTCCGCGAGCCGTGGCCGCGGGGGTCAGGGTCGTGGGCGGCTCGGGCATGATCAGCTCGACCACCGCCGGGGCAGCCTCCCCCTCCGCCGTCGGCTCCCCCGCGCCACCGCCGGGTATGCCGTCCGCCGCGGTCCCTGCCTCGGCGCCCGCCGCGCCCGCCCCGGCCACCGCCGCGGTGGCCTGCTCCGCGGTCTCACCGGCCGCGGGTGCCTCACCCGTGCGCGCGGCTGCCCCTTCGGCGACCGTGCTCGGCGAGGCGGGCTCCGGGACGGTGGCCGGCACCACGGTCGTGTCGGCCGGGGGTGCCGCCGGGGCGGGCGGGGCGGTTGGCACGAGCGGTGCGGGCTCCCCGGTGACGGCGCCGAAGAGGCCGCCCAGCGCGGCCCTGATCGCGGCGTCGAGCACGGCGAGCATCTCGGGGCTGTCGACGCCGTAGACGCCGGGCGCGAGGAAGAGGTCGGCGTCGGTGACGAAGGCGGGCGCGCCTGCGACGGGGGAGTCCGGGTGGACACGGATGCCGCTGACGTCGACGCCGAGCAGTCCCCGGTAGACCTCGGCCACGCGTGGCGTGAGTGGAAGTCCCGGCGGTGTGGCGTCGCCCGGCAGGTGGATCGTCGCCTGCGCACCGCTCCGGGGCGCGTCGACGCCCTCGGGCGCCGACCAGCCGGCCTCCGCCGGGATGGGTCGCAGGTCGACGCCGAGCGTCGTGCCGCGGAGCGTCACGGCCGGGGCCGCCAGAGGCTGCTCGGGCGCCCAGCCCTCGACCCGCCAGGTCGCCTCGCCGAGGTGCAGGCCGAGCAGGCCGACGCGAGCTCGCATCTCGACGCTGCCGTCGAGCGACCCGTCGGACCGGAAGCCGGCGCGCCCCGTCAGCTCGGTGAAGGGCCCCCGTCCGCTGAGCACCACCGCACCACCGTCGACGCCCCACTCGGCCTGCACGGCCGACAGGCCGCCGGCGGTCGTGGCCGGGTCGAGCGCGACGACGGCGGCATCGCCCACCGGGCGCGGCACGCTCCCCAGCACGGGCGGTCCCTCGCCGACCGGTGACCTCGGCGCGACGGCATCCCGCGGCGACCGCGTCGAGCCGGCCCCGGCCCGCTCGGCGTCCGGGCCGGGACCCGGTCCCGCCCGTGTCGTGACCGGCGTGCTCACCGTGGCACCGTCCGCCCCGCCTTCTCGAACTGGCGACGGATGCCGTCGAGCAGGTGCGCGGTCGTGACGACCCGGCCGTTCGACGCGGCGAGGTAGGCGGCATCGAGCGTCGCGTCGCGGATCTGCGCACCCGTCAGCGGGTAGCGGCGCGCGAGGTCGTGCAGGTCGGTCGCAGCGTCCATCGGCAGTGACGCGGGCGCCACTGCGGCCCAGAGCCGCTCGCGTTCGCCGGGCCCCGGTTCGGGGAACTCGACCATGACGTGGATGCGCCGCTGGAAGGCCGTGTCGATGTTGGCGAGCAGGTTCGAGGTGAGCACGACGATCCCGGGGTGCTCCTCGACCCGGGAGAGGAGGTAGGACACCTCCTGGTTGGCGTAACGGTCGTGCGCGTCGCCGACCTCGGTGCGCGCCCCGAAGACCGCGTCCGCCTCGTCGAAGACGAGGACGCAGCGCTCGCGCGCTGCCCGCTCGAAGACCTTGGCGAGTGCCTTCTCCGTCTCCCCGATGTACTTCGACACGAGCGCCGAGAGGTCGACGAGGTATGCCGGGAGGCCGGCCGACGCTGCCAGTGCGGCCGCCGTCATCGTCTTCCCGGTCCCCGGAGGCCCGTGGAAGAGGGCGATGAGACCGCTCGCGTTGTCGTGGTGAGCGCCGAAGCCCCAGTCGTCGACGACGGTGTCGCGCTGGGTGATCCGGGCGGCGAGGTCGTCGATCCGGGTGCGGGCCGCCGCGGGCAGGACGACGTCGGCCAGGGTGTGGACGGTCGTGAGTGGGCGGGCCGGGAAGTCCGCCGACGCGACCGGCGCCTCCTCGGGCAGCCCGAGCAGCCAGGCGACCAGCGCCGGGTCGGGGCGCAGCACCCCGGACAGGTCGCCGGGCGGGTCGAGGGACAGCAGCCCCTGCGCGCGCAGCCGGCCCTGCGACGAGAGCAGGACGGTGGCGTCGAGCCGCCCGCGGAACGACCGGGCGACGAGGGTGCGGGCCACCTCGCCGGTCAGGCCGACGACGGAGGGGCGATCCGTGAGGGCGCCGTAGCGCACGGCGAAGCGCTCGTCGGCGTGAGGTGCGACCGCGGCCACGAGGATGACCGCCTCGGCGGCGGACAGTCCGGTGAGCGTGACGAGCTCGGCGAGCGGACCCACTCCGGCGAAGCGGTCGAGCGACGGCAGCCCCTCACCGTCGCCCTCGATGCCGAGCGGTCGCCCGGCGGGGCCACCCCGCCGCTCCTCGATGCGCACGGCCACGAGCGCGTCGAGGATCTCGAAGGCCGCCCGCAGCTCGGCGACCTCCGGCGACCCGCCCGCGGCCCGGGAGGTCCCGGACAGCGGCTCGGGCCTGGCTCTCACCGGAACCTCACGGTGACCGGCGGGGACCACGGCAGCTTGAGCAGGCCGACCGGGTAGGGCAGGCGCGGCAGGAGCACGTCGAGCGGGTGGGTCGCGGCGGTGAGCAGCACCGGGTCGCGGTCGGTGTCGAGCAGTCCGGCGCGCACGATCCAGGACGCCCGCACGAAGGACTCGCTCGACCGCTCGAAGCCCGGCAGCAGTCCCGCGAAGCCGGCGAGCACGCCGTCCGCGGACTCGGCGATCTCGCGGGCTCCGCTGAGCGGCATACGTGCTCGGTGCCCGTCCGCCTCCTCGCCGGGTGGCCGCCCGGCGAGGAGGCGGACGAGCGGGTCGTCGGCGAGCGTCGGGTCGTCGGGATCGACGACGGCGGCGAGCGCCAGCTCGCGTACGTCGACCGGGTCGAGCCGGGGATGCAGCGCCTCGGCACGACGGCAGTGGTCGGCGAGCCACGGGTAGAGCAGCACGAGGCCGGCCGCCCGGGTCAGGTCGGCGAGCACGACAGGCGTACCGCCCTCGGGCGCGACCTGGGCGACGGCCGCGAGCCGGGCGAGCACCTCGGCCTCACGGACAGGGCGCGGCGCCGTCGCGGGCGCCACGGCCTCCGGCGTCGGTGCGTCGCCGGTCGACACGTCGTCCGGCGCTGGTGCGTCAGGCAGCTGGGGCGGGTCCGACGGGGACCGTGACGGCGTCGTGTCCGTCGCGGCTGCAGGGCCTGAACGTGCCTGCGGCGCAAGGGCCCTCTCGATCGTGTCGACGAGGGCTTTCCACTCGGCGTCGCCGAGCCGCGGGTGGGCCGACGCCGCCACCTGGGGGTCGGCGAGGGCGAGCACGGCGGAGGGAAGCGCTGCGGGACGCGGACCGGCCGTTGCCCTCCAGAGCCTCGCCGCGGTGGCGACGTCGACCGGCGACAGCCTGGAGCCCGGCCCCCGGGACGCGTCCGGATCCCCACCCGGCGCGACGACGTCGCGACGCCCGCCTCCGTCGGCGAGCAGCTGCGTGCGGATCGCCTCGGCCCACAACACTGCGAGCGTCTCGTCGTCGTAGTCGTCGACGGACAGGTCGAGCGTCACGGCCACGTGCTCGAGACGGACGTCGCCGACGTCGGCCAGGGCCCGGTCCAGGGCCGCAGGCAGCGTCGTGGCCGCGACGCGCGCGAGTCGTGGCGCGCCCGGCCCGCGCAGGCGCAGCATGTCGACGGCCACGTCGGTCACGGCACCAGGCCCCCGAGGTCACGCAGCTGCGCGTCGAGCTGCCGACCGACGTCCTTCGGGACGCCAGCGGCCTTGACGAGGGTCCGGAGCGTGCCGAGGACCTCGAGCGTCGCCGCCGTCAGGGCGGCGGGTTCGAGCGTCTCGACCGCCTCCTCCGGCGTGTCCGGTGGCGCCACTGCCTGCGCGAGCGCGGCGTGGGCGCGGTCGGCCGCGGCGGCATACCTGCTGAAGCTGCGGTTGCGCGGGTTGGGCAGCGACCGCAGCGCGTCCACGGTCGTGCGCGCGAAGTCGGCGACCCCCTGGGCCAGCTCGCGGTCGACCTGCCCCGACGGCTTGACGACGACGCCGCCGATCCCACCGATCCCACCGATCCCACCGACGCCCGGACCGCTGATCACTCCCCCGCCGCCGGGGCCGCCGATGACGCCGCCCCCGACGTGCGTGCCGATGTTCGGGTCGATGGCGATGACGCCGCCGCCACCGACCTTCGGGTCGAGCTTGATGCCGTCGCCGAACTTCGAGATGACCTCGACCTTGCCGGCGAGGACGTCGATCTGGTTCTGCACCGTGTCGATCCGTTTGATGCCGGACTCGAGCTCGCCGAGGCGGTTCGTGATGGTCACCGCGTCGAAGCTGCCGCGGAACGACGTGAAGTCGGTCTGGAGCGTCGAGATCGAGCCGCCGAGCCCGGAGACCGACTGGTCGAGCTGTCCGAGGCGGGTCTCGAAGCCGGTCGACAGGCCGCGGAGCTCGGTGGCCGCCGCCATCGCCTCGGTCGCGGCGCCCACGGCCGCCGGCAGCGCCGACCCCACGGTCCGGACGTTCTGCACGGTCGGGACGCGGCCCGTCGAGACGACGACGCCGTTCGCGTCGGTGCCGAGCACGACGGAGTCCGAGGCCGCGAAGCCACCGGCGGGCGCGTAGCCGTCGAGGGTCATGACGTCCCCGGCCGACATGACGCGGACGTCGGCGATGGCTCCCTGCCCCGTGATGAAGCCGCCGAGCACCGTCCTGACGTCGTTCGCGTCGTGGCCGAGGAAGTCGGTGAGCGGGAACTCCTGCTCGCCGAGCACGTCGATGGGCTGCCGCTCGTAGACGACGTCGGGCCGCTCCCAGGTCTTGATCGGCGGGTTCCAGACCGGCTCGCGCGGGTCGAAGGCCCACGTGTGCCGCCACTTGTCGGGAATCTCCTTGGGCGGGAAGACGATCTTGACGCACCGGTCGCCGACGCGGATGGAGCCGACGGGGCAGGCGATGGGCGGCTTGGGGTCGCCGACCGGTGCCGGGTCGGGCGGCGCGTAGCCGGCGAGGAGCGCCTCGACCTCGTCGCGGAAGGCACCCGCCGGGTCGGTGCACGACCCGCCGAGGAAGGCCTCGGTGAACCCCCGCGGCGGCTCCCACGCGTGCCGGTAGGCACAGTCGAAGACCCACGTGCTGGCGATCTGGTGCACCCACCCGAGCACGACCCCGGGTCGCGTCGTGTCGCGGTCCCAGGTGAGCGCGAGCAGGGCGCGGACGCGCAGCAGGTCGAGGGTCGCGAAGAGCACCATGTTGAGCCAGCCGCACTTGTAGCCCTTGACGCCAGCCGTGTCGGAGTTCGCGATCGACGTGGCCTGGAGCCTGGCGATGAGGGTGGGGTCGACGAGGGGCGAGGTGCCGTTCGTCAGCCGGGCGGCGATGGCGTTGCGCAGGGTCGGGTAGGAATTGATCGGCGACGAGTCGAGGGCGAGCCGGATCGGCTCGACGCTGAGCAGCGGCTCGGCCGCGAAGTCCATCCGCGTGCCGGTCACCCGACCGGCGACGACGCGAAGCGCGACCCCACGCGTGTGCAGCTCGGCGTGCCCGGCGCAGCCCGACTCGCCGCAGTCCGGGGTGGGCTCGATCGCGTCGGTGGACTCGAGGACRACGCTGAACCCTTCGGCCGTGCCGTCGACGAAGTCATAGGTCACCGACTCGGCGACAGGCGGCAGGGGCAGCGTCTGCTCCACCCCGAGGAGCAGCGGCTCACCGCGCTGGTCGATCGCGAGCCCGGGCCCGACGGCCAAGGTCGTGGGCGTCGAGACCGTGCCTCTCAGCCCGGCGTTGACGCCGAAGCCGACGAGGCGCCCGACGAGGCGGTCGCGCTGGTGGAGGAAGTCCCTGAGGTCGTTGAGCTCGGCCTCGGTGAGGGTCTGGCCGTCCACGAAGACGGGGTACTGGTTGTCTGCCATCGCTGGTTTCCCTTCGGGACTCACGTCGTCGAATCGGTCGGCAGGAGGCCGACGCCGAGGCGGTCGATGCCTCGGCCGGCGTCGATGCACTCGTAGAGGTGGATGCCGCTCGCGTGGCTCACGACCGACACGACGGAGCACAGGAGCGCGTTGAGGTCGGCCTGCTGCTGCTGGACGGCGATGGCGTATGCCGTCACCTCGTCCGCCGTGGGCGTGGCCGGGAGCGTCGGCGGGGACGCGAGCACCGCGAGGTCGGTGAAGACCGCAGGGTCGGTGAAGCAGACACGCAGGTCGACGTGCGCGGGGGCGTAGCGCCGCACGAAGTCGACCGCCTCCTCGCGCCGCTCCCAGTCGACGAAGCCCTTCGCCGTCGACGGGTCACCGGTGCTCGGCACGGGCACGCTCGTCGGGACGAAGAGGGTCGCGGTCCAGGGCTCGGCGGTGAGGCCGGCGCCCGGTGCCTTGAAGTGCTCGAGCAGGTAGGGCCGGCCGGCCGCGGGCAGGTCGAACCACAGGCAGAACCAGCTGAGGAAGCCACGCGGCGTGCCGCGGCGGCGCCACAGCCGGGTGCAGCGGGCGAGGAGCTCGCGTCGCTGCTGGAGGCCACGCTCCGTGCCCGGCCAGCTCGTGGGGAAGGTGACGCTCGCCCACCGCGCGACCTCGTCGTAGGTCTCCAGGTGGTGCGCGACGAGGGCCGCGGCCCCCGCGTCGAGGGGCAGGTCGGCGGGCCAGCGCAGCGTCGCGTCGGGCCCGAGGGCCGTGAGCAGGTCCTCGAGGTGCTCGACGACCGCGTGGCTCAGCTCGTCGGCGAGGCCGAGGTAGGCGTCGACCTGGGCGAACGAGGCCTCGTCCTCCTGGTAGACGGCGGGCAGCTGAGACGCGAGACGGGTGTGGTCGGGCCCGCGCGCGGGGGCGGTGCTCGGGCCCGCCGGCCCCGGGCTACGCATCGCCGCACCGGCTCGTCAGCGAGAAGCGCACCCGGATGCAGCGGGCGTCCGCGAGCCGGGGCACCGCGTTGCGCGGGATCGGCAGGTAGCCGTGACTCGCCGCGAGGAAGTCGGGGTCACCCTCGACCTTCATCGCGAGGTCCTCGACGCCGCGCACCAGCGGGTTGCCGACGATCGCCTCGACGACCTCGGTGAAGCGCACCGCCTCGCCGGGCACCCAGCCGAGGGTGGGCTGGTCGTGGCGGGGCCAGGGCCCGTCGACGACCGGCGCCGGGGTGGGGGCGAAGGTCTCCGGTCGACCGCGCTCGAAGAAGGCGGCGATCCGGGCCCGGGCGTCGTCGACGACGGCCTCCCGGTTGGCGCCGACCTCGGTGACGAGCGTCGCCTGGACGAGGACGGGTGCCCGCTCGAGGAGGCTGGCGCCCACCTCGTCGCAGACGACGCGTCGCGGCTCGAGGTCGTCGACGTCGTCGCGCCAGTCGGGGAAGGGTGCGCCCGCCTCGGGTCCGATGGCCGTCGTGAGGACCTCGCGCAGCAAGGCGTCACGGCGTGCCGGCGTGGTGGGCTCGGTGCGGCTCTCGACGACGAGCGTCAGCGCGGCGGCGTGCTCGTCGACGGCGACGGACTCGATGGCGCCGGTGGGCAGCCCGTTCCACGCGATGCCGGGCAAACGGCCCGTGACCGTCCAGGCGCGCACGACGTCCGCGTGGGCACGCGCCCGCCGGGCGTAGTCGTCGGCGGTCACCGGCTCGCACGTCAGGGCCTGCACCGGGTGCGGTGGCCAGACGAGCGAGCGGCCCTGCTCGTCCTCGAGGTCCTCGGGGAGCAGGCCCGCCGCCTGCGGGGCGGCCGCGACGGCATACGTCACCTCGTCGGCGTCGAGTCCGGCGAGGGTCAGGGCCGAGCGGGTGGCCGCGAGGGTGTCGGCCGTCGTCGCGCGGACGAGGTCGAGGCCGTCGGTGAGGACCTCGCGCGACCGTCGCCTCCGCTCACGGCGCACGAGGGCGACGACCTCCTCGTCCCAGAGCGGCAGGGACCACGCGAGCTCGACGGCCGCCGCGGCGTCGATCGCCTCGATGTCGAGCGGCGCGTCGGGGTCGGCCCGTCGCGGGGCGGCGGCGACCACGGCCGCCTGCGCGGCTGCCACGGCGGACGCGACGACGCCGGCCTGCTCCTGCGCGACCTGGCGCACGAGCCGGGCGCGCATCAGCGCGACCATCGCCGGACGGTCGGCGGCCCGGACGGCGCTCGCCCACGGCTCGGCCGACAGCTGGGCGACCGCATCGGCTCGCGACCGGCACGCACGGACGAGAGGTTCGAGCACCGTCGCGGAGGTCGCCGGTGCGGCGAGGACGTCGGCCAGGGCCGACAGCGGCGCGAGGTCGGCGGCGGCGAGCGCCGGGTCGGAGGGGTCGGCCTCGGGGTCCCATCGCCCGGCGGGAAGCGTGGCGTCCCAGTGCCGCCCGGCGTCGGCGTCCCAGGCACGCACCTCGAGCGGCCAGTCGTCGAGGCGGCGCTCGGCGGTCCGGTAGTGCAGGTCGGCGAGCCCGTAGGCGAGGACCTCGAGCAGGGTGATGCCCGGGTCGGCGGCGTTGTGATCGGTCCAGTCGGGCGTCGCCGCCCCGGTGAGGTGGTCGACCATCCGGGCCCGCACGGTCTCCCAGTCCGCGTCGGGAGCGACGGGCACGAAGCGCGTGATCGGCGTGGTCTGCCGGGTGGACGGCCCGGTGCCCGCTCTGGGACTCACAGCTGCTCCTCGCACGAGAGGTGGTGGTCGCCGGACGAGCAGTAGAGCCCACGGCACGGGTCGACGGTGACGACCTCGACAGGTCCGCCCGAGCCGTCGTGCAGGGCGAAGTCGAGGACGACGTCGACGTCGGGCTGCCGTTCGAGGACGGCGATGAGGGTCGAGGCGTAGAGGTCGCGGCCCCAGCGGACGGGCACGGTTCCCGTCGGGTGCAGCACCCGCTCGAGGGCCGCGGTGATCGCCTGGGTGCCCGTGAGCGCCGCCACGCCCGGGCGCAGCCGGATCGATGCGGCGACGGTGACGGGACGGTAGTCAGGACACAGCACGTGGAGCACGGCGCCGATCGGCGCGCGGGGCTGCACGAGGCCCACGACGCGGCCCGCGAGGCTCACGGACGGCCGGGGCGCGACGTCGAGCGGACGGTCCGGCACGACGACGAGGCCGACGTGGCCGGGCGCGCGCAGCCCGTCGCTGCCGGTGTGCGGCAGGCACAGCACGGCGGCCACCTCGGGGAGCGCGAGCGCGACGTGCTGCTCGAGGTCCCACGGGGTCAAGGCCCGGTCCCGGTGGCGCACCCGCGCCGAGGCACGCGCAAGGTAGTCGGCGTCCGTCTCGGGCGCACGGCCGCGCACGGACGCGAGGTTGGTGACCTTCTTGACGCCGGGGACCGGCGCGAGCGTGCCCTTGATCGTGCCCACCGGGAGGGCCGCCGCCGAGCTGGGGTCGAGGCCGGGATCGATCGCCCGGGAGACGAACTCGGCCACGACGGCGTCGACGACCACGGCGAGCAGCACGCCCAGACGGTCCGGCTGGTCGGTCTCGATCCGCACCCAGCGACCGGTGTCGGCCGACAGGTCGTCGCAGCCGGCGGCCCACGTGCGCGGGGCGACGAAGCGGAGCAGACCCGCCTCGCGGAGCTGGTGCGAGCCGTCGGCGACGGCGAGCGGCGCCCACGTCGTGCCGTCCCAGAACTGCCAAGAGGCCATGACCGTGTCGGAGCTGCCGCACGGCGAGGCGGAGTCGACGTCGAGGTAGAGCGAGACGCTCGACCCGAGGGCGGCGTCGGGCAGCTCGAGCCCGATGGCGACCATGGCCGTCGCGCCGAGGTCGGACACGACGAGCCGGAACGGCGTGAAGCGACCGGCTGCTCCGCCGACGCGGCCCTGACGCCGCCAGCCGCTGCTCGACTCGACGAGCGTGGCCTCGACCGGAGTCGTCGTGTAGCGCACCGTCACGGCCGACGCGATGGGAGGCACCGGCACAGGCGGCATCGTCGGCTTCGGACTCGATCCCGCCACGGCGCGGGTCGCGAAGTCGGCGACCTTGGCCTGGTAGTCGGTCCAGCCGAAGTCGCCCTGGGCGAGGAAGGCCCGGAGGTAGTGGCCGGGCTGACCCGCGACCGCGAAGGTCTCGGACGCCACGGCCGACCCGCTCACCGGCGCCGACAGCGTGCCGAAGCTCGACGACGCCGTCCCGACCTGCTTCCACGCCCCGTCCTCGCGTCGCTGCCACACGACCGACGGGGTCGTCGTCGTGGAGACGGCGCCGTAGATCGACGTCCACTGCGTCTCGACGGAGGCGTACTGCGACCCCAGAGTGTTCTTGATGCTCATCAGCTGCGTCTTGAGGGTGTCGGCGAGCCACACGGGGATGCCCGTGCCGCCGGCCGACGACGAGAGCGGCGCCCCGCCCTCCTGCATGACCTGCACCGCGACCTCGACGGTCGCGAGCGCCTTGCCGAACGCCTCGTCCGAACGCACGTAGAACGCGTCGCCGCGCCTCGCGACGGCCCCGAACGGCTGGAACTCCTTGGTGACGTCGACCGCGCCGTCGTTGTAGAAGGCCGCCTCCGGGACGTATGCCGTCCGGTCCGTCACGCGGACCGTGACGCCGGTGAACGAGAACCCCACGGGCACTGCCGTCCCCGACGTGACGACGCCTTCGATCCACGGGGTCTCGCCGTCCGGTGCCCCGCACCCACCGGTCAGCGTGACCGTGACGGTCGACCCGGAGGCCAGGCCGCCCGTCGTCCCGCTCGTCGTGCCGTCGGCCCGCGACCAGCGCCACACGAGCGCAGACAGGCCCTCGGCGCCGGCCGCTCCCGTGAAGGTCACCTCGGCGGTCAGGTCACCGCCCTCGAAGGACAGCGCCGGCGAGTGGATCCGCAGGGAGTGCGTGGCCTCCGGTCCGGCCGAGGGTCGCAGCGGGAAGTCCGGGGCCGCCGCCGCGACCCCGTGCGCGCGCACGGGGTCGCCGGGCGCGAAGGACCGCACTCCGGTGAGGGCCGCGCCGTGCGCCGTCAGGGCGTCGAGGGTGAGGTAGCGGCGCTCGTTGCCGAAGGCGTCCTTGCCGCCGCGCAGCGGCGTGCCCGGAGGCAGCACCGCAGGCGCCGCCTTGGGGTCGACGGTCGCGTGCGCGATGACGCGGTCGGGCAGTGCGGGGAGCCGGCCGATGCCGAGCAGGTCCTCGAGCCACGTCCGGCGGGTGCGCTCCGGCAACGTCGCGAGGTGCTCGTCGAGGGCGGCGTACTCGGCGGCGAGGGCAGCGAGCAGCTCGCGGTCGGGGGCACCTGCCGGCGCGGGCGCCGTCACGCCGTCGGCGTCGGTCGCGAAGAGCACGTCGGCCCAGGTCCCGGCGGTGTCGTAGGGCGTCAGGCGCGCGGCGGCGGCCATCGCAGCGGCGACCTGCTCGGGGGTGCGCCCGCCAGCGGTCATGACGCACCGGCCAGGTAGAAGGGCACGACGAGACTCGTCGGCCGCCGGTGCCGGTCGATCCGGAACTCGATGGTGACGTCGACCCGGTCATCGGCCTCGCCGGCCGGCACCGCCTCGACGGCGTCCACGATGACCCGCGGCTCGCCGAGCACGAGGGCCCGGCGGACGTCGTCGGCGAGCCGGTGGCAGGCCTCCGACGTGCGCGGCTCGAAGACGTAGCGGTCGACGCCCGCGCCGAGGTCAGGCCGCATGACGCGGCTGCCGATCATCGTCCGAAGCAGCAGGACGAGCGCCTCCCCGACGTGCTCGGCGCCGTCGTTCGTCACGAGCTCGACGGGCCCGGCGGCACCGGTGGCACCGGCTGCACCGGTGGCGTCGGCGCCCGAGCGCTCCCAGCGCGGTGGGAACGCCCAGCCGCTGCCGACCTGCGGGTAGTCCGTGGTGCTCATCCGATCACCACCGTCGGGCTGCCCACGACGACGGACGCGCCGCAGCCGCAGGCGTCACCGGCGCGCAGCGCGGGTCGGCCCTGCACGAGGACCGTAGCGGAGCCGGCGACGAACGGACTGGCCGGGATGTGCGACGGCGGCGGGATGACGCAGGCGTGCATGTCGCCGACGACGGCGGCAGGCATCCCGGCGATGAGCACGGTGGCGACGCCCGGTCCGACGACCGTGCCCCCGTGCGCGGTGGTGTCACCGACGCGTGCTGCCCCCGGCATGTCTCCTCCTCCTTGGCTGGTCTGGCGCTGTCGCTGGTGTGACGCTCGTGGGCCGGTGTGCCCGGCTAGTTGATGGTGACGAGGGACCCCTTGAGCCCCAGGGATCCCGAGGCCTTGACGTCGAGGGTCGCCGAGCTCTCGATGCTCGACGGGCCCGACGCCTTGGCGGCGAGCTTGAGCGAGTCGAGCGAGATGGTCCCGGACGACGACGAGAGGGTGATGTCGCCCTGCGCCGCGGTCAGCTCGATGCCGTCGGCCGACAGCCGGATCGCGTTGCCGCTGTCCTGGTGGGTGATGACGACCTCGCTGTCCTTGTCGGACAGCACGATCGAGTGCCCCTTGCCGGTCTTGACGGTGACCGCGCTCGCGTCCCCGTCCTCGAGGCGGACGGTGTGCTGGTCCGGCGAGACGAGGGCCCGCACGGCGTTCGTGTCCGGGTCGACGGTGAAGGGTGGCTGCTGGCTGCCGTTGTAGAGCGAGCCGAGGACGACGGGGTGTGCGGGGTCGCCGCCGACGAAACCGACGAGCACCTCCTGTCCCACCGCCGGCACGATGACCGCTCCGTAGCCGTCGCCCGCGTCGACGTTCGAGAGACGGGCCCAGACGCCGTCGCCGCCGTCGCTGCGCCACGGCAGGCGCACCTTGACGCGGTTGAGGGAGGCCGGGTCGTCGAGCGCCTCGACGACGCCGAGCCCGAGGGCCGGTCCGAGGTCRCCCGACCGGGCCGACCCGACGTCGCCCCCCGCGCGGGGCACGAGCCGTGGCGGCGAGCCCACCTGGAACTCGGTGACGTAGCCCCGGGCCGAGAGCCGGTGCCGTGCAGCCGTGACGTAGTGCGGTCCGGACATCCGTCGTCCGACGCCGGCGATGGAGAGCCAGCCGTCGCAGCGCAGCCCTGGCTCGCCCTGCACGACGCCGGTTCCGTGGATGTGCCCGAGCGCGGAGCGTCGTTGGGCGGCAACGGCTCTCGCGTCGGCCTCGTCGGCGGCCCCGATCGCGTCGGACTCGACGCGCTCGGCGCGCAGCGGCCAGCCGGCGTCGCCGACGGCGGCCGAGTGCGTCTGCCGGTCACCGACGCTGAGGTCGGCCGCGCTCGCGCTCTGCTCGCTCTCGGTCGCCTCGGCGGCGTCGACGTCCCAGCCGACCCCGACCGCGGTGTCGATGGCCCGGGTCAGGTCCTCGGTGAGGTGAAGCTCGACGAGCGACCGGGTCCAGTCGAGCTCGAGCGGGTCCTGCGCGGCCGACGGCGGCCGCAGCACGAGCTTCGTGCCCCGGACGAAGACGACCCAGCCGAGCTCGCCGGCCCGACGGGTCAGGGCGTCCCAGTCGCTGACCCGGTCACTGGCCCAGAAGGTGTGCGTGACGCCGTCGGCCGCATCGGTCTCGAGCGAGTAGTCGGCGGCGACGGCGAAGGCGATGTCGGCGTCGGTGACGTCGGCGAGCTGGCGCGACCGCGGCGGGTGGTCCATGAGGACGGACCGCGACCGGCCCTCGACCCGGAGCACCGGCGGGCTGCCGCTCGGGAAGTGCGTCGTCAGCGAGGCGATGACGCCGTCGAAGACCTCGGTGAGGTCCGAGTGGTAGCCGACGGAGACCGCGATGCCCGCTCCGGGGGCGAACGGCCCGTCGTCGCTGTGCCGCACGGCGCGCTGGTCGGCGTCCCAGTTCTGGACGAGGAGCGTGAGCCGTCCGTGCCGGCCGACCTCCTCGTGCACCTCGAGCTCGACGACGTCCGCCGCGACGATCGGCTCGAGCGCCGTCCCGCCGACCCGCACCTCGAAGGCCGGTCGGTCGCGCTGGGTCGTCGGCGCGGTCACCGGGTCGTCCCCAGCGGCGGGAGCAGGAGCAGCTGTCCGGTGGTGAGGCCGCGCGGGTTCGTCAACCGGTTGGCCGCCGCGAGCGGGCGCCAGAAGGCCGGGTCGCCGTAGACCCGGGCGGCGATGGCGTCGAGGGCGTCGCCGTCCTTGACGAGCCACGTCTGGTAGAGGTCGGGCGAGGCGGGCCGGTCCTCGGCGGCGACCTCCTGCGGTGACAGCGCCTCCTTGAGCGAGAGCTTGACCGTGGCCCGCAGCGGCTCTCCCGCCCGGTCGAAGAGCTTGTACGTCACGTCGGCCTGGGTGAGGATCCCCCGGAAGCTGAACCGCCCCCAGTAGCAGTGCACGTAGTAGGGCTGGTGCGTGTCGCCCTGGAACTTCGTCAGCGCGAGGAGTGCGTCGAGCAGCTCACCGATGCCCCCGGCCTCGCCGACCACCCCGGTGCCGTCGAGCAGCAGGTCGATCTGCACCTGGTCGGGCTCGCCGCCGCTGAAGGACTGCTGCGGCGCGGACGTGCCCGCCGACTGCGTTGCCTGGTAGAGGTTCTTGCGCGAGAAGGACAGCTCGGTCGGGTTGAGCAGCGCCTGCCAGCGCAGCCCGGTGGGCTGCTCGAACGTGAGGTCGGCGTACGCGTCGATGGTCAGCTTCGTCAGCTGGGTGGCGGTGAGGTTCATCGATCCCACTCCCGCCGCAGCACCTCGAGGACGCGCTCGACGGCGCGGCGCACGAGGGCCTCCATGGCCGCGTCGTCGAGCGACGCATCGGGGGCGGGCCCGGCTGCATCCGTCCTCGGCGCGACGACGACCTCGGTGACGATCTCCCCGATGACGACGGGCACTCAGACCACCTTCTTGAGGACGAGCCCGTGGTGGGCGATCTCGACGGCCTCGACGGCGACGGCCGAGCTCTGCGCGTCGAGGTCGGGGCCGGTGAGCTTGACCGGCCACCCGCGCGTGAAGGCCCACACGCGGACGGGCGCGAGGGCACCCTCGACGGTGCTCATGAGCACGACGGTCCCGTCCCGCGGGGTGACGACGCCGGTCACGTGGAACTCGTAGAACCAGTCCCACAGCTCCTGGAGCGGGCCGGCGCCCTGGTTGAGGACGAGGTTGGGGAAGGACGCCCGCGTCGGGAAGCGATGGGCGAAGCGGTTCTCGCCGCCCTCCTGGTACTCCTCGACGGCGACCTCACCCGCGAGCCCGGTGCACTTGCTGAAGCTGACGGACGCGAGCCCGTCGATGGCCAGCACGAAGTGCGCCGTCGTGAACGGCACGAGCGCGGGTGAGGCGAGCGGGAGCATCGGCTACTTCGCCTCGATCTCGATGCCCTCGCAGGCGAACTCGACCGACTCGATGGCGACGTCGGTGCCGGTCGACTTGAGGCCGGGGCCCTCGATCTTGACCGGCCAGGCCTCCTTGATCTTCCACGTCATGACTGGTTCGCGCTCCTCGTTGAGGAGGCTCACCGTGACGTCGCGCCGCTCGACGGCGCCGATGGTGATGGAGTTGTACCACTCGAAGAGACCGTTGCCGGCCTCCGTCGGGGCGATGCCGCGCTTGAGCGTCACGTTGGAGAACTTGCGCAGCCCGGGCTGCTTGCGCGTCGAGAACTGCGGGTCGGCGCCGCCGCGGTACTCGACGACCTCGGCCTCCATCGTCAGCCCGCTCACCTCCGAGAAGCTCGAGGTCTGCTGGCGGTCGCCCCAGCTGACGGTGAAGTGCAGGGTGGTCATGGGATACATGTCAGGCTCCTTGGCTCACAAGAGGATTCAGGCGGCGTACTCGTGTCGGCTGATCGCGGCTGGTCACGGCGGGTCACTCGGACAGCCGCTTGTGGCTGAAGCGGAAGACGACGAACTCAGCGGGCTTGGCCGGCGCGATCGCGACCTCGGTGATGATGAGCCCGAGGTCGATGTCCGTCTCGGTCATCGTCTCGCCGAGGCCGACGCGCACGCGATAGGCCTGCTCGGGCTTCGTGCCCGCGAGCGCGCCCGCCCGCCACTGCTGGTCGAGGAAGTTCTCGACCGAGACCTTGACGCGGATCCACGTCTGGGCGGTGTTGGGCTCGAAGACGACCCACTGGGTGGCGCGGTCGACGGACGTCTCGACCATGGTGAAGAGTCGTCGGACGTTGACGTAGCGCCACGTCGTGTCGTCGGTCGCGTTGCGGGCACCCCAGAGTCGGGTGCCCCGGCCCGGGAAGGCCCGGATGAGGTTGACCCCGCCGGGGTTGAGCAGGTCCTGGCGACGCTGCGTGTACGCCTGCGAGAGCCCGACGATGCCGGTGACCGTCTCGTTGCCGGGCGCCTTGTGCACGCCGCGCAGCCGGTCGGTGCGGGCGAAGACGCCGGCGACGAAGCCCGACGGCGGCACGGTCGTGAAGCGGTCGATCGAGTCGGGATCGATCGTGACGATCTGCAGGTGCGGCGCGTAGAGGGCGGCATACGTGCTCGACAGCGTCGTGTTGCGCCACGACAGCAGGTCGGTGTCGTCGAGGTCGGGTGCGTCGACGATGGCGAAGCGCCGGAAGTTCTCGCAGTGCGTCACGACCTGGCCGACGAGGTCGGCCTGCAGGAGCGGGTCGTCGAGCGTCAGCGCGTCCGGGCAGATGACCATGGCCGGCTCAGCGACCTCCTCGAGCCGGGTCAGCCCGGCGCGGAAGTCGTCGTTGGTCGGCGCCTTGTCGGCGCCGATCCGGTCGACGGCCGTGTAGAACGGTGCCGCCGCGAGCGACACCGCCGGGGCGCCACCAGCGCGTGCGGTCACGGTGACGAGGGACGAGGTGCCGTTGACGACGTCGTCCTTGGCGAAGTACGCCGGGTGGTCGGGACTGAGGGACAGGCCGCCGAACGTCTCGGCCAGGGCACCGCCGACCGAGACCGCGAGCGTGAACCGCGCGGCGACGACGGAGGCCGACTCGACGGCATACAGCGGGAAACGCGCCTGGGCGGTGTTGGAGACGGCCGTGCTTGCCGCGAACTGGAGCACGTACGTGTCACCCCCGGCCGCGTCGACCCCCGTGATCGGGGCGTAGGCCGTCCCGAGACCGAGCACGTCGCCGACCCTGGGCGCCACGGCGGAGCGGACGGCGATGCCGTCGTCGGCGTCGGCCTGGAGGGTGAACGTCGCATCGGTGTAGGTGTCGGTCGCGACGGGAGCGGGTGCGAGCGTGAACCCTCCGGCCGTGCGCGTCGCGACGACGGCGGGCGTGGGGCCCGCGCCGGTGTACGTCACCTTGGCGCCCGCCGGGAGGAAGCCGTACGCGTTGCCGACGTCGGCCGCGGACAGCCCGGTGATCCCGAGGCCCGAGTCCGCGAGCAGCACCGCGGTGACCGCCGCGTTGACGGTGACCGGGCCGCTCGGGCCGGCGGTGGCGCCGACGACGACGAAGCGGTTCGTCTGCCAGGAGGCGGTGCGGCCGTCACCGGTCGCGAGGCGGGCGGCCGCGTGCTCGACGCCGCTCGCCGTCAGCTCGGACGCGATCGGTGCCGTCAGCGGGCGGTCGAACGCGAGGGCCGACGCCGAGACGTTGAGCGACGGCGGCGACCCGGCCGGGGTGCCGGCGATCGTCGCGGTGGCGCGGTAGTCGGTGCGGCGCTGGACGAACGCCGCACCGGGGACCGCCCCGAGGGACGCGTCGAGGGTCAGCGTGACCCCGCTGCCGGCGGTCGTGACGTCGGTGACCACCGCGCTCGTGCGGGTGCCGTTGGGGGCGACGGCGACGACGACGTCGCCCTTCTTGAAGCCCTTGCCGGAGGGGAGGAAGACCGAGGTGGCCGCCGCGGCGGCCGCGCTCGCGACGACCGAGCCGGCCGGGAGGGTGACGGCGGCGCTCGCGCTGCCGACGGTGATCGACGTCGTCGTCAGGGCCGTGACGAGCGCGGTCGGGGGTGCCGCGACCGACCCGCTCGTCGGCGCAGCCACGAGGGCGACGGTGTCGCCGGGCTTGAGCCCCGCGGTCGAGGCGACGGGGATCGTGCCGGCCCCACCGCTCGCGATGGCGCCTGTCGCCGACGTCGTCGTCGCGCGGTAGAAGGAGCCCGACGCGGCGGACTCGTCGGCGGAGACGGCGACCGACAGGTCGTTGCCCCACGTGCCGGGCGAGCTCGCCTCGATGTCGAAGCTCTCCGTGCCCGCGACGTCGAAGACGGTCCACGAGGCGCCGGTCGACGGGTCGACCCGGACGATCCAAGCGGCGGGACCGCCGTTCTCGAAGTAGCCGAAGACCGACTCCCCCGTGAAGCCCCGCGACGTCGCTGCCCCGAAGGTCCGCACGAAGTCGGCCCAGCCGGTGACGCGCGTCGGCTCCTTGACGGGACCCCGACGCGTCGTGCCGAGCACGGCGACGACGCTCGTGGGGGCGGCTGCGATCGGTTGCGGCCCCGAGGGGACCTCCTCGACGTAGACGCCGGGTGAAAGGTAGGTCGTCACGGTGCCCTCCTCGGCTCGTGCTCTGTCGTGCGGTTCAGGTGGGGGTGCGGTGCGGATGGGTTCGGTCGTGGTGCGGTTCGGGTGGAGCGGTCGGGTGGTGCGGTTCTCTTGGTGGGTGGGGCGCGGTCCGTCAGGTCGTGTCGACGAGGTGGGCCGTGGTGGTCGACGTCGAGACGTCGACGGCGAGGGTACGCAGCGGCTGGCCGCCGACGAGGAGGTCGAGCGGGGTGAAGGCGGCCGTCCACTCGACGGGCGCGGAGCGGTAGGTGCCCGGATCGACCTCGGGGAGCGCGACGCTCGGCTTCGGGTCGGGACCCGAGGTCGCGCGCGCCGTGACGGCGACACCGGTCCGTGGCGCTCCGGTCGACGGGGTCGTGAGGACGACGGTCAGGGTCGAGGGGACGGGGTGGACGACGACCTCGACCTCGGGTGCGGTGAGGTCGACGACGAAGGTGCGCGGGGGTCGACCCGTGAGCGGCGGTACGACGAGGACGTCGGCGAGCGCCCCGTCCGTCAGGGTGACCACGACCTTCGGTGGCACGGCGGGCACCGGGGCGTCGGCGCGGACGGCGACGACGAGGACGTCCGGGAGCACGCGGACGGTCCACCCTGCTGGGGCCGGCTCGAGGTGGGCGTCGAGGCCGCGCAGCCGCGCCCCGGTCGAGGCGTGGACGAGGCGCACGGTGTGGCGCAGCGTCGTCGTGACCGTTGCGAGGTGCGGCGGTGCCGGCGGGAGGCTCACGTCGCCCCCACCCAGTCGATGCGGTGCTCGCGCACCCGGCCGCGGCCCTCGCGCTCGAGGACCGGCACCGGAGCGACGTCGACCTCGTAGAAGAGGGCGAGCCGCCCGGCCCGACCCAGTGACCCCCACACCTGGTTGCGCTCGTCGGCGTTCGGCGCGAGCAGCCGGACGGCGATGCTCTCGACCTCGTCCGACAGCGGCGGCGTCAGGTCCGGCGGACGCACGATCGGCGTCGTGTGGAAGGCCTGGACGATGCGACCGAGCCGGATCTGCGCCTCGTCGTGGTCGCCGACGTAGGTGACGAGGTAGGTCAGCTGGAGCGACAGGGGCGCGCGGACGAGCCCGGTGAGGCCGTCGACGAGGGGTCGGTTGCGCAGGTGTGGGTGCTCGGCAACCGCGATGAGCGCGAGGATGCCCTTCGTGTCCGGTAGGGCCGTCTTGTCGCCCTGCGAGAGCGAGTGGAGCACGACCCACGCACCGAGGTCGGGGGTGGCCCGGTGGATGACGTCGCGCAGCGCCTCGCTGACCTCGCGGATCACGGTCGCTCCCAACGCCTCGGGGCCACGCCGTCGTCGTCGAGGCGTGCCTCGACGATCTGCTCGATCTCGGCGAACGATCCCACGTAGGTCTCCTCGTCCGTGGCCATGTCGCGCACCCGGGCCCTGATGACGGCCGGGAGCGAGTCGACGTCGCGGGGCTCGGCCCACACGTCGACGAGGAATCGCCGCCTCCACGCTCGCATCACCAGGCCGTGACCCTTCTGCTCAGGCACGAGCGTCCCGGCCCCCGATCACCGACCGCTCACGAGACCCCCGCCCCCCGATCACCACCCGCTCACCGCCTGCTCACCGCTGGCTCACCACCGACCCCCACCGACCCCCACGGTCGAGAGGCCGAGTCCTGCCCACCCGGCCACGTCGAGAGGTCACCCGTGCTGCTCCCCCGGCGACACGGCATACGCCCTCGGTGCCCGTCAGGGCATGCGGTGCAGGCGGTCGAGCGCGCGGTCGACGATCTCGGCGAGGCGCACGACCTCGCGCCGGGCCCGTTCGAGCTCGGCGACGAGCGCGGCCACCGAGGCGGCCTGGCCGGCGTCGCCCCGGGTGATCCGGGCATAGAGCGCGACCGTCTCGGGCATCGGGTCGGCGCCGAGCTCGTCGAGCAGGGTCAGGCGGCACTGCTCGAACTGTCGCTCGACGAGGTCGTGCCGGCCCGACGCCGCGTAGGCGCCCATGAGGTGGCGGTGGATGTCCTCGCGCAGCGGCTCGATGGCGAGCGCGAGCGTCCCGTAGCGGTCGACGGCGGCGATGTCGCCGCGGGACCCGTGGTGCTGGACGAGGTAGTCGAGGGCGGTGAGGTAGAGGGTCTCGATGCGGTGGCGCGCGCCGAGCACCCACTCGTCGTCGCAGACCTCGACGAGCCGGCCCCGGTGCAGCGCGACGGCGTCCTCGAGCCGACGGACGTCGTCGTCGGTGAGGTCGACGACGCTGCGGCGCAGGACGGGAGCCAGCAGGTCCTCGAAGTGCACGGCGTCGACGGTCATCGGCACGGCCGGGCTCAACGCGACCGACCGTCCACCGGAGCGGCCGACGAGCTCGACGCCCGTGCTCGCGCGCACCTCGGACTGCAGCCGCCAGACGGCGGTGTTGAGCCGGCGGCGGGCCGAGTCCTCGGGGCAGTCGGAGAAGAGCTGGGCAGCGGCGACCGCTCGCTGGCGCCCCTCCCGCGGTGCGAGCGCGAGATAGGCGACGAGCACCGCGGTACCCGGCGACAGCGCCACGGGATCGTCTCCCGAGACGAGCGTCGGAGCACCGAGAAGATTGAGTCTGAGCCCCGAGACGGCCACGCTAACCCCCACACATCGAGGTGGGCTGCTCACCCCAGAAAATACGCCCGAACCGCGACTTTCGTGACCGGTTTGGCCGGATCCGCCCCACCGTCCGCCGGCGTGCCCGCCGGGGAGCCCGACGCCCGGTTCGTCCTTGGCCGCGTGGCCGTGGCCGCGTGGCCCCTTCAGGTATGCCGTCCGGCGGGCTAACGTGCGAGGGCATGGCCCGCTCGCGCCCCGCCCGGCTCAGCGACATCGACGAGGCAGCCGCCGCGCTGCCCGAGGTGACGCGCGACCCGCCTGCCGGCGGACGGCCAAGCTTCCAGGTCAGGGGCAAGACGTTCGCCTTCGCCCGCGGCCCGCGCAAGGACGCCTTCGACCCGGAGACGGGCGAGCCCTACGTCGACGTGCTCGCCTTCTCGTGCACGGCCGAGGACAAGGAGTCGATGGTCTCGGACCCCGACTCGCCGTGGTTCACGACGCCGCACTGGAACGGCTACAACGCCGTGCTCCTGCTCGAGCGGGACCTCGGCAGGCTCACCGTGGAGGAGATCCGCGAGGTCGTCACCGACGCCTGGCTGGCCAGGGCGCCGAAGCGGCTGGCGAAGGAGTTGCTCGGCGGTTCGTGACGGGGGGAATACCCCAGAGGGGTATCCTGTTGACCACGACGAGGAGGTGCCATGGCTGGATACACCGGCAGCAAGGACGACTACCTGAAGCGGCTGCGCCGCATCGAGGGCCAGGTGCGTGGCGTGCAGAAGATGGTCGACACCGACACCTACTGCATCGACATCCTGACCCAGGTCAGCGCCATCACCAAGGCGCTGCAGGCGGTGAGCCTCGGCCTGCTCGAGGACCACGTCGCCCACTGCGTCGTCGACGCCGCCCGCGAGTCCGACGAGGCCGCCGCCGAGAAGGTGCGCGAGGCCTCGGAGGCCATCGCCCGACTCGTGCGCAGCTGAGCACCCCAACCGACCACCGCCCGAGGAGGCACCCGATGAGCACCACCACCCAGACCGAGATCACCGTGACCGGCATGACGTGCGGTCACTGCACCGCCGCCGTGAGCGGCGAGCTGTCGGCGCTGCCCGGCGTCGTCGCGGTCGCGGTCGACCTGCACCCCGGCGAGGACTCCCCCGTCACCATCACGAGCGAGGCCCCCCTCGACCCGTCCGCCGTCGCGGACGCCGTCGCGGAGGCCGGTTACAGCCTCCGATGACCGAGGGCCAGGCGCCGGTGACCACGGCCGACCGGACCCCCGACGAGGTCCGCCTCGCCATCACCGGCATGACCTGCGCCTCCTGCTCGGCCCGCATCGAGCGCAAGCTGTCCAAGGTCGCCGGCGTCGAGTCCGCGACCGTCAACCTCGCCACCGAGAAGGCACTCGTCTCGTTCACCGCTCCCGTCACGGTCGAGCAGATCGTCGCCGAGGTGAAGAAGACCGGCTACGGCGCCGCCGTCATCGACGGCGCGCGCCCTGCGCCGCCGGCCCCCACCGCCCCGAGCACGTATGCCGTGTCGCCCGAGAGTGCCCCGGCCGGCTCCGCGGGTGGCGAGGTCGCGAGGCCTGCCGCCGGTGCGCTGCTCGAGAAGCTGCGGGCCCAGGAGCTGGCCCGCCAGAAGGTCCGCGACACCGCCGCGACCACGAAGGTCGACGCCCGTCCCGCGACGACTCCAACGCCCCCCACTGCGCGCGGGGGCCACGCAGGTCACGACGGTCACGACGGTCAGGCCGGTCACGGCGGCTCCGGCGAGAACCACCTCGACCACACGCCCGCGCAGGACGTCCTCAAGCCCCGGCTCGTCGTCGCGATCGCACTGACGATCCCCGTCCTGCTGCTCGCCATGGTGCTCCCGACCTTCGGGGCGAGCCCTTGGCTCGAGCTGCTCCTCGCGACGCCCGTCGTCTTCTGGTGCGCCTGGCCGTTCCACCGCGCCGCCGCGGTCAACGCCCGACACCTCGCCTCGACGATGGACACCCTCGTGTCGCTCGGCGTGCTCGCGGCGTGGGGCTACTCCGTCGTCGAGCTGCTCCAGGGCGGCATGCACCTCTACTTCGAGGTGGCCTCGGTCGTCACGACGTTCCTGCTCGTCGGCCGCTTCCTCGAGGCGCGCGCCAAGGACTCCGGCAAGGACGCCCTCCGCTCGCTGCTCGACCTCGGCGCCAAGGACGTCTCCGTCCTGCGCATCGACCCGCAGTCGCGGATCACGAGCGAGCTGCGCATCCCCGTCGACCAGCTCGTCGTCGGCGACCAGTTCGTCGTCCGGCCCGGTGAGAAGGTCGCGACCGACGGCACCGTGCGCGACGGGTCGAGCGCCGTCGACGCGAGCCTCGTCACGGGCGAGTCGACCCCCGTCGACGTCTCCCCCGGCGACGACGTCACCGGCGGCTCGATCAACACGACCGGACGCATCGTCGTCGAGGCGCGCAAGGTCGGCGCCGACACGATGCTCGCCGGCATCCAGCGTCTCGTCGAGACCGCCCAGACCGGCAAGGCCGACGTTCAGCGCCTCGCCGACCGCGTCTCCGCGATCTTCGTGCCCGTCGTCCTCGTCATCGCGGTCGTGACGTTCGTCGCCTGGCTCCTGACGGGCCACGACCTCGGCACGTCGCTCGCCGTCGCCGTGACGGTGCTCATCATCGCCTGCCCCTGCGCCCTCGGTCTGGCCACGCCGACCGCCCTGCTCGTCGGCACCGGTCGCGGCGCCCAGCTCGGCACCCTCATCAAGGGCCCACAGGTGCTCGAGGACACGCGCCGCGTCGACACCGTCGTGCTCGACAAGACCGGCACCGTGACGACCGGCGAGCTGCGCCTGCGGAGCATCGCCGTACGCGGCAAGCTGTCCAAGAAGGCGGCGCTCACCGCGGCCGCCGCCGTCGAGCAGGGCAGCGAGCACCCCATCGCGCAGGCCGTCGTCGACGGCGCCCGACTGGCCAAGCTCGACCTGCCGCGCATCCGCGACTTCCAGTCGAACCCCGGCGAGGGAGCCACCGCGCGGATCAAGGACACCGAGGTCACCGTCGGCAAGGCCGTCCTCTTCGAGAGCGTCGACCCCGAGCTCGTCGCGCACGCCCGCAGCCACGCCGGCACGACGGTCTACGTCGGCTGGGACAGCGTCGCCCAGGCGGCTCTCACCGTCGAGGACACGGTGCGCGACTCGTCCAAGGCCGCCATCGCCCGGCTCCGGGCGCTCGGCCTCACGCCCTACCTGCTGACCGGCGACAGCGCCTCCAACGCGCGCAGCGTCGCCGAGCAGGTCGGCATCGATGCCTCCAACGTGCGCGCCGACGTGCTGCCGGCGCAGAAGCACGCCGTCGTCACCGAGCTGCAGAAGTCAGGACGGGTCGTCGCCATGGTCGGCGACGGCGTGAACGACGCCGCAGCCCTCGCCCAGGCCGACCTCGGTCTCGCGATGGGCTCGGGCACCGACGTCGCGATGGACTCGGCCGACATCGTCCTCGTGCGCACCGACCTCGACGCCGTCGGCGACTCGATCGGGCTCTCCCGCGAGACCCTGCGCATCATCAAGCAGAACCTCGCCTGGGCCTTCGGCTACAACACCGCCGCGATCCCGCTCGCCGCGTTCGGCCTGCTCAACCCGATGATCGCCGGCGCCACGATGGCCCTCTCGTCCGTGCTCGTCGTCAGCAACTCCCTGCGCCTCAAGCGCTGGCACCGCTGACCGCCGCTGGTCCCCGCGCCCCGGTTTGAGGTGTCCCGACGGCGAGTCGGGCGGCGCGGATACCTCAAAGGGGTGGTGGCGACCGGGGGCGGCTAGGTTCGGTGCATGGTGGCCTTCGTGAAGTCGGTGACGTTCGACTGCGCCGAGCCGTTGCGGCTCGCGAGCTTCTGGGCCGCGGCCCTCGGCTCGAACGTCGACGAGGACAGCACGGACGAGCGGGCCTGGGTCGAGCCGGCCGGCTGGGGTGGGCCGACCCTGTGGTTCCAACCCGTCCCGGAGGGCAAGACGGCGAAGAACCGGCAGCACTTCGACCTGCGCACCATGGACACGGTCGAGGCCGAGGTCGAGCGCCTCGTCGCCCTCGGCGCGACGGTGACCGGCAGCGACGGCGACGTCGTGGTCATGGCCGACCCTGAAGGCAACGAGTTCTGCGTCGAGTGCTGAGTGACCGCAGCCCGGAGTGACGCTCCGACCACCTCTGGCCTCATGCTTCGGTCGCCCTCGTGCTGACGGCGAACGGGCTTCACACCTCTGTAAGAGATGTCCCTTCACAGGACAGCATGGAAACCGGAGTCCGAGTACCTCAACCGGGTGGTGTGGTTTCCTCACCTGCCGACGGGAGGGCAGCGACCGCCGGGCTGCCCGACGTCAGCTGCGCTGCACCGGAGCCGGTCAGGTAGGCGTGGACGTTGGCGGCCACCTCCCGGAGTGGCCGCGGCGGCAGGTAGGCCGACGCCCCGGCGTCGAGCAGCCGGCTCACGGGCCCCGGTGCGCTGACGCCGAGCTCGTCGTCCTCGATCTCGGTCACGATGATCCGGGCCTGCGGGAACATCCCGCGCAGCGACCCGAGCAGCTGCGGGCTCACCGGGTGGGTCAGCACGACGTCGGCGCTCGTCGGGGCCCTGAGCAGGTCGAGCACGATGTAGCCGTCGCCCAGCTCGTCGGAGAGTCGCTGGCGAGCGGCCTTCGACAGCTTCGTCGCCGTGGCCACGACCAGGACGCCCTCGGGCACGCGCTCCGGACCACGACCCTCGTCGTCCTCGCGACCGGCCCGCTCCGGCTCCGGTCCGCCCACGACGGTGCCCACCAGCACGCTCGGGCGGTGCACGAGCACGCCGATCTCGCGTCCGTCGCGGCGGAGCGACACCTCGTGCCCGGCGACCATCGCCTCCACCGCCGCGCGGACCTCGCGGGGCAGCGGCTCCAGGTCGAGGGAAGGCACGGCCCCTCGATGGTCGCGTCCCGGYACCGGCAGCTCCAGCGGCATTCAGGCACCGTAACCGAACCGCGCGCGACCGCCCGACCCGCGACACGGCATACGCCCTCGGGACGACGAAACGGCGGCCACCCCTCAGGGTGACCGCCGTTCGCGTGCGAGTTGGTGACTCGGTCAGATGGTGACCTTGCCGGCCGGGGTGTCGAAGGTGACCGACAGCAGACCCGGCGTGCCGTGCGGGGCGACGAAGGTGAAGTCGATGCCGCCCTTGTCGAAGGTGTCCTCCGGGCCGAGCCACTCGCGCACGCGCTTGGGGTCCCCGGCGATCTGGAGGTTGTCGATGGAGACCGACGTGTCGGCGCCCGCGGAGGGGTGCACCGTCATGTCGTCCCACTCGATGAAGTAGGGGACCTGGGGGTCGGCCATGAGGCCCTTGATGCCGAGCTGGCGCCACTTGAGCTCGGTGCCGTCGGGGCGGTGCCGGTTGCCCGGGACCGACTCGCGGCCCAGGCGCTGCTCGACCACGGCGATGTCGTCGACGGCGACGACCCAGCCGAGCCAGCCACCGCCGGCCTCGGAGGCGGCACGGACGGCCTGCCCGAAGGGCGCCTTGTCGGAGGCCGGGTGGTCCAGCACCTCGACGACCTCGAGGTAGTGGTCCTTGGCCAGGGGGAAGATCACGTTGCGCGTGCCGAACCGGGGATGCACCCCTCCGTCGACCGGCGCGACGCCGATGAGCTCGGACAGTCGGGCGGCTGTGGCCTTGAGGCCACCGGCCTCCGCTGCATAGGAGACGTGGTCAACTCGCATACAGAACATCGTGACACACGCCAAGGGGTGCTCTTGACCACCCCTCCCTGTCTCTTGCGGGGCTCGTCACACGCGTCACATGAATGAAACCTGGGCGTCATCTCGTATGCCGTCCCGCGGGCTCCCACGGCCCGCGCGGTCAGCGGGCGTCGCGCTGACGAACCGCCTCGTAGAGCACGATCGCGGCAGACGCGGCGACGTTGAGGCTGTTCGCCTTGCCGTGCATGGGAATCCGGACGCGATGGGTCGCGGCGTCGAGCAGGGTGCGGTCGGCGCCGTGCTTCTCGCTGCCGACGGCGATGGCGACGCGGCCGGTGTAGTCGACGTCGGTGTGCAGCAGGTCGGTCTCGGGCGTCGTGACGACGAGACGGATCTCGTTCGCCGCGATCCAGTCGAGCGCCTCGGCCGTCGTCGCGCTCGCGGCCGGCACGGCGAAGACCGTGCCCTTGCTGGCGCGCACGACGTTGGGGTTGCCCCAGTCGGTGACGGGGTCGGCGGCCACGACGGCGTCGACCCCCGCGGCGTCGGCGGTGCGGAGCATGGCGCCGAGGTTGCCGGGCTTCTCCACGCCCTGGCTGAGCAGGGTCAGGTGGTCGGGCCCGTCGACGCGCAGGTCGCCGAGGGAGACGCCGATGCGGTCGACGACGGCCATGAGCCCGTCCGGTCCCTCGCGGTAGCTGACCTTCTCGAAGGCACTGCGGCTGAGGTGCACGACCTCGACCCGGTCGTGACGCAGTCGCCCGAGCAGGTCGGTCTGGTGGCCGATGTCCTGGCTGCCGGCTCGGCCGGCGGGGCTGAAGAGCTCCTCGCACACGTAGACGGTGCCGGGCCGCACGCCGGCCGACAGGGCGAGGCCGATCTCCTCGTAGCCCTCGACGAGCGTCTGGCCCGTCTCCTCGCGCGTGCGACGGCGGCGGAGCGCGAGCAGGCCCTTGAGGCGCGGGTTGGACGCGGACGTGATGGTGAGCTCGCGGGCGGCGTGGGTCGGGTTCGTCATGGCGGGCCCAGCATCCCATCCCCGGCAACACACCGAGAAGGTCGGAACACCCCGTGATCCGATCCCGGTGCGCTGCGACCTTCTCGGTGTGTTGTCCGGTGGGTGCACTCGGGGGTTTGCTCGCGCCGCACTTCTAGGGTGGGTGGCGACCGCGACCGAGGAGGACCCGTGACCGAGCAGCCGGCATACCCGCGTCTCATGCACACCGCCCTCGACACCGAGGACGCCCGCGCCCTCGCCGAGTTCTACCGCGCGCTGCTCGGCCTGCACTACCGGCCCGGCGACGAGCCCCCGGCCGATGGAGCCGAGGACGACGCCGACTGGCTCGTCCTGCTCGACGCCGACGGCGTGCGGCGGCTCGCGGTCCAGCAGGTCGACGGTCCGCTGCCGCGCTCGACGTGGCCGAGCCACGAGGTGCCGATGCAGCTGCACGTCGACTACGCCGTGCCGAGCGTCGCCGAGCTCGAGCGTCATCGGGACCGGGCGCTCTCCCTGGGCGCGCAGGTGCTGCTCGACCGCACCGACGACGACGGCGAGCCGCTCGTCGTGCTCGCCGACCCGGCGGGCCACCCGTTCTGTCTCCTCGTCGCGCCCTGAGAGCCCACGCCGTCGGCGGGCAGGCGTAGCGTCGTCGGAGCGAGGACGCAGACCGAGACCCGGAGGTGCGAGCCACCATGACCACCCTGCAAGGACGCCCCAACACCGCACTGCTCGTCATCGACGTCCAGAACGACGTCGTCTCGGGCGCGCACGACCGCGACGGCGTCATCGCCCGCATCAACGCCCTCGTCGACAAGGCGCGCAACGAGCAGGTCCCCGTCATCTGGGTGCAGCACTCCGACGACAACATGCCGATCGACACCGAGGGCTGGCAGTACGTCCCCGAGCTGGCCCGTGCCGAGTCCGAGCCGCTCGTCCACAAGCGCTACGGCGACTCCTTCGAGGACACCGACCTCGAGTCGGTCCTCGCCGAGCACCAGGTCGGTCGGGTCGTCGTCACCGGCGCCCAGACCGACGCCTGCATCCGCTCGACACTGCACGGCGCTCTCGTCCGTGGCTACGACACGACCCTCGTCGGGGACGCCCACACGACCGAGGACCTTCGACAGTGGGGTGTCCCCGTCGCGCCCGAGCAGGTCATCGCCCACACCAACACCTACTGGTCCTGGTCGGACGCGCCCGGCCGCACGGGCGATGTCGTGCCCGCAGCCGAGGTCGACTTCGGCCCGCGCTGACGGGGCGTGGCCCTCGGCGGGCCGGGCCCGAGCGCCCGCCTAGGCTGAGGCCATGCTCGACACGTTGGCCGCGCTGCCCTTCTGGCAGGCGTTCCTCGCGCTCTTCGCGAGCGCCATGGTGCGGTCCAACGGCACCTACTGGGTCGGGCGCGGCGCCGTGGCCGGCTGGCGTCGCTACCGCGGCACGCACGGCGACCTGACGACCCGCGCCGAGGGTCTGCTGCGACGCTTCGGGCCCTTCGCCGTGACGCTGTCCTACCTCACCGTCGGCATCCAGACGGCGATCCACCTCACCGCGGGCGTGATGCGGATGCCGCTGCGCTGGTACCTGCCGGCCGCCGTCGTCGGGTCGACCCTCTGGGCGGTGCTCTACGCGACGGTCGGGCTCGCCGTGGTCCAAGCCTGGCTCGCCGCCGAGGCCGGGTCGTGGTGGGGCGTGGTGGTCGTCGTGCTCGTCGTGCTCGTCGTGGCCGGGGCCGCCGCGTGGGTCGGGGCCCGCCGCCGTCGCCTGCCCAGTCGAGTGAGCGCCCCGTCCCACCCGAGTGAGCGCCTCGTCCCCTGACACGACCCGAACACGAGCGTGACGTGCGCGCCGCCGGCGCTCACTACGCTGCGATCGTGTCCACCGAGCCCGGCCCCGACCGTCGCGCCGACCCCGACCCCGACCCCGGCCGCGGTCTCGTGCTCGTCGTCGAGGACGAGCCGGCCATCGCCGACGTGCTGCGGATCAACCTCCGGGCCGCCGGCTACGGCGTCGAGGTCGTGGCCGACGGGGCGAGCGCCCTCGACGCGGCGCGCGACCTGCGCCCGAGCGCCATCGTGCTCGACATCGGCCTGCCGGTCCTCGACGGCATCGAGGTGTGTCGCCGCCTCCGGGGGCGCGGCGACTGGACCCCCGTCCTCTTCGTGACGGCCCGCGACGACGAGGTCGACCGCATCGTCGGCCTCGAGCTCGGCGCCGACGACTACATCACGAAGCCCTTCTCCCCGCGGGAGCTCGTGGCACGGCTCGGGGGCGTGCTGCGACGCACCCGCGGGGACTCCCAGGCGCCCGCGGTGCTCAGCGCCGGCGACCTCAGCATCGACCTGACGAGCCACGAGGTGCGGGTCGCCGGGCGCGAGATCGCCCTGACCGCAACGGAGTTCGACCTCCTGACGCACCTCATGCGTCGTCCGGGGGTCGTCTTCACGCGCGAGCAGCTGCTCAGCGACGTCTGGGGGTATGCCGCCACCGCCGGCGGGCGCACCGTCGACGTCCACGTCGCCCAGGTGCGCGCCAAGCTCGGTGGCGCCAGCCCGATCCGCACCGTCCGCTCCGTCGGGTATGCCGCCGCGCGGGCTCCGCACGAGGGCGCCGCCCCTGCCGCGGACGAGGCACGAGAGCACGGGCCGCGACCGTGACGGGCTCGCGGGGGACGCTGTCGCGACGGATCGTCCTGCTCGCCGTGGGGATCGCCGTCCTGACGGCTCTCCTGGCCGGCCTGCTCGCCGTCGGGCTGACCCGCACGTCCGCCGACGACTCGGCCCGGCGCACGCTCTCGCGCATCGCCGACGCTGCCGCCGAGCGCGCCGACTCGGGCGTCGTCGCGCGGGCGGCCCAGAACAAGGCGGTCCGCACGCTGGGCGCCCTGGGTATCGAGTCCGCGAGCGTCGGACGCGGGGGTGCCGTGACCTCGACGAGCGCCCTCGCCCGGGACGCCCTGACCCCGGCCCGGCAGAACGCCCTGCTCGCCGGCCGCACCCTCTCGACCCGCGACGACCTCGGCGGCACGCTCGTCCTCGTCGAGGGCCGGCCGACCGACGCCGGGGGCATCATCCTCGTCCAGCGCAGGTCCGACGCGACGGCCGACTCCGACCGGCTCGTGCGCCGCGTCCTGCTCGCGCTCGCCATCGGCGCGGTCGTCGCCGTCGTCGTCAGCGTCGCCGTCGCGAGGCGCCTGTCCCGGCCGCTGCGACGGACGGCCGACGCGGCACACGCCCTCGCGGCCGGTCAGCGCGACGTCCGGGTGCCGGTCGAGGGTCCCGACGAGGTCGCCGAGGTGGCGAGCGCCCTCAACTCCCTGTCGAGCTCGCTGTCCCGGTCCGAGGGCCGCCAGCGCGACTTCCTCCTCTCGGTGTCGCACGACCTGCGCACGCCCCTCACCGGCATCAGCGGCTACGCCGAGTCGCTCGCGAGCGGCGTCGTCCCTCCCGAGGACACCGCCCGGGTCGGCGGCGTCGTCCTCACCGAGGCGAAGCGTCTCGAGCGGCTCGTCGGCGACCTGCTCGACCTCGCGCGGCTCGGCGCCGACAGCCCGAGCGTCCACCCCGAACGCACCGACCTCGTCGCCCTCGGCCACGAGGTCGAGTCGGTCTGGTCCCGGAGGTGCGCCGCCGTGGGCGTGCCCTTCGCCTTCGTCCCGGCCGTGGGAGACGTGTGGACGGTCACCGACCCGGCTCGGGTGCGCCAGCTCGTCGACGGCCTGCTCGAGAACGCTCTGCGGGTCACGCCCTCCGGCCGCCCGATCGTCGTCGAGGTGCGCCGCGAGCCCGGCTCCCCCACGGACGTGGCCGTCGTCGAGGTGCGCGACGGCGGTCCGGGACTGACCGACGACGACCTCGCCGTCGCCTTCGAGCCGTCGGTGCTGCACGAGCGCTACCGCGGCATCCGCCCTGTCGGCACCGGCCTCGGCCTGGCCATCGTCGGGCGGCTCGCCCAGCTGCTCGGCGGGACCGTCGAGGCCGGGCACGCCGCCGAGGGAGGCGCGCGCTTCACCCTGCGCCTCTCCCACGCCACGACGCACTGACGGTGCTGGCCCACCGCCAGGAGCGGACGGCATACGCCCTCGGTGCCGCGGCGCGGGACGCCCGTCGCATGGACCGGCGGATCGTCCTGCGTCCGGGGGGGTGATGACCCCACCGGACGCCGCACCATCGGCGGGACCACCTGGCCCTCGGAATGGGCCGGGCACTCCGGCGGTTGACGTGGCATGACCACCTGGGGCTTCATCGGCAGCGGCAACATCGGCGCCACCGTCGCCCGGCTCGCGATCGCGGCCGGACACGACGTCGTGCTGAGCAACAGCAGGGGTCCCGAGACCCTCGCGGACCTCGTGGCCGAGCTCGGTCCGCACGCCCGAGCCGCCACGACGCAGGAGGCGGCAGCGGCCGGTGACCTCGTCGTCGTGACGATCCCGCTCAAGGCGTACCGCGACGTGCCGGTCGACGAGCTCGCCGGCACGGTCGTCATCGACACCATGAACTACTACCCCCAGCGCGACGGCCAGATCGAGGCTCTCGACGACGGCTCCACGACGAGCTCCGAGCTGCTCCAGGCGCACCTGCCGCAGTCACACGTCGTCAAGGGCTTCAACAACATCTACTTCCAGCACCTGCGCGACCTCGCCCAGCCGCTGCTGCACGCCGGCGCGGACGGCCGCACCGCCCTCGCCATCGCCGGCGACGACGCCGCCGCGAAGGACGCCGTGCGCCGAGCCTTCGACGCCATCGGCTACGACACCCTCGACCTCGGCCCGCTCGCCGAGGGCTGGCGCACCCAGCCCGGCCAACCGGCCTACGGGCTGCAGTACGCCAGGGACGAGGCCGACTGGACCGCCGGGGCTCGCCCGGTCAGCTCCGACGAGCTCGCCGGCCGCGCGGTGCGAGCCACCCGCGAGGCCTGACACCGCAACCCTCGACAGGCCGTTTGGGCGCCGGCCGCGCCGCCCGTAGAATCATCCGCGAGGGGAGTACTTCCTCGCGCGTTCCGGTCAGTACGGTGGTCCGACGACCACCCCGGTCCGTGGCCGACGGCAGTCGGTGAAGGAGACCTCAGACATCACGTTCTGAGGAGACCCATGCTCACTGCCCTGTCCGCCGCCACCCCGGCGCCGCCCGCTGGATCGACCGAGTCGATCGGCTCGCCGATCCTGTGGATCGCCACGATCGCCGGCATCGTCGCGCTCTTCGTCATCGACTTCCTCATCACCCGCCGCCCCCATGACCCGAGCATGCGCGAGGCGATCGGCTGGTCGGCCTTCTACATCGCGATCCCCGTCGTCTTCGGCGGCTGGCTGTGGTGGCAGTACGGCTCCCAGCAGGGCGTCGAGTACTACACCGGCTACATCGTCGAGAAGTCGCTGTCTGTCGACAACCTCTTCGTCTTCATCATCCTGCTCTCGGCGTTCGCCGTGCCGCGCGAGCTGCGCCAGCGGGTGCTGCTCATCGGCGTCGGCGGCGCCCTCGTGCTCCGCGGCATCTTCATCGCGCTCGGCGCGCAGATGATCGCGAGCTTCGCCTGGACCTTCCTGCTCTTCGGCGCGATCCTGCTCGCCACAGCGGTCAAGGTCGGGCGCGACGCCCTGTCGCACACCGACCACAGCATCGACGTCGACCAGCTGCGCAGCGTCAGGTTGATCCGCCGCTTCTACCCCGTCACCGACACCTACGCGGGCACCAGCCTCACGGTCCGCCAGGGTCGCACGCGGGCCCTCACGCCGCTGGCCCTCGTCGCCGTCGCGATCCTCGGCACCGACATCGTCTTCGCCATCGACTCCGTGCCGGCCGTCTACGGCATCACCGGCGACCCCTACCTCGTCTTCGCGACGAACGCCTTCGCCCTCCTCGGTCTCCGGGCGCTCTACTTCGTCCTCGAGGGCGCCCTGGCCAAGCTCGTGCACCTCGGCCACGGCCTGTCGCTCATCCTCGCCTTCATCGGCGTCAAGCTCGTCCTGCACTGGGGCCACGGCGTGTGGCCGGCCGTCCCGGAGATCCCGACGCTGCTCTCGCTCGGCGTCATCATCGGCATCCTCGCGGTCGTCACCGTGACGAGCCTGGCGGCCAACAAGCGGGCCGACGCCGCCCCGGACCCGGTCGCCGAGCCCGAGGACGAGGCGTCCTCGCTGCCGCACGCCTGACGGGACGTGGGCCGTCCGGCCGGCCACACGGCATACCCGGTCGTATGCCGTGCCGACCGTGAATGAGGGAGGCGTCCCGCTGGGTGCGGGGCGCCTCCCTCGACTGTGCACCCCGTCCGGCCCGTCCCCGGACGGGGTGCCGCGTCTCAGCTCGTCGCGCTCGGGGAGGGAGAGCCGCCGGACTGGGACGTCGTGACCTTGAAGACGACGAGACGGGCCGTCGGGTTCGTCGCACCGACGCCGGCGACGAGCGCCTTGGCGCCGACCGTGACGGCCCCGATGGTCGAGTCGGCGCCCTTGCCGTTGGAGCGGACGCGGACTTTGGTGTCGGCTGCGACGGCGAAGGTCTGCGAGAAGCCGTCCTTGGCCTTGACCGTGATCGAGCCCTTCGAGACGGCGGCGACGTCGCCGCGGATCGCCTGGTGGGTGACCGGACCGGACGTGCCCTCGGTGACCCACGTGCCGTGCAGCGCCCGGAGCATCCGGGCGCGCAGACCCTTGCGGTCGCCCTTCGCGGCGGCGGCCGCCACCTGGGTCGAGTCGTCGAGGGCCGGCGTCTCGACGGCCGCGGACACGAGGTCGATGGTGTCGCCGTCGCCGGCTGCCGAGTCCTGCATCGGCGCGGCACCGATGGCGCTGGCGGCGGTGCCGGTCGCGTCGGTCTTCGAGCAGGCGCCGAGCGCAAGGCTGCCGAGGACGAGGACCGCCGCCCCGAGGGCGGTGGAGGAGCGCATGAGGCCGGTCGTCCGGCGGGTGTCGGTGTTCATGGCCCCTACGTTCGCGCACCCAGGTGAAGCCTCGGTCCGGGTCGTGTTCGGATCGTGTTCGGGCGGCGGCCGCTGGGCCCGAGCGCAGCCGCACCCGTCGGGGTCAGCGACACACAGGAGCCGCTGGGCGGCTGGCTCCACGCTGTGCCGCCGCGAGCGGAGGGCGCGCCGAGGCGGGCGTGTGCCGTCAGGCGAAGATCGGGCCCACGGCGGGGTACGCGGCGGTGAGGGCGGTGCGCACGGCGGTCAGTGACGGGACGTCCGTGCCGCCCTGGTAGCCGGTGTCGAGCCGCATCGGCTTGCCCCACGCGGTGAGGTCCTCGATCGTCGTGCCGGTCGCGGCACCGGACAGCTGCCCGAACCAGTCGGCGCGGCCGTACGTGACGTCGCCCCCGATGCAGACGAGGTCGACCCATGAGGGGTCGGCGAGGCACACGTTCTCGTAGGGGTCCGGGTGGTGCCGCTCGAGCACGACGAGGTCGGCCGGGCGGCCCTCCGCGACGGCGCCGAGATGGTCGTCGAGCCCGGCGAGCCGCGCGGCGACGGACGTCACCATGGCGACGAGGTCGGCTGGGGCGATCGGGTGACCCTGGCGGGCGAGCTCACGGCGGGCGACCTTCATCTCTGCGAGCAGGCTCGTCGAGCCGGAGGGCAGCCAGTCGGCGCCGAGGGCGACAGGCATCCCGGCCGCGACGGCCTCGCCCGCGAGGGTCGTCTCGCCGTAGAGGCGCAGGTTGGACTGTGGCGACCACACGAGCCGGCAGCCGAGCTCTGCGACGGTGTGGAGGTCGTCGGCGGTCAGGGCGCTGCCGTGGATGATGTTCGTCGCCGACGTCGCCCCGCCGAGCGTCAGGAATCGCTGGAACTCCTTGGCGCTCACGGCATCCCCGCGCTTCCCCTCGCACAGGTGCAGGTAGAAGGCGTTGACGTCGCCGGCCGTGATCCGCGCCATGACGGCCTCGAAGCTCGGCAGCCCGAACGACCCCGAGGGCAGGTCGATCATCGAGCGCGCGCGGTGCGCGCCGAAGGCCCACTGGTCGAGGTTGCGCACGAGCGGCTCGGACGACGCGCTGCTCGCACCCGACGCGCCCTGGATGCCGGTGACGCCGCCCACGAGCGCGCGCACCTCGGCGTAGCGGGTCTGCGTCTTGGGCGGCACCTCTGTCAGCAGGAGGTTCTGCGGGTCGCGGACGAGAGCCTGGTAGGGCTTGGACCGACGCCACGCGTAGCGGTTGTCGTAGAGCTTCGGCGGCTCCCACGCGGCGAAGACGTTGAACTCCGGGTGTCCGTGGAGGTCGAGCAGGCCGGGCAGGATGACCCCGTCGGTCTCGAGCACGGCGACGTCGGTCGGCTTGCTCTTTGAGACTCGGTCGATGACCCCGCCCGAGACCGTGACGTAGCCGCTCGACCACGCCCCGTCGGGGGTGATGACGGCACCGTGCAGCGCGAAGGGGGCCGGGGGCAGCGCCCGGGAGCGGCGCGTCGGCTCGGGCAGCTCCTCGGTGATGCCGCGGGCGTACGCCTTGGCGAACGGGCCCGAGCCACCACCGGACCCGCCCGGATCCCAGTGCTCGCGGGCGGACGTCGTGCCGGCGCTGGGTCGTGCCGGCCGGGTCACAGAGCTGGCCATGTGCGGGCTCCCTTCGGGACGACGACGCTGATCGTCGCGCGCTTCGTCTGCTTGTCGTCACCGGTGCGGGTCGCCCACGCGTCGACGTCGCGCCACCACGCGGGCGCGCCAGGTGGGAGGTCGACCTCCGGGATGGGTGCGAGGTCCGTGGGACCCCACGTGGCGGCATACGGCGTCAGGTCGGTGGGCCCCTCGGGGGTCACGTGCGCGGCGAGGTCGCCGAGGTGGTCGTTCCAGTTCGCAAGCTGCGAGGCGGTCGTCTCGGCGAGCGGCTTGCCCGACGCACGCGCGAATCCCTCTGCGTAGGTGGGGTGCCGGATTGCTGCGAGGTGCAGCGACGCAGCGGTGGCGGGCTGGGTCCGTGCCCACGCGGCATACGCCGTCGCCGCGAGGTCGCCGAGCGCGACGACGGCCGTGACGTCGGTGCCGACGAGAAGGGCGTCGAGCCAGCGGTGCCGGTAGGCCGCGATGGCGGCGTCCTTGGCGTGGCGGCTGCCGGCCGCCTGCCCGAAGACGCTGTAGAGGTAGACGTTGACCATGGCGTATGCCGTGTGGACGCCGATCTTGGCCAGCAGCCCCTGGACGCGCTGGCCGGCCTCACCGACGAGGATGCGGCGCGAGATCGCCTCGTGCGTCGCCGGATCCTGGCCGAGGACGAGCACGCGCGCGCTGCCGTCGAGCCGGCCGCGGTGGAAGACAGGCCCCCACTCGGTGCGGAAGTCGGCCGACGGGTAGACGTCGTCACCGGGGTAGTCGGCGACGAGCGACGCGAAGGGCTCGGCGCCGTAGCCGACACAGCTCTGGTGCACCACGGCCATGGCAGACCTCCACCCGATCGAGAGCCGTTGTCAGTGCAGGGTCTCTCGACGGTAGTCCTGATACATCGACCCCGTCGGCGCTTTCGTGCCGGTGGAGGTCAGTCCTCGCCGGCCGCGCGGCGCAGCAGGAGCGCCCTCTCGGCGTCGTTCTGCGTCATCCCGGCCGCGCGGGCGAACTCGGCGCGGGCCTCCTCGTCGCGGCCGAGGCGGGCGAGCAGGTCGCCACGGACGCTCGGCAGCAGGTGGTAGTCGGCGAGCGCGCCTGACGCCACGAGTCCGTCGACGACCTCGAGTGCGGCGGCCGGCCCGTCGGCGTAGGACAGGGCCACCGCACGGTTGAGGTCGATGACGGGCGACGGGCGGTTGGCTCCGAGCTGGGAGTAGAGCGCGACGATGCGCGCCCAGTCGGTGGCGTCGGCCGTGCGGGCGCGGGCGTGGCAGGCGGCGATGGCGGCCTGCAGCACGTACGGGCCGGTCGCCCCGCGGCCGGGGTCGACGAGAGACACGGCGCGCTCGAGGGCGGCGAGCGCGTGGCGGATGAGGGCCCAGTCCCACTTCGTGCGGTCCTGGTCGAGGAGCAGGACGGGCTCGCCGTCGCGACCGATGCGGGCCCGCGTGCGCGAGGCCTGGATCTCCATGAGGGCGAGCAGGCCGTGCACCTCGGGCTCCCCGGGCGCGAGGGCCGAGAGCACGCGCCCGAGCCGGATGGCCTCCTCCATGAGGTCGCCACGCACCCAGTCGCGACCTGACGTGGCGGCATACCCCTCGTTGAAGATGAGGTAGACGACCTCGAGGACCGACGCGAGACGTGGTGCCAGCTCGGCACCCGACGGCACCTCGATGGTGACGCCGTCCTGGCTCAGGGTCTTCTTCGCCCGCGAGATGCGCTGGGCGATGGTCGGCTCGGTGGTGAGGAAGGCCCGGGCGATCTCGCGCGTCGTCAGGCCACCGATCATCCTCAGCGTCAACGAGATTCGCGCCTGGGCGGTCAGGGCGGGATGGCACGCGGCGAAGACGAGGCCGAGGACGTCGTCGTCGATGTCCTCGAGCGCGGCGTCGAAGTCGCCCTCGGCCAGGTCGGCCATGCGCAGCTCCTCCATGTGTCCCACCTGCTGCAGCTTGCTCGCGAGGTTGACGTCGCGCCGGATGCGGTCGATGGCCCGCCGCCTCGCGGTCGCCGTCAGCCAGGCACCCGGCTTCGTCGGGATGCCGTCGCGGGGCCACTGCTCGAGCGCCTGCACGAACGCGTCCTGCGCGAGGTCCTCGGCGAGGCCGACGTCGCCGACGACGCGGGCCACGACGGCCGTCACCTTGGCGGCCTCCATGCGCCACACGGCCTCGAGCGTGCGCTGGACGTCGTCGTGGGATGCCCGGGTGGCCTGTGACGTGGTCTCGTCGGTCTGGTCGGCGGTGGATGACACCCCGACACTGTGGCACGAACCGGTGTCGGTTCAGCCCTGGGCGGCGTTGCGAGCGGCCTCGGCGCGCATCTGCTCGTCGCGCTCCCGCAGCTCGGGTGAGAAGGCGTCGCCGAAGTCCTCGGCGGCGAACACCTGGCGCAGCTCGAGTGCCTGACCGGGGTCGGGTGCGCACGACACCGGCCACTTCCGGAGCCACTCGAGCGCCTCCTCGCGGGAGCTGACATCGATGATCGAGAAGCCGGCGACGAGCTCCTTCGCCTCGGCGAACGGCCCGTCGGTGACGACCCAGTCGCCGTCCTCGTACGTGACGCGGGCACCCTTGGCGGTGGGGTGGAGCCCCTGCCCGTCGACGAAGACGCCGGCCTTGAGCATCTCCTCGTTGTAGGCCTGCATGTCGGCGAACTGCTGCTCGGTGCCGGTCGTGCCCTGCTCGGTCTCGGGGGTGCTGTGGACGATGATCATGAAGCGCATGGCGGTCTCCTCCTGCGGTCGGTGCACGGTCGTCGGACCCTGCTCACCTCTACGTCGAACGGGGCGGACCGTTCTCGACACGACACCCGAGAGTCCTTCGGCGACGTCTCGGTGGCCTACCGGGTCTAGAGCGCGAGCCGCGCGGTCGCGGCCGACTCGACGCCTTCGCGGAAGGCGATGCCGGCACGCGCGGCCTGCGCGACGGCCTCGAGCACCGGGACGAGGCCGTCGTCGTCGACGTGGCCGGTGACCTCGTCGGCGACGGCCTTGACCTGATCGGGGGCGTTGCCCATGGCGACGCCCCACGCGGCCCAGTGCAGCATCTCGAGGTCGTTGCGCTGGTCGCCGCACGCGACGGTGTGGATCGGCTCGACGCGCAGCTGGCGACGGACGAGCTCGAGGGCACTCGCCTTGGACACGCCCTCCGGGTTGATGTCGAGCCACGCGGACCAGCCGACCGCATACGACACGCCGTGCAGACCGGCTCGCTCGACCATCTCCATGAACTCCTCGGCCGTGGCCTCGGGCTGGCGCAGGGTGACGCGCGTGACGGGGTGGGCGATGAGCTCTTCCCAGTCGACCTCGCGCGACTCACCCATCAGCTCGCCGTCGGGGAAGTGCTTGCTCACCTTGAAGCCGACGCCGGGCTCCTCGACGGCGATGAGCGCGTCGGGGAGGGCGACGCGCATCTTCTCGAGCACCGCCTGGGGGTCGAAGGTCACCATGTCGATGATCGAGTAGCCCTCTGCCGCAGACGGGTCGAGGCGGAGCGTCAGCGCACCGTTGGAGCAGATCGCGTAGCCCTGGCGCAGACCGAGAGCCTCGAGGATCGGCGTCGTCGCGATGATCGACCGGCCCGTCGCGATGACGACGGCGACGTCGTCGGGCAGGGCCTGGACGGCGTCGCGGACGCGGTCGGAGAGCTCGCCCATGTGGTTGAGAGTCGTGCCGTCGAGGTCGAGGGCGAGCAGTCGCTGTGCCATGCGCTCACCGTATCGCCCGGCTCGAGTCGCCCATGCAGGCCCGGACACTCGTCGCCCGCGCGCCGCACAGCCGTCACCGCCCCGTCGCCCGAATGTCGCCAGGTCACTGCTCCACCACACGACGCACCGCCGCAGGCGCGGCCCGCTGCGGTCGGCTCGCCGCGACCTCAGGCGAGGCGACCGAGCGCGTCCTCGATGCCGCGGTGGAGCGTCGGGTAGGCGTAGATCATCGAGCGGAGCCGCTCGATGGGGACCTCGCCGTGCACGGCGACGGCGAGCGCGCCGAGCACCTCTCCCCCGGCCGGACCCATCGTCGTGGCGCCGACGAGGACGCCGCGGTCGGCGTCGGCGACGACCTTGATGAGACCGTCCGCCTTGGCGATCCAGCCGCGGGTCGTCTCGCCGAGCTGGGTCACGCCCACCTGGACGTTCGCGAGCTTCTCGCGAGCCTGGGCCTCCGTCAGCCCGACGGCACCGACCTCGGGATCGGTGAACGTCACGCGCGGGAGGGCGGCATACTCGGCCGGTGGGCCGTCGTCGCCGAGGACGTCACGGATGACGACACCCGCCTGGTACATCGAGACGTGCGTGAAGGCGCCCTTGCCGGTGATGTCGCCGACGGCCCAGACGCCGTGGGCGACGCGGCAGCGGTCGTCGACGGGCGCGGTGCGCGAGCCCTTGGCGACGCCGACCGTGTCGAGCCCGACGGCGGCGGGGTCGGCGCGGCGGCCGGTGGCGACGAGGAGCTTCTCAGCCGCCAGCGTCGAGCCGTCGGCGAGCGTGACCGTGAACGTCGAGCCGTCGTGGGTGACCTTCTCGGCGCCGACACCCACGCGGACGGAGATGCCGTCCGCCTCGAGCGCACTCTCGAGGTGGTCGGAGACCTCCGGCTCCTCGAGCGCGAGGATGCGGTCGGCAGCCTCGACGATCGTCACGTCGACGCCGAATCGGGCCATGACCTGGCTCAGCTCGCAGCCGATGGCGCCGCCGCCGAGCACGACGATCGACCCGGGCAGCTCGGTGGCCTCGACGATGTCGTGGTTGGTCCAGTAGGGCGTGTCCGCGAGGCCGTCGACGGGTGGGATCGCAGCCGTCGTGCCGGTGTTGACGACGATGCCCGTCGTCGCCGTGTAGGCGGTGCCGTCGACGTCGACGCGTCCCGGCCCCGCGATGCGGGCCGTGCCGCGGACGAAGGTCGCGCCCTTGCCGGTGAGTCGCTCGACGGCGACCCTGTCGTCCCAGTCGTCGGTGGCCTCCTCGCGGATGCGCGTGGCGACGACCGACCAGTCGGGCAGGACGTCGCCGACCGACCCGGCCAGCCCGTCGACACGACGGGCCTCGGCGAGCGCGTCAGCGGCGCGGATCATCATCTTCGACGGGATGCAGCCCCAGTAGGGGCACTCGCCCCCCACGAGTCTGCGGTCGACGCCGAGCACGCGCAGGCCGCGCTCGGCGAGGCTCCCGGCGACGTGCTCACCGCCCGGTCCGAGCCCGATGACGATGACGTCGAAGGTGTGGTCGGTGTCGGTGGCCATGCCACAGCCTTACCCGCCGGAGCCCCGCTGGGAAGAGCGGGCGTATGCCCTCGGGTCGACGCGCGCTCGCCGGTCGACGGGGCGCGCCGGGAGAAGCGGGCCCGGACCGGGTCCTGGGCGGCCAGCACGCTGCCGACCACGAGGACCATCGCGACGAGGTGCACCGGACCGAAGCGCTCACCGAGGAGTGCGACGCCGAGCAGGACGCCGACCACCGGGTTGACGAGGCCGATGATCGAGGCGGAGGTCGGGCCGAGGATCGCCAGGCCCCGGAACCACAGGACGTAGGCGACGCCGCTGCCGAGGAGACCGAGGTAGACGAGCGCCCCCACGGCGGGCAGGTCGAGGGGCGGTGGCGCGCCCTCGACGACGAGCCCGATCGGCAGGAGGACGAGGCCACCCGCGACGAGCTGCCACGACGTCATGGTGACGACGTCGTCGGTGGGCGCCCACTTCCTCGTGAGGACGAAGCCGCACGACGACAGCACGACGGCGAGGAGCCCGGCCCCGAGACCGACCGGGTCGAGCGGCTTGTCGAGGCCGTTCTGGAGCACGAGCAGCGCGACCCCGACGAGGCCGACCAGCCCGGCCGCCACCGAGACCCGGGCAGGTCGCTGGCCCAGGAGCAACCACGAGACACCCATCGTCACCATGGGGGCGGTCGCGACGAGCGTGGCGCCGAGGCCGCTCGGGAGGCGGTAGGCCGCGAAGAAGAGGAGCGCGTAGAAGAGCCCGATGTTGAGCGAGCCGACGACGAGCGAGCGCCACCACCAGTCGCCCCGGGGCAGGCGCCGGAGCCACAGGAGCATGAGCAGGCCGACGGGCAGGGCTCGCACGGTGGCGGCGAAGAGCGGACGGCCGGGTGGGAGCCACTGCTGCGTGACGGCATACGTGGATCCCCAGATGGCGGCGGGGAGCGCCGTCAGCGCGATGTTCGTCCAGCTCGCTCGATTGCCTTCCATGGAAGGTAAAATACCTTCCGGAGAAGATATATTCCACCCATGGAGCACCACGAGGACCACGCCCAGCACGTCGTCGACCAGTGGGCCGCCGTCCGCCCCGAGCTCGACGTCACCCCGGTGCTCGTCATCGGCCGCCTGCACCGCGTCGCCCTGGCCCTGACGACCGAGCTCGTCAAGGTCTACAACGCGCACGGTCTCGGCGAGGGCGACTTCGACGTGCTCGCCACCCTGCGCCGCACCGGGGAGCCGCACGAGCTGACCCCGACCGAGCTGATGGACCAGACGATGGTGACCTCGGGCGCGGTGACGAAGCGGCTCGACCGGCTCGAGGGCGCCGGGCTCGTCGAGCGCCGGGTCGCAGGCGGCGACCGCCGCAGCCGCATCGTCGTGCTCACCGAGAAGGGGCGCGAGCTCATCGATCGCGCGGCGCCCGAGCACTTCGCCAACGAGGCGCGCCTGCTCGAGCCACTCAGCACGTCGGAGCGCGCCACCCTCGCTCGCCTGCTCGGCAAGCTCGGCGCCTCGCTCGGGGTCTGACGCGGCGTCTGACCCGAGGCCGGATGCCGTGGACGGACGGACGCCCCCGGCCGCGGCGGCCTACGCTCCAACCCCATGACCGTCACGTCGCTGGTGCTGCTCGGCGTCGCCGCGCTGCTCATCGGCTTCGCCAAGACGGCCATCGGCGGGGTCGCGAGCATCTCCATCGCGATCTTCGCCTTCGTGCTGCCGACGAAGGAGTCGACGGCGGCGATCCTGCTGCTGCTCCTCATCGGTGACGTCGTCGCCGTCTGGCACTATCGCCGCGACGCCGACACCGGCCTGCTCAAGCGGCTCATCCCGGCCGTGCTGCCCGGACTCGCCCTCGGCGCCCTCTTCCTCTCGTGGGTCGACGACACGACGCTGCGTCGCGCGATCGGCGGCCTCCTCCTCGTCCTCGCGGCGCTCCAGCTCGTCCTCACGTGGCGCTCCCCCGACACGGCCCGGGTCGGCTCCTCGCGCGCCGCCGCGCTCGGCACGGGGGCGGCCGCGGGCTTCGCGACGATGACGGCGAACGCTGCCGGCCCGGTCATGACGCTCTACCTCGTCGCGCAGGGCGTCGAGAAGCGCCGCTTCCTCGGCACCGGAGCGCTCTTCTTCTTCGGCGTCAACCTCTGCAAGCTGCCCTTCAGCATCGGACTCGGCCTCTTCAGCGTGGAGACCCTTTGGCGCACGGTGCTGCTCGCTCCGCTCGTGCTCGTCGGCACCTGGCTGGGGCTCCACACCGCACGGCGCCTCAGCCAGACCCGCTTCGACCAGCTCGTGCTCGCCGCGACCATCGTCTCGGCACTCGCGCTCGTCGTCCGCTGAGGCTCATCGACGTTCGCCCCGGTTCGCCGCCTAGGGTGCTCGTCATGAGCCGCGCCGCCGACGACCTCGATCTCATCCGCGCCTCCCGACAGGCCTGGGGAGGTCTCGAGACGCTCCACGTGCTCGGTTACTTCGCCGACGACGTGCGCGACGCCTATGTCGCCCTCGGCCTGCACCCGCGCCTCAGCTACTTCGCCGCGCGGTCGGCCGCCTTCGGTGCGGTCGGGCCCGAGGTCCCGACCGCGACGTTCTACGTCTTCGCACCGTGGCTGCATGCCAAGGCCCTGCCCGCGTCGTGGGCGGCGGCGAGCCCCGAGCAGGTGCAGCAGGCCCGTCGCGACGGCATGGCCGTCGTGCTCGACCGCGTCGTCGGCGACACCGACGTCACCGAGCTGCTCGCCCTTTCCCGTACCGTCTGCGCGGGCCTCACGGCCCCCGGCCGCCCGTTGTATGCCGCTCACGCCGGACTCGCGTGGCCGGACGAGCCGCGCCTCGCGCTCTGGCACGCCGCGACCCTCATCCGTGAGCACCGCGGGGACGGCCACGTGGCAGCGCTGCTCCGCGCCGGGCTCGACCCGGTCGAGTCGATCGTCATCGGCGGCCTCTTCTCCGGCAACACCGGCTTCATGCGGTCGAGCCGCGGCTGGTCGGACGACGAGTGGGCGGCCGGCGTCGAGCGGCTCACCGAGCGGGGGCTCGTCGACGGCGATGCGCTCACGGAGGAGGGGCTCGCGTTCCGCAAGGACCTCGAGCGCGAGACGGACCGGATGGCCCTCGAGGGCTGGGCGCACCTGGGGCTCGAGGGCACGCGCCGGGTCGCCGAGCTGGCCGCGCCGCTGCGGGCGGCCGCACTCGGCAGCGGCATCCTCCCCGACTGGATCAGCTCCCGCGGCTGACCTGCCCCCACCGCGGTTCGAGGTGATCCTGCGACGCACGCTGGTGTCGGGATCACCTCGAACCAGCCGGACCCGGCGGTGCCGGGGGTGCCGCGCCGACCGTCAGGGGGTGAAGGCGTCGCGGAAGCGTTTCAGCGCCACCTCGTCGTCGCCTGACGCGAAGCCCTCGAGACCGACCGGACCGGAGTAGCCCATCTCGACGAGGGCGCGCGCGATGGCCGGATAGGCGATCTCGCCGGTGCCGGGCTCCCGACGGCCGGGCACGTCGGCCACCTGGATCTCGCCGATGTGCGGCAGAGCCCGGCGGCAGAGCTCGATGAGGTTCCCCTCGCCGATCTGGGCGTGGTAGAGGTCGAGCATCAGCTTGAGGTGCGGGCTGTCGACGGCCTCGACGAGGGCCAGGCAGTCGGCGGCGGTCGCGAAGGGCACGCCGGGGTGGTCGACGGCAGTGTTGAGGTTCTCGAGCACGAACGTCACGCCCTCGCGCTCCCCCAGCTCGGCGATGCGCCCGAGCGTGCGCTGGGCCGTCAACCACATCGGGCCGGTCGCGACCGGCTCAGGCCGCACGGGCAGGCCGCGGTCGTCGAGGCCGGTGCCGTGGAGGTTGAGCCGCGGGATGCCGAGCCGCTGCGCCACCGGCACCGACTCGGCGGCGGTCGTGAGCAGCTCGTCCGCCCCCTCCGCGTCGCTGAGCCGGCCGCGGACGTAGCCCGTCATCGACGAGTAGACGACCCCTTCGTCACGCAGGGCGACGAGCTCGTCGACGTCGTGGCGCGTCCAGTCCCAGATCTCGACCTGGAAGCCGAGCGCGTGGATGCAGCGCACCCGCTCCGCGAAAGGCAGGTCGAGGTAGACCATCTCGGCGCTCACCGCGAGCGTGAACGGGCTCGCCATCAGGCACCCGCTCCGGTCGCCACGCGGTCGGCGTCGCGGATCGTCACGGTGCCACCGGTCTCGACGGCCTCGACGCAGGCGAGCGCGATCCGCAGCGCGGCACGGGCGTCCTCACCACCGACCTGCGTGGGCCCACCGGTGCGAACCGCGGTGCAGAAGGCGGCGAGCTCGGCGGCATACGCGTCGGTGAAGAGGTCGGTGTCGGCGCGGGCCGTCGGGCTCGCGACCCCGGCCGCGCTCCAGTGCGCCGTGCTGAGGTGGGCCGGGCTGCCGGCGGTGATCATGCCGGCCGAGCCGAAGACCTCGGCGCGCACGTCGTAGCCGTAGGCGGCCGAGAAGCTCGCCTCGGCGACGGCGATCGCGCCGTTGTCGTAGCGGATGGTCACGACGGCGGTGTCGAGCAGGCCCGCGTCCTTGAAGTCGGGTGCGACGAGGGCGTCGGCCATGACCGAGACCTCGACGGCCGTCGCGCCGGCGTTGAACCAGTTGAGCGCGTCGAAGTCGTGGATCAGCGTCTGGGTGAAGATCGTCCACGGCGGCACGCCGTCCGGGTCGGCGAGGCCGGGGTCGCGGGTGAGCGAGCGGAGCAGCTGGGGCGTCCCGATGCCCCCGGCGGCGACCGTCTCGTGGGCGGCGGCGAAGTCGCGGGCGAAGCGACGGTTGAAGCCCACCTGCAGGGGTATGCCGGCAGCTCGGGCCGCGGCGACGGCGCGGTCGGCGTCGGCGAGGGTCATCGCCATCGGCTTCTCGACGAAGACGGCCTTGCCGGCCTCCGCAGCCGCGATGACGAGGGCGGCGTGCGCGGTGCTGGCGCACGTGATGGCGACGGCCTCGACCCGCGGGTCGTCGATGAGGGCCTGCGCGTCGGTGAGCCAGTCGACGCCGAGCTCCTCGCCGAGCCGCTCGGCCGCGGCCGCCCGGCGATCGGCGACGGCGACGAGCTCGGCCTCCCCGAGCCTCCGAGCCAGCGTCGTGGCGTGGTGGGTGCCGATGCGGCCGGCTCCGATGAGACCGATCCGGACCGGGTCGATGCGCGTCATGGGCTGCTCCTTCGCAGATGGTGACTAGAGCGCTCTAGTTCGTGACTCATTGAAGCGCCCCACCGCCACGCCGGTCAAGGGCTGGCCGACATTCATGGAGCGCTCTAGAGTCGCGACGTGGGCAGCGAGAGAGTGACGATGGAGCACGTCGCCGCACGTGCGGGCGTCTCGCGCGCCCTCGTGTCGATCGTCTTCCGCGGTGTCGCCGGCGCGTCCGAGGCGACCCGCGAGCGCGTCCTCGCCGCCGCACGCGAGCTCGACTACCGCCCGGACACCCGCGCCAGCCGCCTCGGCAGCAGCCGCACCCGCACGCTCGGCGTGACGTTCGCCGTCGGGCACGCCTTCCACGGCGACCTGCTGGAGAGCCTCTACACGCGCGCCGACGCGGCGGCCTACGAGCTCGTCCTGAGTGGCGTCACGCCGTCACGCTCGGAGGTGGCCGCGGTCGAGACCCTGCTCGCCGAGCGGTGCGAGGGCATCATCCTGCTCGGCAGCAGCCAGGAGACGGCCCAGCTCGAGCGACTCGCCGCACGCCTTCCCGTCGTCAGCGTCCTGCGGCCCGTCCCCGGTGGCGGGGTCGGCGTCGTGCGCACCGACGACGCCGCGGGGCTGCGCCTGTCCGTCGAGCATCTCCGTGGCCTCGGCCACCGACGGGTCGCCTTGCTCGACGGCGGTCGCATCGCGGGCGCGGCCGAGCGGCGACGCGGCTACCGCACGGCGATGCGCCGCTCACCGGCCCTGACCGAGATGGTCCTGCCCGGCGGCGTCAGCGAGCTCGAGGGAGCCCAGGCGGCCCGCGCCTTCCTCGGGCTCGGCGCGCGCGAACGACCCACGGCCGTCGCGGCCTTCAACGACCGCTGCGCGATCGGCTTCGTCGACGTGGTGCGGCAGGCCGGGCTCCACGTGCCCGGTGACGTGTCCGTCGTCGGCTTCGACGACATCACCGAGGCGGGCTACCCGCACGTGGCCCTGACGACGGTGCGCCAGGACGCCGAGCGGCTCGGTGCCGAGACCGTGCGCACCCTCGMCGAACGGCTCGACGGCAGGGCCTCGGCCGGAGGTTCCGGCACGACACCGCCCGCCCCGGTGGTCATCGAGCCCGAGCTGGTCGTGCGTGCCAGCACGGCTCCGGCCACGCGCCGCGGCGTGCGCTCGTGAAGCCGCATGATGTGCTCGGTCGTGACGTCGGGTCGGACGTGCGCGTGCAGTTCACGAGCCTCCGGGGCCGGGTCGTGCGGTCGTTGTCCCTCGGGGGCGACGCGCCCCGCACGACGCCGCTCGTCGTCGTCCTCCCCGGGCTCGGTCTGACGTTCTACACGATCCCGACCGCGCGAACCCTCGTCGCCCGCGGCCTTGCCTGCACGGTGCTCGACCTGCCCGGCTTCGGTTCCGACCTGCCACGTCCGGCGAGCCCCTCGATCCACGCCGCGGGCCTCACCGCGGCGCGCTGGATCGAGGCCCAGGCCACCGGGCACCCCGTCGTCGTGCTCGGCCACTCGACGGGCGGGCAAGCAGCTCTGACCGCCGCCCTCGCCCTCAGTGCCCGCCGTCGGGACTTCTCGCTCGTGCTCGCCGGGACGACCTTCGCCCCCGAGCAACGCCGCCTGCACCGTCTGGCCCGGGCCACCCCCTTCGCCTACCGCGACGACCGCCTCGACCAGGTCGACGCGATGGAGGTCTACCGGGGTCGCACCGGCATCATCGCGATGCTCCAGTCGGGGATCCACGACGCCCCCGAGGAGCGGATCGCGCACCTGCCCGTACCCGTGACGGTGACCGCGGGGGTGCACGACGCCTTCGTGCCGGTCACGTGGCTCGACCAGCTCGCCTCGTCCGCCGACAGCGCGCCGAGCGTGCGCACGTCACTGCTCGGCGGCTCGCACAACAACCTCTTCACGCACCCGGAGGAGATCGCCGGGCTCGTCGTGCGGGCAGCGGCCGACGCCACGGCAGCGGCCGCCGTCTGAGCCGTCCGGAATGGCAGGGTGGACCCATGCCGACCTACCCGTCCGACGACGGCACCGAGCTCGCCTACCGCACCGAGGGCACCGGCGACCCGCTCGTCGTCTGGCCCGGCGGCCCCGCCCGGGACGCGGCGTACCTCGGGGACCTCGGCGGACTCGCGCGAGTGGCCGGGCGCACGCTCGTCGTCCCGGACCCACGCGGCACCGGCGACTCCCCGGACCCGGCCGACCCGACGGCATACGGCCCGTCGCGGCTCGCCGACGACCTCGACGCGCTCCGCGCCCACCTCGGGCTCGAGCGCATCGACCTCCTCGGCCATTCCGCCGGGGCATCCGTGTGCCTGCTGTATGCCGCACGCCACCCTGCACGCGTCGGTCGCCTCGTGCTCGTCGCCCCCGGCACCTCGGCGGTGGGCCTCGACATCAGCGAGGACGACTGGGAGGAGCGCGTCGCGCTGCGCTCCGGCGAGCCGTGGTTCGCGGCGGCCAGGGTCGCCCTCGACTCCGACGACGACTCCCCGGCGACGCGGCAGGCGATGTCGCCCTTCCTCTACGGGCCGTGGACCGAGGCCGCACGGCGGCACGCCGCGACGGACGAGGCCCAGCGCAACCGCGGGGGCACCCGGGCCTTCCGCGCCGAAGCCGTCGACACGGCCACGACGCGGGCGGCACTCAGGTCACTGACCGCCCCGGTGCGCGTCATCGTCGGCGAGCTCGACCTCATGCCGGGCCCGGAGGTCGGCGCGGAGCTCGCCGCGCTCTTCGTCGACGGCCGCTCCGTCGTGCAGCCCGGCGCCGGCCACTTCCCCTGGGTGGACGACCCGGGCCGCTTCGCGCGCCTGGTGTCGGCCGCGCTGGAGGACTGAGGAGCGTCAGCCCGGGACGGGGTCGCGGCCCTGCCACGTGCAGACGCACGCCTCGTTGCCCTCGGGGTCGGCGAGGATCCAGAAGGCCGGGGCCCTCGAGTCGGACACGAGGTGCCCGCCGGCGGCCAGTGCCCGCTCGATGCGTCCGGGTGCTTCGTCGTGGGCGACGGTGACGTCGAGATGGATCCGGTTGCGTTGCGGCCGAGGCTCGTCCATCTGCTGGAACCACACGGCCGGGCCCAGGCGGAGCGGGTCCTGCACGTCGTCGCGGGCGATGACGTCCCACCCGAGCACGGCGTCCCAGAAGGGCCGGACGGCGTCGATGTCCATGGCGTCGATGGCGATCTCGACGACCGTGAGGGTCCCTGGTTGCGAGGTCAGCCCCATCTCGGCGACCACGGCGTCGACGGCCCGGCCGACCGCGATGTCGGCGTCGCTGACGCCACCGGCCGGCTCGGTCGACACGGCGAGGTGCACGAGGGCGCCGCGGACGTCGAGGTCGGGCTGCCGGCCCAGGGGCGCCGCCACGGCGCCGACCCGCGCGACGAAGTCGAAGGCTGTCGCGACGTCGGGCGCCTGCACCGTGAGGTGCATCCGCTGGAGCAGGAACCGCCACGTGGGGAGGGCGTCGGACGCCGCCTGTCGGGTCAGCTTGTCGGCCATGACCCGACCGTAGTCCGCCGCACCGACGCCCCGGCCCTCACGGCTCGCGTATGCCGCCGCGCCAGGTAGACCTGTCACCCGTGCGGCGCCGTCGTGCCGCGGACCACGAGCTGCGGCTCAAGGACGAGCTCGACGGGCTCGGTGCGCCCCTCGTCGAGGCGCTGCGTCGCTGCCTCGACCGCGGCCGTCGCCATCGCCTCGGGAATCTGGCTGACGCTCGTGAGGTCGACGGTCGCGAGCCGGGCGATGGGGCTGTCGTCGTAGCCGACGACCGAGACGTCCCCCGGCACGTCGACACCGTCGCGCCGCAGGCGGTCGAGGAGGCCAAGCGCGGCCCGGTCGTTGAACGCGACGACGGCGGACGGCATACGCACGCGGCCACGTTTTGCCGCCCGACCGTCGGCGGGCCCCGGTTCACGGCCCTTCGACGGTTCAGAGGGGAGGTGGAGGGCTGCGGCCGCGCGGGCGCCGGACTCCTCGTCTCCCCCGCCGTCGACGACGACGGCCGCGTCCGCGAGACCGAGGCGCATCATGGCGCTGCGGTAGCCCTGTCGGCGCAGCGTGGCGATCGGCCCGCGCGGTCCGTCGACGAAGGCGATGTCGCGGTGACCCAGCCCGACGAGGTGCTCGACGGCGAGGCCGACGCCGACGTCGTCGGCCGCGCGCACGACGTCGACGCCGGCAGCCTGCGCCCGGCGGCCGATGGCCACGACGTGGTGCTCCTCGGCCAGCGCCGCGAGCTCGGCGTCGGGCAGCCGGGGACCGAGCAGCAACAAGGCCTCGCAGCGGAAGTCGAGGAGCGACTCGACGGCGCGGCGCTCGTCGCGGGTGCGCGTCAGCGGGCTGACGACGATGTCGTAGCCGCGCTCGTCGGCGGCGGCCTGGAGGTCTTCGAGCAGCTCGGCGTGGAAGGTGCTGCTGACGTCCATCGTCACGCCGAGCAGCTGCGTGCGCCGCCGGGCTAGGAGGCTCGCGGTGCGGTCGGCGCGGTAGCCGAGCTCGCGGGCGGCGTCGAGGACGGCCTCGCGCGTCGCGGCACCCGGACCCGGGCGTCCACGCAGGACGAGGGACGCCGAGGCGGTGCTGACACCGGCCCGGGAGGCGACGTCCTCGAGGCGGGGGCGCGCGGGGCGGGACGGCATACGGCTCCTTCGGGTGGCGGCTCGGGTGGCGGCGTCGGGAGGGACTCAGGACAGATTGTCAGAACAAAGTGTTGACAGGCGCGGGCGGCGCTCCGCACACTGGAGCCATCGTAACTTAAAGCGCTTTAAACCGCTCGTTGCGCCACCCTGACCGAGATGTCCAGAGAGGTACATCCCATGACGCAGTCACCCATCGGCGTCGCCGTCATCGGCGCCGGCATGGCGGGACGGGCGCACTGCGCCGGCTACCGCACCGCCCCCACGCTCTTCGACCCGCCGCTGCCGCCCATCCGGCATGCCGCCGTCATCGACGCGGACGAAGCCGTCGCCAAGGACGCTGCTGCCCGCTACGGCTACGAACGCCACGGCACCGACTGGCGCGAGCTGCTGACGGCCGACGACGTCCAGGTCGTCAGCGTCGTCGTCGCCAACCACCTGCACCGCGAGATCGTCGAGGCCCTCCTCGACGCCGGCAAGCACGTGCTCTGCGAGAAGCCGATCGCGGCGAGCATCGACGACGCCCGGGCCATGATCGCCGCCGCCGAGAAGCACCCGGACCTCGCGACCGGCACGGCCTTCGTCTACCGCCGCCAGCCCGCCGTCGCCGCGATCCGCGACCTGCTGCGCGACGAGCTCGGCGAGGTGAGTCACTTCAACGGCCGCTACTGGTGCGACTACGCCCGCAGCACCGAGACCCCGATGGCGTGGCGCTACAAGGGCGGCCCCGGCACCGGAGCCCTCGCCGACATCGGCAGCCACCTCATCGACCTCGCCGAGTTCCTCTGCGGGCCCATGGACTCCGTGAGCGGCGCGACGTTCACGACGAAGGTCACGGAGCGCGCCGTGCCGCTCGGCACGACCTACGGCCACGCCAGGGCCGAGCTGTCCGACGTGCGCGAGCCGGTCGAGAACGACGACGTCGCGACCTTCACCGCGCACTTCGAGTCCGGCGCCGTCGGCACCTTCTCGATCTCGCGCATCGCGCCGGGCCACGCGAACTCGCTCGCCTTCGACCTCATGGCCGAGCACGGCGCCGCGAAGTGGGACATGGACCGACCCGCCGAGTTCTCGGTCATCCGCAAGCTGCGCGACGACGGCCTCGACGGCTACAACCAGGTGCTCGCCGGCCCGGCCCACCCCTACGTCAAGGGCGGCCTGCCGATGGACTTCCCCGGCGTCTCCTTCGGTGTCGGCGACCTCTTCGGCTACCAGTGCCGCGCCTTCCTCGAGCAGGTCGCCGGCATCGAGGGTCTGCCGCCCGTCGCGACCTTCGAGGACGGCCTGCGCGACCTCACCATCATCGACGCGGTCACCCGCTCGGCCGCGGCCGACGGAGCGTCCGTCTCGCTCGCCTGACACGCGCTCGAATCCCATACCACCCCAGACACTTTCGAAAGGTTCGACCATGCAGCTCGGCGCCTACAACGCCTGCCTCGGCGACAAGCCCCTCGGCGAGGCCCTCGACATGATCGCGAGCCTCGGGCTCACGAGCGTCGAGATCAACTCCGGCGGCTTCCTGCCGCCCATCCACCTGCCCGTCGACGACCTCCGGGCGAGCGAGCAGGCCAGGCAGGACTACCTCGGCGAGTTCAGCTCGCGCGGCCTGACCCTGACCGCCCTCAACTGCAACGGCAACCCGCTGCACCCGGCCGCCGGCTTCCCGCACTCTCAGGACCTCATCGACTCGATCGAGCTCGCCGCGCTCCTCGGCGTCCCGCGCGTCATCACGATGTCCGGAGCTCCGGGCGGCGAGCCGGGCACCTCTGTCCCCGTGTGGAACCCGCTCCCGTGGTGGAGCCCCTTCCTCGACGTGCAGGACCACCAGTGGAGCGTCGCCGTGCCCTACTGGAAGGACATCCAGGCCCGGGCCGCCGCGGCGGACGTCCGCGTCGCCATCGAGATGCACCCGGGCAACATCGTCTTCAACCCGCGCACCCTGCACCGCCTCGTCGAGGAGACCGGAGCGACCCACGTCGGCGCCGAGATGGACCCGAGCCACCTCTTCTGGCAGGGCATCGACCCCGTCCTCGCCGTGGCCGACCTCGGCGAGCTCGTCTTCGTCGCCGCGGCCAAGGACACGCGCATCAACGACGCCGCGAAGGTCAACGGCGTCATCGACGACTCCTTCTACCGCGTCGCCCAGGGCGAGCCCGGCTACCTTCCGCTGGGTGGCGGCACGACCCTGAGCGGCTGGCCCGAGAGCCCCTCGTGGGACTTCGTCGCCGTCGGCCGCGGGCACGACACGGCCTACTGGACCGAGTTCCTCCGCGCCCTGCACAAGGTCGACCCCGACATGCCCGTCAACATCGAGCACGAGGACCAGGAGCTCGACCAGCTCGAGGGGCTGCGCTTCGCCGCCAACACCCTCATCGAGGCCGCGAAGGGCATCTGACGCCGCGCCGCCGCCCGGTTGAGGTAGGCGCGCCGCAGATTCTGCGGCGGCGATACCTCAACCGGGCGATCGGTGAGCGGCCCGTCAGTTCTGGCGGTCGCCGTTCCAGCTGATCTCCCACGTCGTGTTGTCGCCGTGCTGCTGGGTCCAGAACGTCCGCCAGGAGGTCGACGTCGTGGGCTGGGGCAGCTTGGCGCCGAGGAGACCGCCGACCGTCGGGTCGCCGTCGGAGACGTGGATGCCGGTGATCTCGTTGTCGCCGTCGTTGTACGACGGGCCGCTCATCGAGTCGAACGTCGCGGACGCGTCGCGGCCTTCCGCCAGGAAGCGGACCGGCCTCGGAGCGCGACCCCGCCCGGCGGCATACGCCCCCTCCTGCTCGCGGCCTTCGGCGAGGTTGAAGACGTAGCCGGAGTCGAGCGCGTTGCGCTGGGTGTGCAGGCCGTCGCCGGCGTCCTCGACGACGAGCAGGTCGTCCTTCGTCGCGAAGGTGATGTTGTCGAAGCCGGTGTGCTCGACGTCGCCGAGCGCGGCGATCGAGATGCGACCGGTGTCGGAGGTCGAGCTCGCCTGCGAGATGCGGAAGACGCCGCCGTACGCGCCGGGGAGGGTGCTCGAGGTGCTCGTGTCACCCGTCTCGGTGAAGTAGAACTCCTTGAATCCCGTGCCGGGCCGGAAGACGCCGTTCTCGGGGCGCTTGAGCGGCGTCGCGTTCGCTGCCTTGGCGGCGGCGGTGGCGTCGAACGCCTCGGTCGTGCCGGTGTGGATGGTGACCCACGCCGTCGCGAAGGACGAGCCGTACGTGTGCAGCGCACCGATGAACGGGTCCGACGGGTTGGACTGGAGCTGCGACGTCGTGGCCGGCGTGCCGTCGGCGCGCCTGATCTGCAACGCCTGGAGGGTGCCGCCCCGGGTGAGGTCGCTCTTGTCGTTCGGCACGAAGCGGTAGACGAAGCTGTTGGGCACCTTGCCGCCGCTCGCCCCGGCACCGCCGATGTCCTCGAGCATCCAGACGTTGCCGGCAGCGTCGTTCTGGATGCCCTCGAAGCCACCGGAGCCCAGCGCCGCGAGCCGCGTCGCCCTGCCTCCGTCGACCGGGTCGCCGCTCGCGTCGAGACTGACGGCGAACACGCCGCCCTTGGGGGCGCTCGACTCGGCCGTGAGGAGGAGCTGGCGGGTGAACGGGTCCCAGGTGATGCCGTCGATCGTCGGGTAGGCGTTGCCCGCGACGTCGGTGTCGGAGATCAACGTGACCCGCTTGAGGGGATCGGTCTCGTCGAGGTTGATGCGCGTGACGTAGCCGCGCGGACCGATCTCGTGGCCCTGGTAGAGGTAGTGCCTGCCGCCGAGGACGAGGTAGACGTTCTTGTCGGGCTCGGTCTTGTGGGCCTCGTTCTTCGTCTGCGTCAGAGGCGCACCGTCGAGGGTGTTGAAGCCGTAGTGGGTCACGCCGTTGGCGGTGTCGGGGTTCGTCAGCGGCAGGTTGCCCCAGGCGACGGACGTCTGGCTGGCCGACGGGGTGAGGACGTTGTTCTGCACGCCGAACTTCGGGTTGGCGTGCGGCACGCCCACGACGGGCAGGCCGCCGTGGGCGTCGGCGGAGGAGCCGCCGAGGGCGAAGGCGGCGGCTGCGGCGAGGGTGCCGACGAGCCCCGCCTTGACGATGGTGGGAGTGTGCACGGAGAAGCCTCTCGTGGGCCCCGGGGTGAGTGCCCGGGGTGGGTGAGCTGAGACCGCTCCACACTTTCGGCGGAGTCTGGGAGAACCCTTCGGATCCCGTGAACGGCGTGGAAGATCGCGCCGACGAGCCGGTGAAGTCTCGACGACCGGCCGGACGCGGCCACTGGCGGACGGGGTACGTGTCTGGGGATGGCCTGCTCGGGGAGCGCGACACAGGCCGACGCCATGTCCCCGCACGCATCGCCGCGTGCCGCCGAAAGCCGAGACCCCGATGGCCCTCGAGACCCAGCTGCGCCAGCGACGCCCCTACCGCGGCGCGCACCTCGTCACCCGCCTCGTCGGGCCGGCGACGATCGGCGCCCTCGTCGTCGCCTTCGCGCTGCTCTGGCTGCTGGCCCGACCAGTCGGCGACGCGGGCCAGTTCATCGGTCAGCTCATCGGCGCGGAGGGGGTCCTGCTCCTGTCGGTCGGCCTCGTCCTCATCAGCACACTGCGCTGGGTCGAGCAGTTCTTCGACGGCGTCGACAAGGCCGCGGTGTGGCACCGCCGGGTCGCGATGGCGGGCACGGCCCTCATCGGCGTGCACATCGCGTCGACGGGCAACCCCAACCCCACCCAGCTCGGTCCGACCATGGGCACGATCGGCATCGTCGGGCTCGCGACCCTCACCGTGTGGGCCATCGCCCCGCGTTGGCGCTCCATCACACCGCGACCGGCGCGCCCGCTCGTGGAGCGTTTCATGGCGGCGCCACCGATCCGGTTCGTCGGCAGGTGGATCGGCCGCTACGGGCTCTGGCGCGGCTTCCATCGCCTGACCGGGATCTTTCTGGGACTCGGGTTCGTCCACGGCCTCATGGACGCGACCGTCTTCGGCTCGCAGCTGCTGCGGTGGTCCTATGTCGCGGTCGGTGGCGTCGGTCTCGCCTTCTACCTCTACCGCGAGCTGCTGGCCCGACGTGTCGCCCGGACCCATGACTACGAGGTGTCGTCGGTGGCGCCCATCGACGACGCGTCGTACGAGATCTGGCTGCGTCCGCTCGGTGACCGCTTCGCCTTCCGCCCCGGCCAGTTCGCCCTCGTCAACCTCGAGGCCCGCGACCGCTGGCACCGCCACCCCTTCACGATCGCCAGCGGCCCGCAGGAGAAGGAGGTCCGGATCACGGTCCGCGCCCTCGGCGACTTCACGTCGAGCATCGGCGATCTCGTCGCGCCGGGCATGCCGGCCGTCATCAGCAGCCCACAGGGGCATTTCGACTTCACGCGGGGCACCGAGCACCAGGTGTGGGTCGCGGGCGGGATCGGGGTCTCGCCGATGCTCAGCTGGCTCCGCTCCGTCAGGCCCGGGGAGCTGCCGCACCGCGTCGACTTCTTCTACACGGCGCGAGGTCCGGCGCCTCTCGCCGACGAGGTCGCGCACCTGGTCGGCCACCACGAGGAGCTGCACCTCCACCTCGTCGACACCGAGACCGACCCGCGGCTCACGGTCGAGCAGGTGCTCGCGACGGTGGGCGCCGAGCCTCGCCTCCTCTCGGCCTTCCTCTGTGGACCGGAGCAGATGGTGAGCACGCTCCAGCGCGGGCTCGTGCGCGCTGGTGTCGGCCCGGCCAACGTCCACCGCGAGTTCTACAACCTGCGCTGAGCGCGCCCGAGCCTCCCTCGGTCGAGGTGCTCGGCTCGCAGATCCTGCGCGCCGAGCGCCTCGCCCGGGGTCTACGGCTACTTCGTGGCGCCGCCCTCCGAGGTCACGGGCTGGCCGCCGGCCGACGTCGCCGGCTTGGTCGCCGCCTGGGTCGGGCCCGACGCGGAAGCCGTGTCGGCAGCCGAGGTCGTCGCCGTCGTCGTGGCGGCCGACGTCGTCGAAGTAGGCGAACGTGTGCTTGTCCGGTTGCGAGGCAGGCGAACAGGCCGTTGCAGCCGATCTGGGTGACGGACCGCAGCCGGGTCTTGCCGAAGAGCGGGTCCGCGTCGTGCCGAGCGCGTAGCGGGTGACTCACGTTGTGAGTGCGCCGCACAGCGCGTGAGGCAAAGGACGAGGTTCGCCCACTTTCTGTTTGAATTCGACGAAATCCGTTGTCGGAGAGCGTGATTTCGCAGGTTGTGATGGCAATGGCGACCGTGGTCCGGAGCCGCGTGTCGAAGGTTGGCGCATCGGACGGGGCCGGCGGCCTTGCGTTGGAGCGCACTCCAACACCTAGCGTCGATGGGATGACCGACACCTTCCCCCTGGCAGACCGCACCGTTCGACGCGTGGGCTTCGGCGCCATGCAGCTCCCCGGCCCCGGGGTCATGGGCCCACCGCGCGATCGCGACGAGGCGCTCCGCGTGCTGCGCCGAGCCGTCGAGCTCGGCGTCGACCACATCGACACCGCCCAGTTCTACGGGCCCGACGTCAGCAACGAGCTGATCCGCGAGGCCCTCCACCCGTATGCCGCCGACCTGGCTCTCGTCTCCAAGGTGGGGGCGCGTCGTGACTCGGCCGGCGCGTGGTTGCCGGCCCAGAAGCCTGCAGAGCTGCGCGCCGACGTGGAGGCGAATCTGCGCGCTCTCGGGGTCGACCGCCTGACGGCGGTGAACCTGCGTCGGATGGACGCCGACGCGCCCGGTGCCGGTGAGGTGCCGCTCGAGGACCAGGTGGCCGAGCTCGCCGCCCTGCGCGACGAGGGCAAGATCGCCGGGGTCGGCCTCTCGACGGTGTCGGCTGCGGCTCTCGCTGCGGCGCAGGCGATCACGGAGATCGTGTGCGTGCAGAACCCCTTCAGCCTGGTCGACCAGACGGACGCAGACGTCCTCGACGCGTGCACGTCGGCCGGGATCGCGTACGTGCCGTACTTCCCGCTCGGCTCGGCCTTCCCGCACCTGCCGAAGGTCGTGGACCAGCCGGCCGTCCAAGCCGTGGCCGAGCGCCGCGGCGTGCCCGCGGCCCGGGTCGGCCTGGCGTGGCTGCTCGCCCGCGCCGACAACGTGCTGCTCATCCCGGGCACGTCGTCGGTCGCGCACCTCGAGGAGAACATGGCGGTCGCCGACCTCGAGCTGACCGACGACGACCTGGCCGAGCTGGCGGCGGTCGCCGCCTGACCGGGGCTGGGCGTCAGGCTGGGCGTTCAGCGGCGCCGCCGCGTCAGGGCGCGTCAGCGGCGCGCCAGGAGGACGACCGGGATGACGCGGTCGGTCTTCTGCTCGTACTGGGCGAAGCCCGGGTAGCGGCGCTTCTGCTCCTCCCAGACCGGCTCGCGCTCGTCGGGGGTCAGGACCTTCGCGTGCACGTCGATCGTCTCGACCTCACCCCCGGCGCCCACCTCGATCGCCACGTCGGGGTGGGCCTTGAGGTTGTGGAACCACGCCGGGTTCACGTCGAGGCCGGCGTAGGACGCGAAGACGGCCCAGCCTCCGTCGACGGCCTGGGACATCATCGGGTTGACGCGCGTCTCCCCCGACTTGGCGCCGGTGGTGTGGAGCAGGAGGAGGGGCGCGCCCGCGAAGTTGCCGCCGACCTTCCCGCCGTGGTCCCGGAACTCGGCAATGACCTTGTCATTCCAGTCGCTCATGCCCGTCAGGCTACGCGGGGTGGCCCGACCACAGCTGTGGGGCCGCCACCCATTCGTCGTCGGTCGACGAGGCGGTCCTCCGCGAGAGGGACCAGCGGCCGGTCGCTCATGACGTCCCTCCGTCGCCCGTCTCGTGGCTGGTCCCGCTCCCGGCCTCGGCCTCGTCCGCAGCGGCGATCTGGGCCAGCCGCCGTGCCAGGCTCGCCAGGTCGAGCCCTGCCTTCCCCGCGACGAAGGCGATCCGGCCCTCGAGTCGTCGCAGGTCCTCTGACGTCAGCGACTTCGCCGTGAGGACGACGATGGGTGGGCCGCTGTCTGTGCCGTCGGCCCCCAGCTCGTCGATGACGGCGAACCCGTCCGCCTCCGGCATGAGCAGGTCCATGATGACGACCGACGGGTTCACCGTGCGGACCAGATCCGCGGCATCGAGGCCGCCCGAGCACGTGTGGACCGTCCAGCGGAGCGGCTCCAGCGTGCTTCGCACGAGCTTGACTGCGAGCGGGTCGTCGTCGACGACGACGACGCTACGACCTTCGGGAAGGGTTCCCACCGGAACGGGATTCCGAGTCTGTTGCAGCGCTCGGCTGACGGCTGCGAGCAAGTGCTCCCCGGCGACCGGCTTGACGAGGTACTCCGTTGCGCCCAGAGCGAATCCGCGGCCGCGCTCGGGTTCGACACTGACGATCACGACGGGCACGGACGCCGTGGAGGGGTCCGCCTTCAGGGTCTCCAGCACGTCCCATCCCGTCATTCCCGGCAGGTGGATGTCGAGGACGACCGCAGCCGGCGACAGGTGGCGGACGGCCTCGAGTCCCGCCTCACCGGTGCCGACGGTCACAGGGTTGAGTCCGGCGGCGCGAAGGTGAAGCGCGACGAGCTCGGCCGATCTCTGGTCGTCCTCGATGACCACCACGGTCGGTCCGGAGTGCGAGAGGTCGTCGGCTGGCCACTGCTCGTCTCGCACCTTCGGAGGCACCACCGCCTGCGGGATCCTGAGGCCGAACGTGCTGCCTTCACCGAGAGCGCTCCGCACCCACATCGCGCCCCCGTGCAGCTCGACGATCTGCTTGCTCAGCGTGAGCCCGAGGCCTGTGCCCTCCGTCGTCGACGCAGACCTGCTGCCCTGCTGGAACGAGTCGAAGATGCGGGCCTGGTCCTCTCGCGAGATGCCGATGCCCGTGTCGGTGACCGTCACGACGAGGTCGCCTGCGTCGCGACGTGCGTGAACCCCGACGGAGCCCCCGTCCGGCGTGAACTTGACGGCGTTGCTGAGCAGGTTGAGCAGCACCTGCTTGAGGCGCAGCTCGTCGGCGGTGACGAGCCCGAGGCCCTGCTGGGCTTCGAGCGTCAGCTCGATGCCGTGCAGTGCCGCCCGCTCGCGCACCAGCGAGAGGGCCTGGCCGATGACGTCGTCCACGAGGAACGTGGTGAGGTCGAGCTCCATCCGCCCCGCCTCGATCTTCGACAGGTCGAGGATGTCGCCGAGCAGCGCGAGCAGGTGGCGGCCGGCATCATGGATGTCCTTGAGGTAGTCCTCCTGCCGCTCGTTGAGGTCACCGAACATCCGCTCGAGGAGCACCTCGGAGAACCCGATCACGGCGTTGAGCGGGGTGCGCAGCTCGTGCGACATGCTCGCGAGGAACTCGGACTTGTGCCTGCTCGCCTCGGCCAGGTCGGCGCTCTGCAGCTCGAGCTGCTGGTAGAGGCGGGCGTTCGTCAGTGCCACCGCGGACTGGCTGGCGAACGTGTCGAGCAGGTCGCACGTCTCACCGCTGAACGAGCCAGTCCTCTTTCGCCGGACGACCAGGACGCCGACGACCCGGTCAGGGCTGGCGAGCGGGACGGCGACGAGCGACTTCCAGCCGGCCGCGTGCAGGACGGCCAGGTGCTCGTCGAGCCGCGCCTCGTCCAGGTCGGGGATCTGCAGGACCCGGCGGGTCCGAGCCGCCTTGCCGACCCACGTCCGGTCGATGTGGATCTCGGCGGCCCGAAGGGCAGAGACCGTGTCGTCGCTCGTGCCGTACACGGTTCGCACCCGGAAGAGCCGGGTCGCCTCGTCGTACTCCATCAGCGAACCGCCGTCGGTTCCGGACAGCTCGACTGCATGCGACACGATCGTGGCGAGCATCTCGTCCGGGACGAGCGTCGAGCTGATCGCGGCGCCGACGTCGGCGAGACCCTCCAGCTGCTCGACCTTTCGTGCCAGCTCGGCGGACCTGCTCTCGAGGGCGGCCGACCTGCTCTCGAGCGCAGCGAACAGGTCGACGTGCCGTAGCGCGAGCGCCGCCTGCTCGGCGAACGTCGCGAGCACGCGCTCGTCGACGTCGTCGAAGGGGGCGACGCGGTTCCGCATCACGTTGAGTGCCCCCACCACCTCGTCTCCCACGATGAGCGGCGCGCCGATCATCGACCGGAAGCCGGCCATCCGTTGGAGGTCGGACCGGCTGTAGTCCGGGTCGGCGACGGCGTCGGTGATGTGGTGGATCCTGCGGTCGATGGTCACGCGGCCGACGAGGGTGCCGCGGTCGCGCTTGATGGGATGTTGCTCGAGGAGTCGGCGGTGTTCCTCCGTCATGCCGCTCTGGCGCGCGATGACGTACGTGGCACCCCTGACGAGGTAGATCTGCGCGACGGCCGCGTTGAGCAGCGTCCGGGCGTTCTCGACGACGGCGTCGAAGACCTTGTCGGGGTCTCCCGACGAGCTCGTCAACACCTTGAGGATGTCGCTCGTGGCCCGGAACTGCTCCTTGACCTGCGCAAGACGCCCCACGAGCGCCTGCCGCGACATCACGGCAATGCTGTCCTCCGGCGCCTCTCCGGACCTGACCATGCGCGGCTCCCCATCCTTGGTGCCTCGATGCGCTCCACCCTGCAGTTTCCTCCCCTCGGACGGCGCGCGGTCGGGAAAGTCGCAACCTCAGCCTTCCGAGCGCGGGCGTCACCGGAGCTGCCGACAGGACCTCCGGATGGACCGACAACCAAGAACGCTGCCCAGCGTCGCGTGTGTACGGTGTGAACACGCCTCGGACCTTCCCGCTCCGAGGTTGACCACGCTTGTCCTGTGGGACGGCACGACCTACGGAGCCAAGGCAATGCGTCTTCTCCTCACCTCTGGCGGAGTCACGAACTCGAGCATCTGCGATGCCTTGGTCGATCTGCTGGGCAAGCCGATCGAAGACTCGAGCGCTTTGTGCATCCCGACCGCCCAGTACGGTCATCCGTGGGTCGGTCCTGGCGTCAAGGCGTGGCAGTTCATCAGTGGAAACTCCCAGAATCCCATGGTCGACCTGGGCTGGAAGTCAGTCGGCGTGCTGGAGCTGACCGCGCTCCCCAGCATCGATGAGGAGCGCTGGGTGCCGCTGGTCCGGGAAACCGACGTGCTCTTGGTGGCCGGGGGCGACGTTCTCTATCTCTGCTACTGGATGCGGGAGTCTGGGCTGGCGGACCTGCTTCCATCCCTGACCGAGACGGTCTGGGTGGGGCTGAGCGCCGGGAGCATGGTGATGACCCCCGAGGTCGGGGAAGACTTCATCCAGTGGAGACCGCCGACCGGGGACGACAGCACGCTTGGCATCGTCGACTTCTCGATCTGTCCCCATCTGGCTCCGGACGGCATGCCGGGCAACTCCATGGCCGAGGCGGAGCAGTGGGTGGCCGGCATCTCCCATCCTGCGTATGCCATGGACGACCAGACGGCGATCAAGGTGGCCGATGGCACCGTCGAGGTGGTGTCAGAAGGGAACTGGAAGCACTTCCCTCGTGACCGCTGACGCCACCTCGAGCCAGAGATGGCCCTGACGGAGCCGACCGTCAGGCCGATGCGCCGAGTCGGTGTCGCACCACCCGCCGACGCAGGGTGGGCGACGCCTCCACCTCGTAGCCGGCGTCGAGGAAGACCTGCAGCAGCCCGACTGACGCCTCGTCCCAGATCACGGTCTTCCCGGGCGGCGGCTCGGTGGGGTAGCCCTCGAGGACGCGAGCGCCGACCTTCCTGCCGTACTCGACGGTGGCGGCGGCGAGCTCGTACATCAGTCCCTGTCGCCGGAAGCCCTTGCGCACGACGAAGCAGGTGACCGACCAGACGCCCTCGAGCTCGGGGTCCATGCGCATCCACGCCTTCTGCCGGGCCCAGATCCTCGGGTAGTTCTCCCGAGGCTCGACCGCGACCCAGCCGGCCGGCTCGCCGTCGACGTAGCCCACGAGACCGGATGTCGGGCCGCTCGTGCCGCAGCCGGCCTGCTCCAGGAGCGCAGCGTCTCGCTCGTCCTGAGTCGTGTCGCGCCAGATCCAGCCCGGGACCTTGAGCGCCTGGCAGCGGCACTTGGCGGCGCCACCGGCATCGAACACGGCCTCGACGTCCGCGGTCGTCGCGTCGTTGGCCGGTCGCCAGCTGAACTCGGGCACACCTCGAGACTAGTGGTGGCGCTGGGGACGCGCCGGGACGAGCGACCACCTGTCGGCGTGCGCTGGCAGACTCGGCGCGTGTCCAGGCCGCCGCGCATCGAGCCCTCCGGTGACGTCGTCGCGCGCCTCGGGTCCACTGCGCTGGCCCTGCCCGACGCCTACGAGGAGGACGCCTGGACGGGCATACGGTGGCGGGTGCGGAGCAAGACCTTCGCCCACGTCCTCGTGGCCCAGGAGGGGTACACCTCGGCATACCGCGACGTGACGGGCGTGACCGAGCCGACCACGGTGCTGACCTTCCGCTCATCCGGGGAGGAGCTGTCGGCGCTGGTCAACGCAGGTCCGCCGTTCTACCGGCCGCCGTGGTCGCCGACCGTCGTCGGCATGGTGCTCGACGACGACACCGACTGGGACGAGGTCGCCGAGCTGGTGACCGAGAGCTACCGGTTCTGCGCGCCCCACACRCTGAGGCGCCGACTGGACCAGTGACGGCGCGAGGCGGATCTAGAGGAAGTCGGCCGGGTCGAAGTCCTCGATCGCGATGACTCGGATCCGCGGCAGCGACTCCCGGAAGGCCTGCACGTCGTACTCGAGGTCGAAGGTGGCCAGACCCTGGGCCGTCAGCTCGAGGAACGCGTTGCTGCGGAACTCCTGGAATCCGACGACCCCCACCCGCCGGCCGTCCAGCAGGTCACCCACCTGGTCGACGAAGTCCCCGTCGTTGCTGACGAGGAGCACGTCGGCCCGGCGTTGACGGATCTCGACGAGCGTCCGCTGGATGGCGATGTCGACGACCTTCTCGCCCGGCGCGCCGGAGAGCGGGACGGGCCGGTAGCCGATGGCCATCAGCGCCTGGACGAACGGCATGGGCAGCTCGTTGTTGGCCGCGAGGAAGAAGAGCCCGGCGGCCGGCTGGTTCCACAGCTCCTGCGCGAACTGGAGCAGCCGTTCCCACCTCGGGCGCTCCTCGGGGCGCGGGCGCCGTCCCAGGATCGAGGTCCCGAGGGTGGCGTCGATGTTCTCCCCGTCGATGAGGACGTACGTGATGCGGGGAGTCTCAGCCATGGGATGGAGCCTACGTCCCCCGCCGCTCTCGCAACTCCGCCCAGCGAGGCGGGCAGCGGCCTAGGGCCAGGCGGCCGTGAGATAGGCGACCACGAGGACGCCGAGCGAGACCGCCACCAGGAGGGCACCGATCTGCGTCTGCCTGCTCCGCCGGGCCGAGACGTCACGCCCGGACCGGTCCGGCCCCGACTGGGAGGCCCACACGATCATGCCGAGGCCGGCCACGAGCAGCACGCCGACGCCGACCCAGAAGTACGTCATCGCTCACCGGACGCCCTCGGCAGGGCCGGACAGCCCACGGCAGACCAACTCAACACTCGTCCCCGTTCGTCAGCCGCTGCGTGCCTTCCAGTCGGACCGCGTCGAGCGTGTCTTCCCTGAGCCCGAGGGCGCGGAGGACGGTCGGCGCGATCTGTCGCAGCGAGACGGGACAGACGAGGGTGCGACCGCCCTTGCGACCGGGTTCGATGATGACCAAGGGGACGTGAGTGTCTTCGGCGCTACCGCTTCCGTGGTCGACCAGCTTCGCGTTCGGCGCCGCATAGACGACCCCGGTCGCCGGCTGCACGACGACGTCGGGGATCCGGCTCGCGTTGCCGCCGAGCTGTCCGGCGAAGAGCTCCGCGACTGCGGCACCGCTGGTGACGGTGCTGGCCCCGACCGTCGCGGCGTTCGCCTCGAGCACGGCCGCCACGTCGGCTGCTCGGGTGCGATCCGTGAGCCAGATGAGTGCCATCGTGTCCGCCGTCACCTGCGCGGTCAGGCCGGGCTGGACGCTGTTGATGAGCGGAGCGAAGCCGGCTGGGTCTATCCACCGCAGGGTGGAGCGGTCGACCGGGCTGTTGGCGTGCTTGGCGGTCAGGATGATCATCGTGTCGCCGTTCAGCCCGTTGGCCTCGACCCGGCTCAGCATCCGGCCGACCGCGCCGTCCACGTAGTCGAGCGCCTGCGCGAGCCCGGGGGCGCTCCCGGCGAGGGGGCCGATGGTGGTGACGCTCTGGGGGATCGTGCCGGCACCGTCGACGTAGCCGGAGAACTTCTGCCCGATGTTCGGTGCCTGGAAGTTCATGCCGAAGATGGCGGGGACGCCGACGACCGCGGTGCCGTCGTGGTCGAGCCCGTCGATCTCGTTCAGCACTGCCCGGACCTTGAGCTCGTCGTTGGCCATGATCTTCGTGATGTCCGCCTTGGCCGCGTTGAACTCGGGGCCGTAGAAGTCGTCGATACCCGTGCCGGAGGGACCGGACAGGATCTCGTAGCTCGGGTGCTTGTCAGCGACGGCCGTGCGCAGCCCTGCCGCGTGCGCCACCTCGTAGATCGTGTTCACCTTGAGGAACTGATGCGGGTAGACGACGCTGCACCCGTGGTCCGGGTCACGAGGCAGCTTGGCCGGGTTGATGTCGGCCACGCTGTCGCCCGTGTTGGCGTTGACGTTGATCGTCTGGTTGAACGGAACGAGCGCGCCCCGCGTACTGCAGTCCGAGCCTGCCGGCGAGAGGCTGTTGTCCCAGGACACGTCGTAGTAGACCCCGGTCGACCGCGGTGACCCGCCTGTCGCCATGGCGAGCGTGCCGGGAAACGAGTCCGACGGTGTCTGGGCTGACGCGTTCGAGTAGCGACGTCCTCGTGCCACGACCTCCGCCAGCGCGGATGTGGGATGCGCCGCGACGTAGTTCATCAGATCGACGTCGTGAAACCCGTCGAGGCTGAGCAGCAGCACGTGCTCCACCTTCGGATTCACCTGCGTCGACGCCGAACCGATTGGGGCAAAGGACAACGCTCCGACGATCGGCGCCGTCACCAATGCAACAGCTCGCCACCCGGTAGTACGCACGGCTCCCCCTCAGGGCCGAAGACTTTCCGACCTATTGACGTTAGCGCCGGAATGGCCCGGTCTGACACCGTTTCGCACACATCCGTCAGCGATGAACGGGGTCGCCCCGGTCGCTCACCCCCATCCCCCGTCGATCTGGGAGCGGACACGTCACTCATCACGGGCTGTCAGCCTGACCATGGGTGAGCCGCTCACCCATTCGTCCATGGAGTACGGCTGGGCTGCGTACCACGGTTGGAGGCGCCAGGCCTCTTCGGTGACGTGTCGCCGCATGGTCGGATCCGTCACCTCGTCTGCCACGACTGCACGATCGTCGGCCGGCTCACGCAGGTGCAGCACCGCCTCGCGATGTGCGCGCAGGTTGGCCAGCCAGTGCCTCGAGCCGGGAGTGCCGGTCAGGACGATCTGTCCGTCGACCACGACGTACCAGATCTCGATCCTGGTGACGCGGCCGCTCCTGCGCCCGACAGTGCTGATCTCGCAGGTGCCGGTCGGCGGCAGCTCCACCACGTCCATCCATGAAGGCTAGGGAACATCGCGGTGACGTGCCGCGAACCAGTGGGCACTGCCGGGGCAGAGCGGGGCAGAGCGCCGATCAGCCGGCGCGGCRGCCGTGGTCGACGAGGTCGGCGCGCACGGCCAGCGGTTCGGCGCCGATGGTCTTCATCAGCAGGGTGACCGCCTCGTCGTCGGCGCGCAGGAGACCGAGGGCGATGTGTTCGGTGCGGATCTCGCGGTCGCCGGCGCGGACCGCCTCACGCAGTGACAGCTCGAGCACCTTCTTCGAGCCACGCGCAAACCGAATGTGACCACCCCACCCGAACCGCCCCCGAGCGGCCCGTGCGTCGTCGTCATCGGCTTCATCCGACGGTGCGGTGCGGCCCGCGTCTCGGGTCGCTCCTGAGGCCGGCTCGTCGAGTGCCCCTTGGCCGAAGCGACGCTCGGCGGCCTCACGAATGGAGTCGAGATCGATGCCGAGGGACCGCAGCGCCGCGGCGTCCTCCTCGCCGAGCGGGACCCACTGCGGGGATGGCGCCACACCCAGGCACTCGGCGACGGCAGTCGTCGTCACACCGTGGGCGGCGAGGACGTCGGTGACCCCGCTGCCCTCCTCGGTCAGCGCGAGGAGGAGGTGAACCGGGCGCACCTCCTCGGCCCCGAGGTCGCGACAGCGGGCCCGAGCCGAAACCACGACGGTGCGCGCATCCTGGGCGAAGCGTTCGAACACGGGTCTACCTCCGGGCGTGCTTGCGGTGGACGGTCTGCTTCGAGACACCGAGCGCGTCGGCGATCTCTTGCCAGGACCAGCCCTTGCCCCGGGCGTTGCGCACGTGCAGGGCCTCGAGCTGGTCGAGCAGCCGACCCAGCGCGGCAACGGCCCGCAGTCCGACTGTCGGGTCGGAGCTGTCGAGGTCGCCTGCAAGGTCTGTGGCGGTCCTGGTCATGCCTGTCAGCATATGCTGACAACTCCAGGTCGTCAACACATGCTGACGGAGAGCCCAACCGCCAGTGCAGGGGCTCCCCGAGTTGACCCGCCGACACGTGCCCGGGAGGCGGCAGGACACCCCGGGGTCGCCTGACGATGCGCACTGCGCCGTCGGGCTGCTAGCGTCCGAGTGATCGTGATCCGTCCGCAGGAGGTGAGACCCGTGAACACCGCAACCGCACTGGGTGCTCCCCCGCAGTCCACGATCGCGCGACCGACGTAGTCGCCACAGGGAGGCCCTCCACGCAACCCGCGAAAGGCACTCCCATGAACACCACTCCTTCCTCGACGCCACGAGACCCACAACACGGGAACTGGCCGATCGCCCAGCAAGCCCATGCCACAAGCCAATCGGCCTCCACCGACCAACGCGCCCTGGTGCTGGCCGGCGCGGGAGCCGCAGGCAACGCGTGGGAGCTCGGCCTCGTCGCCGGGCTCTCGGATGCCGGCGTCGACCTCACGGAGGCCGACCTCGTCGTCGGGACCTCGGCCGGGTCGACCGTCGCAGCCCAGATCACCGGCAGCACACGCCCCACGGAGCTGTATGCCGCCATCCTCGCTGAGGTGCCCCCGCCTCCGTCCCGGGGTGGCGGGGCCCACCGACGAGGCGGATCGAACGGCTCGGGCTCGAACTACCTGGAGTGGTCGGACACGATCATCGCGACGTCGGAGAACGCCTACGACATGCGTCGTCGGATGGGCGCGGCCGCGCTGGAGCGGGAGGCGGCCAACCCGTCCGACCCGACGCGGTGGCGCAGCATCGTCGCGTCCCGTCTCCCCCACCACGACTGGCCGCGACAGCGCATCCTCATTGCCGCCGTCGATGCGGACACCGGGGAGGCCGTCGTCTTCGACCGGGACAGCGGTGTCGACCTCGTGGACGCCGTTGCCGCCAGCACCTCGGCGATGACGCCCTATCGGATCGGCGAGCACCACTACCTCAACGGCGGCTACCGGCGCAGCGAGAACGCCGATCTGGCAGCGGGCTACGGGCGGGTCCTCGTCCTGTCACCCTTCAGCGGCCGGACGCGCATGCCGCTCGAGTGGGGCATGGACCTCGCCAGCCAGGTCGCGGAGCTGCGGGCGGGTGGCAGCAGGGTCGAGACCGTCTTCCCGGACGGCCGAGCGGGTGACGTCTTCGGCGCCAACGCGCTCGACCCGTCGACGCGTCTGCCTGCCGCGCGAGGAGGCTACGACCAGGGCGTCGACCTCGCGGAGCAGCTGGTCGAGCTCTGGGCCTGACCGGGCTCCCACCCGCCCCCGCGAGAACGTTCGGTGCTCGCTGTCCGACCGAGGCGGTGCTGTTCGTTGCCAGAGTAGAGCAGTTCACACGCACCCACCGTGGAGAGGAACCACCACCATGTCTGACGTCGTCGCCATCATGTCCATGTCGCTCGACGGCTTCGTCGCCGGTCCCGACGACGACGTGATGCAGGTCTTCGACTGGTACTTCGCCTCCGGTGACGTCGAGTTCACCACCGGAGGCTCGGACCCCATGACGTTCCGGGTGTCCGAGCCGAGCGCCCGGTGCCTCCGCGAGCTCACGCCGCAGCTCGGGGCCGTCCTCACCGGACGCCGCACCTTCGAGGTCGCCCAGGGCTGGGGCGGCAACCACGCGTGGGGCCCGGCCTTCGTCGTCACTCACGACGTCCCGGACGGGTGGCCCCGGCCCGGGTCCACCGTCCACTTCGTGACGGACGGCATCGAGAGCGCGGTGCGTCAGGCCAAGGACGCCGCCGGCAAGAGGTCCGTGGGCGTCCACGGCGCCGACACGATCCAGCGGCTGCTCAACGCGGGACTGGTCGACTACCTCCAGATCGACCTCGCCGCAGTGCTGCTCGGCTCCGGGGTGCGACTCTTCGACCACATCGCGACGACGCCGGCCGTCCTCGGCGACCCGACCGTCATCGCCGGCGTCGGTGTGACGCACCTGCGCTATCCGGTGCGCCCGGCCCACTCCTCCTGACAGAGCTCGCCCCTGACCGGCCGCGCCGCCGATCCGACCGTCGTTCGCGAATCCTCGCCACGGGCGGCAGGGCGGGCCGCATAATGTCCGGTCAGGACGACCCGCTCCCCCTCGAGCCAGGCTGTCCCGCCTGACGATCCCGAGCCGAGGAGCCGAAGAGATGCCCGCAGACAACCGCGTCGGACACCGGCGTGGACGCCGCCGAGCGCGCGGCAGCCTGCTGGCGGTCGCCGTCGCGATCCTCTTCTTCGGCCTCCTGGGGGTCCTCCTGGTGCGGGACATCCTCCCGGTCTGGCTACCGGTCGCCTACCTCCTGCTGAGCGGCGTCGCCTTCGCGATGTACCACGCGGACAAGTCGGCGGCATCGGTCAGTGGCAAACGGCGTACGCCGGAGTCCACGCTCCACACGATCGACCTCCTGGGTGGCTGGCCGGGGGCGCTCGTCGCGCGACACGTCTTCCGGCACAAGACGGTCAAGCAGCCCTTCCGCACGGTCTTCTGGCTCACCGTCCTCGCCAACGGCGCGGCCCTCGCCTGGCTCGTGCACGTGCTGTCGCCCGTCTAGATCCAGCCCGGGCCACGTCCCCGCCGATATCGCTGGAACCGGGACACGACCCCCAATGGGTCGGACACTTCCCAAGCAGTTCCAGGGAACCCACCGGCCGTCGGCCTCTGAGCGATTCGCTGGCGCCGCCCTTCTCGGCGTGGAGCCGGCCAGCCGGCACGGACTGACGGCCCCGCGCACGCCGGGACCCTCCGTCTCAGGCGACGGGCTCGGTCTTGAGCCGTTCCTCTCCCGCACGGGCCGGGCAGGGAGGATCCTGAGACCATGGCTGACAGCAGGCCTGCGAAGAGCCTGGCGATCCCCTTGGCGGCGTTCGCCGTGGGCGGGGTCGTCGCTCTGCTCGTCGGGGTCTTCGGCAAGGTCCACGACCCGACGCTCGCCGGCACGACGACGTTCGGCTTCCGCACGGTGATCGACATGAAGGTCGTGCTGTCCGTGGTGATCGGGGTGCTCGCGCTGCTCCAGCTCGTCGGTGCCCTCTGGCTCTACGGCAGGCTCGGCATCGGAGCGCCGTCCTGGCTCGGCACCGCCCACCGCATCTGCGGCGCGGTCGCCGTCGTGCTCATCGTCCTCGTCGCCTACCACTGCCTCTGGGCGCTCGGCCTCGAGTCCGGGACGCTCCGTGACGGCGAGCCCGTCTCCACGCGCACCGTCGTGCACGGGATCCTCGGGTGCGCCGTCATCGGTGCCGTCGTCGTCAAGATCGTCGCGGTCCGGTCCAGGCGCGCACGCGGCTGGTTCCTGCCCGTGGCAGGCGGTCTCCTCTTCGCGCTGCTCATCGGCGCCGTGCTGACGTCGGCGATCTGGTACATCGCGGCCCGGGGCTGGCCGGGCTCGGGTGGCTACGGCTGACCCCTCAGCACCCGTGATCGTCACCCGATGTATGCCAGGTGCTCAGGCCCCGCCCGCATCGCCGGCTCGCGCAGGCGGGCGGGTCGCACCCGAGTCCGCCCGCAGGGCGTCGCTGCTGTCGAACTCGCCCGTCTGCGCCACCGTGACAGCCACCGACCGGAGCTTCTCGTTGAGCCGCTGGGACGCCCGTCGCAGCGCGTCGAACGCATCCTCCGGGGTGAGCTTCAGCCGCTCCATGAGGATCCCCTTGGCCTGGCCGATGACGTCCCTGGACACGAGTGCCTGGTTCAGCCCCTCGGCCAGGTCCTTGAGGTCGCGACGTTCGTGGGCTGCTCCCGCGGCCATCCCGGCGTGCGCAGCCAGGATGAGCCCGATGTCCCGCGCGTCGTCGCTGAACGCATCCGGCTCGGCCCCGTACGTGTTGAGCGAGCCCCCGCCGCCGTCGGTCCACAGTCTCGGCGCGGCCAGGCGGTAGGAGGCGGCGGACTCGGCGCCGTGGTCGACCGGGCGTGACGCCAGCGTCGGCCAGCGGGTGTCGGGGAAGGCCCGCGCATACACGACGGCCTCGTCCACCGCGTCCAGGCAGGGTCCCTCGTGTGCCTCGTACTGCGCGTCGTCGACGGCCGTGGCGGCCGAGGCCGTGGTCGCTGCGGTCTGGAAGGCCCCGCCCTCCCGGAGCGTGACGCTGGCCATCCGGCACCCCGCGATGGTGCCCACCGCGGCCTGGGCGATCCGCGACATGACCTCGTCGAAGGAGTCGGCGGCGTAGAGGTGCTCGGYGACCTCGGCGAACGCCGCGGCCAGTTTGGTCGTCGGAGTGGCCACGAGCCGTCGCTCGGCAGCCTCGTCCCGGTCGACCTCGGCGGCATCGCGTGAGGCGGCCATCTCCTCACGGTCCTCGAGCGCCCGTGCCCGGCCGGCGCGGTCGGCAGCTCGGGAAGCAGCCGATTCGACACTGTCGCCTGTGGATCCGAGCTCGGCCGCGCGGGCGTCCAGCTGCCGTTCCAGCTCGTCCAGCCGAGCCTGTCGCGCGTCCGCGATCGCGTCCCTCGCGTCCGCGACGGCGTCGCGCTCAGCCGCCAGCTCGTCACGTCGGTCGGCGACGAAGTCGCGCTTCTCGGCCGCCCACTGGCGCTCGTCCTCGACCGATTCCGATGCCATCGCCGTGGCCTCCTCCCAGACGCCCGGATGCTGCCTCGACTCTATCGCCGAGCGGTGCTCGTCAGATCGCTACGCGTGAAGCGCCGACCGCGAGCACCGGCTCGTGGCACACCCGGCGCGGGGGATCCGGGCCGCCCGCGGTTGGGTCGTGACGCCGTCGGGTAGGACCCGAGGGACCAGCAACCTGATCGAAGGAGTGCACATGTCGGATGACGAGAAGGTCGCCAAGGACCTCGTGGAGACGCTGAAGGACGGCGAGCGCGGATTCGCCTCAGCCGCGGAGAAGCTGCGTGACAGCGACCGCGCCGGGTGGGCCACCACCCTGCAGCGGCTGTCCGAGCAGCGCGCCGGCTTCCACCGCGAGATCGTCGAGATGGGCCATGAGTACGGCGACGACGTCGACGAGAGCGGCTCGGTCGCAGCGAACCTGCACCGCGGCTGGATCTCGCTCAAGGACGCCCTGACCGGCGACGACGCGGGCAGCGTCCTCGGCGCGGCCGTGACCGGCGAGGACCACGCGGTCTCCGAGTACGAGAAGGCCGAGAAGGCCGACCTCAGCGCCGGCTTCCGCGCCGTCGTGACCCGCCAGCACGCCGCGATCGTGGCTGCCCGCGACGAGGTCAAGGCCCTCCAGGTCGCCGACTGACGGCGCCCGGGCTCGGCCTGGCCCCTCCACCGGCCCCGGTCCGGTGGAGGGGTCATCGCGTGGGCGCGGCGCTACTGTGGCGACGAAGCCCCGAGACCAGGAGGTATGCCGTGTCGTTCGTCGTCGACTTCGTGGACGTGTCCACCGAGGGGCTCGAGAGCTCCCCCGTCGCGGAGGCGCTGGCTGGCCTCCGGGCCAACGAGGCGCGCTACTACAAGAACAAGTACGACCACGTCCTCACCGTCGAGCCCGCGGCAGACGCGAGCGAGATCGTCGAGTACGTCCACCGCATCCTCGCGGAGGAGCGTGACCTCACGATCGAGTCGCGGCCCATCGAGGCCACGGCGTTCGAGGTCGACGGGCTCAGGATGGCCTACGTCTTCTACGAGTCCGGCCTGTCGATCAACGTCATGTACGCGATCGACCCGGCCGGCAAGCGCGCCGTCGGCTTCAAGCTCTCCGACGGCATGGAGGTCCCCGAGGAGCTCGCGTCCCGGTTCAAGTTCGCCCGCCAGAAGTCGAAGCTGGCCGGCACGATCCGGGGCTCCTACTTCGTCATCAAGGGCGAGTACTGACCCGACCGGCCACGACCGATGGTGCCCGCCCGGGCCCGAGCGACTAGACAGGTCACGTGCACCTCGACCCGACCGACCACTTCGTCCACGTCCGCGGAGCCAGCGAGCACAACCTCAAGACCGTCGACGTCGACCTCCCGCGTGACGCGATGGTGGCCTTCACCGGTGTCTCCGGCTCGGGCAAGTCTTCTCTCGCCTTCGGCACCCTCTATGCCGAGGCGCAGCGGCGCTACTTCGAGTCGGTGGCGCCCTACGCCCGCCGGCTGCTCCAGCAGGTCGGCGCCCCGCACGTGCAGGAGATCACCGGCCTGCCGCCGGCCGTCGCGCTCCAGCAGCGCCGCGGCGCCCCGAGCTCGCGCTCGACCGTCGGCACGCTGACGACCCTCTCCAACCTCGTGCGGATGCTCTACTCCCGCGCCGGCACCTACCCCGTCGGCGCGACCCGCCTCGAGGCAGAGGCCTTCTCCCCCAACACCGCCGCCGGGGCATGCCCCGAGTGCCACGGGCTGGGCGAGGCCCATGACGTCGCCGAGGACCTGCTCGTCCCCGACCCGTCCCTGAGCATCCGCGACGGCGCGATCGCGGCGTGGCCGGGCGCCTGGCAGGGCAAGAACCTCGTGCGCGTCACGAGGACCCTCGGGATCGACGTCGACGCACCGTGGCGTGACCTCTCCCGCACGGACCGCGACTGGTTGCTCTACACCGACGAGCAACCGCGGGTGCTCATCGACCGGCGCGGTGAGGCTGACGACACGACCGGCCGCGACTACCACGGCACCTTCTGGAGCGCCCGCAAGCACATCCGCCACACCCTGGCCGACACGAAGAGCCAGATGATGCGCGACAAGGCCCTGCGCTTCGTCCGCAGCGTCCGGTGCCCGGCGTGCCACGGCACGGGACTGCGGGAGGACGCCCTCGCCGTCACCTTCCGCGGGCTGAGCATCGCGCATACCAACGCGTTGTCCTTCACCGACCTCGCGGCCCTGGTGCGCCCCGTCGCCGAGCTGACCGAGGCCGGCGCGGCGACGTCGTCCGCCGCGTCGGGCGAGGCCACCGAGGTCGCCGTGCGCCTCTGCACCGACCTCCTCGCGCGCGTCCAGGTGCTGCTCGACCTCGGCCTCGGCTACCTCTCGCTGGGACGCAGCTCGACGACGCTCTCCCCCGGGGAGGCCCAGCGCCTGCGCATCGCGTCCCAGCTGCGGTCCGGCCTCTTCGGGGTCGTCTACGTCCTCGACGAGCCGTCCGCGGGGCTGCACCCGGCCGACGCCGCGCCGCTGCTCGAGGTGCTCGACGCGCTCAAGCGCTCCGGCAACTCGCTCTTCGTCGTCGAGCACGACCTCGACATCGTCCGCCGCGCCGACTGGGTCGTCGACATCGGCCCGGGCGCGGGCGAGCAGGGCGGCCACGTGCTCTACTCGGGTCCGGTCGACGGACTCGAGCACGTCGAGGCCTCGGTCACCGGGCACCACCTCTTCGGCCGCGCCGAGCGTCCCCCGCGACCGCAGCGCGAGCCCCAGGGCTGGCTGCACCTGCGCGGGATCAGCCGGCACAACCTCGACGACGTCTCCGTCGACGTCCCGCTCTGCGTCCTGACGGCCGTCACCGGCGTCTCGGGGTCGGGCAAGTCGACGCTCGTCACCCAGGTGCTCTCCGAGCTCGTCCGCCGCCACCTCGGCCAGAGCCCCGACGACCCCCAGGAGACCGAGCTCGAGATCGACGTCGACGACGCCACCGGCCTCGAGTCGTTCGATCGGCTCGTCCGTGTCGACCAGCGGCCCATCGGGCGCACCCCGCGCTCCAACCTCGCCACGTACACCGGCCTCTTCGACGCCGTGCGCAAGCTGTATGCCGCCACCCCCGAGGCGCGCGAGCGCGGCTACGGCGCGGGCCGCTTCTCCTTCAACGTCGCCGAGGGACGCTGCGAGACGTGTCAGGGCGAGGGCTTCGTCTCCGTCGAGCTGCTCTTCCTGCCCGGCACGTATGCGCCGTGCCCGACCTGCCACGGCGCGCGCTACAACGCCGCGACGCTCGAGATCACCTACCGCGGCAAGAACGTCGCCGACGTGCTGGCCCTCTCCGTCGAGGAGGCCGCCGACTTCCTCGCCGACGTGCCGGCCGCCGCGCGCAGCCTCACGACGCTGCGCGAGGTGGGGCTCGGCTACCTGCGTCTCGGTCAGCCCGCCACCGAGCTGAGCGGTGGGGAGGCCCAGCGGATCAAGCTGGCGACCGAGCTCCAGCGGGCCCGGCGCGGGCACGCCCTCTACCTCCTCGACGAGCCCACGGCCGGGCTGCACCCGGCTGACATCGCCCTGCTGCTGCGCCAGCTCCACACGCTGGTCGACGCCGGGAACACCGTCGTGCTCGTCGAGCACGACCTCGGCACCATCGTCAGCGCGGACTGGGTCATCGACCTCGGCCCGGGCGGTGGGGACGCGGGAGGCCGTGTCGTGGCGACGGGCACCCCGGAGCAGGTCGCGGGAGTCGAGGGGAGTGCGACAGCGCCCTACCTCGCCGCCCAGCTCTCCTCCAACACGGACCGGTAGCGGCCGGATCTGCCTGGTGCAGAAGGAGGCTCAGCCTGCTCGAGGGGCCGGCACGAGGTAGACGGGCACCGGCGTCGAGCGGATGATCTTCGAGGCGCGCGAGCCGAGGAAGAGCCGGGCCGCCGGGGCCGACGAGCTGGGACCGACGACGAGCAGGTCGCCGTCGCTCCACTCGACGTCCCAGATCGCCGTGCTCCACGAGACCCCCTCGCCGACGACGAGCGACCGGGCGAGACGCTTGGCCAGTGCGGCGTCGTGGGCTCCCACCTGGGCGCGGAGAGCGCTCGTCGTGCGCGCCACCCACCGGTCGACGACGAGGTCGTCGGCCGACTCCTCGACGCTGCCGTAGATCCGCTTGGGCGGCCGGACGGCGAACGACACGGCCCGCAGGCTCGCACCGAGGGCTTCGGCGACCCCGGCCCCCGCGGCCGCCACGTGCGACGCGCCCGCAGACCCGCCGAAGCCGATGCTGACCCGGCGGATGCGAGAGCCCGGCGTGGGTCGGTATCCGAGGGGGGCCAGGAGCACCGGCAGGGGCGCCGAGTGCACGAGCCGGTCGGTCACGCTGCCGAAGGAGATGCGACCCAGCGCGCCCTTGCTCGACGAGCCGAGCACGAGGGCGGACGCGTCGACCTCGGCCGCCAGCTCGAGCAGGCCGGCGGGGATCGACGATGCCGCACGCACCACGAAGCTCGCCTCGACGTCAGGAGGCAGCGCCGCCCGGGCCTGCTCGAGGACCGACTCGCCCCAGTCGCGGAGCGGCCCGAGGTAGTCCCCGTCGACGAACTCCGCGGCCCCCGCTGCGTGCGGGGTCGTCACGACGACGGCAACGGTGAGGGGCTCACCCGTCGACCGAGACAGCACGGCGGCCAGCTCGAGCGCCGACGCGCCGCTGTCCTGCGCCGTGTAGGCGACGACGATGGCCACGGCTCAGGCCTGCATGACGAGCGAGGCGGCCTCGACGTGGGTCACCGGCAGACCGAGCTCGCCGGCCCGGTCGACGACCTCGAAGCGCTGCCAGATCGAGTCCGAGGCAGGCAGCGTCACGATGACGATCTGGTCGGGGTCGAAGTGGCTCACCGCCGCCCGGAGGGCACGCAGGGGCCGGTAGTCGCCGAGCCCGCCGGTCGCGTCGAGGTGGTGCGCCGTGAGGGCGTCGAGGGTCCGGTCCAGCCGGGCCTGCGCCGCCTCGGTCGTCGCCTCGGCGACGGACACGGCGCCGTGCGTCGAGGCGGTGCCCGTCTCGACGGCGCTGGCCGGGACGCAGACGTAGTAGGTCGCCTTGCCCATGGCGTCGATGCGCTGGAGCTCGCGCATCAGCTCGTCGGCCTCGAGGGTCTGGTTGGCGAGCACGAGCACGCGCCGTGCCTCACCGGTGTGGTCGGGCGCGACCCGCTCGGGTAGGCGGGCGATGCGGGCCCGGTTGATGAAGAAGAGGACGAGCACGATGCCGAACGACACGAGGCTCAGCACGAGCTGGATGCGCACGTCCTCCGTGAGTCCCATCTGGACGAGCACCAGGACGATGCCGAGCGCCGTGATGACCGACAGGGCGGGGAACCACCACATCTTCACCTTGAGCGTCGACGCGTCAGCCCGGTAGCGCAGGATGATCTGCGAGACGGCGATGAGCAGGTAGACGAAGAGGATGACGGCGCCGGACGAGTTGAGCAGGAACGAGAAGACGGTGTCGGGCGACACGGCAGCCATGATGACGGCGAGGAAGCCGACGACCGACGAGGCCAGGATGGCAACCATCGGCACGCCACGGGAGTTCACCGAGACCATCGAGGCGGGTGCCTCCCGGCGGGCGGCCAGCACGAAGAGCATCCGGGACGCCGTGTAGAGGCCGGAGTTGAGGCAGCTGAGCACGGCGGTCAGCACGACCGCGTTCATCACGTGGTCGGCGTACGGGATGCCCATCTCCTGGAAGGCCGCGACGTAGGGCGACGCCTCCAGGGTGGCCGAGTTCCACGGCAGGATCACCGCGAGCAGGAAGATCGAGCCGACGAAGAAGATGGCGATGCGGGTGATGACGGAGTTCGCGGCCTTGGACACGGCCCGCTCCGGGTTGTCGGACTCGGCTGCGGCGATGGTCGCGATCTCGGCGCCCACCATCGAGAAGATCACCGTCACGACACCCGCCGTGACCGCCAGTCCGCCGTTGGGGAAGAAGCCGCCGTGCGCGGTGAGGTTGCTGAAGTCGAGGTCGGCGTTCGGCCAGATGCCGAAGACGAAGAGGGCACCGCAGGCGAGGAAGACGATGATCGCCGCGACCTTGATCCCGGCGAACCAGAACTCGAACTCCCCGAACGACGAGACCGAGATGAGGTTGGTGCCCGTCATGAGGAGCATGAGCAGGAGGCTCAGCACCCACGTCGGCACCCCCGGCAGCCAGAAGTTGATGACCTTGGCGCCGGCGACGGCCTCGAAGCCCACGACGATGACCCAGAAGTACCAGTAGAGCCAGCCGACGGAGAAGCCCGCCCAGTCACCGAGCGCCTTGCGGGAGTAGTCGGCGAACGAGCCGGTCGACGGGTTGGCCACGGCCATCTCGGCCAGCATCCGCATCACCATGATGATGAGGACGCCGCACAGGGCGTAGGTGATGAACGCCCCGGGGCCCGTGTCGTGGATGACGGTGCCCGAGCCGACGAACAGGCCCGCCCCGATGACGCCGCCCATGGCGATCATCGTCAGCTGCCGCTGGTTGAGCGACCGCTTGAGCTCCGGCCCCGCGCCGGCCACGTCAGGCCGTCCGATCCATGGTGGTGGAGCAGTGACAGGGGTTCACGTGACGAGACATGGGACAGCCCTCTCGATCGGACCGAGGAGGCTGACCGCCCCCGCGACGATCTGCCCAAAGTAGCCACGACCGGACCATCTGTCCACGCGAGTCCAACGTTGCCGATCAGGGCGATCCACCGCGTTCCGTCGGTGTGGCCGGGGGCCGGCCGGCGCCCGACGTCAGGCGTAGAAGTCGGGCTTCGCGATCATCTCGACCTTGACGACGCCCTCGTCGGTGAGCGCTCGGACACCGGCGTCACAGACGCACGCGGCGGCATACCCGTCCCACGACGTCGACCCCGTGTGCTCGCCCCGCGCCACTGCGGAGATCCACTCCTGCACCTCGGTGACGAAGGCGCCCCAGAAGCGGTCGTTGTGGTCGCGGGCGATGGCGTTGCGCACCCCGACGCCGTCGCGCACGACGATGGCGTTCTGGTCGCCCAACGACACCGTGCCTTTCTCGGCAACCGCCTCGCAGCGGATGTCGTAGCCGAACTGGCAGTTGACGAAGATCTCGTCGTCGACGCGCACCCCCGACTCCGTCTCGAGGATGAGCACGAGTGGGTCCTGGAGGTGCTCGAAGCGCAGCGACGTCTTCTTCGGCTTGTCGACGCGCGCCGAGACGAACTCCTCGCCGAGCAGCCAGCGCATCGTGTCGACCTCGTGGATCGCGGTGTCGTTGATCGCCATGTCCCACGTGTAGTGCTCGGGCACGGTCGGGTTGCGGTGTGCACAGTGGACCATGAGCGTCTCGCCGAGCTCGCCCGAGTCGAGCAGCGTCTTCATCTCGCGGTAACTCCGATCGAAGCGCCGCATGAATCCCACTGTCACCAGACGCCGCCCAGCCGCCTGCTCAGCCTCCATGATCCGCAGCGCGGCCTCCGCCGTCGGCGTCAGCGGCTTCTCGCAGAAGACGGGCTTGCCCGCCGCGATGGCGGCGAGCACGTCCACCTCGTGCGCCGGCCCGTAGCTGCAGATCATGACGGCGTCGACCTCGTCGGCGGCGATGAGCTCGGCCGAGGACGCGTATGCCATCCCGTCGATCCGCGACGCCACCTCGGCCGCTCGGGCGGGGTCGACGTCGGAGACGGCGACGACCCGCCCGCCCGCGATGACGGTGTGGATCCGGTCGATGTGCGCCTGGCCCATGCCGCCCGGGCCGATCATGCCGATGCGTACGGTCATTGGTGTGACTCCTTCGTCAGCGAGAGYAGGGGCTCAGCGGAGGCCGAGGCCGATGGACGCGAGGTACTCGCGGGTCTGGATGGCGTTGGGCAGCGGGTAGGACGGCTCGCACGGGTACATGTCCTGCTCGCACACGACGTAGAGCTCCTTGTCGAGGTCGGCCAGAGCCTCGATGAGCGACGGCATGTCCGGCGCGCCGGCCGGCGGCGCGACGGAGCAGCCCTTGGCGACAGCGAGACCGAAGGGCCAGTCCTCGTCGTGGGCCTGCTTGACGAGGCCCTCGTCCATCGCCTTGATGTGGACGTAGGAGATGCGCTCGGGGTACGTGCGGCACAGCTCCATCGGGTCCCCACCGCCGTAGACGATGTGGCCGGTGTCGAGGCAGAAGCCGACGTAGTCGGGGTCGGTCGCCTGGAAGACGCGGTCGATGTCCTCGGGCGTCTCGATGTGGCTGTCGCCGTGCGGGTGGAGGACCATCTTGAGGCCGTAGTCCTCCTTCATGATGCGACCGAGCTTGTCGGCATTGGAGATGTAGGCGTTCCACGCCTCCGTCGACAGCACTCGGTCGTCGGTGAACTCCCACGTCTTGTCGTCGCGGAAGAGGGGCGGCAGGTGCACGATGTACTCCGCCCCGACGGCGGCGTGCGTCTCGGCGATCTCGCGGAAGGTCTTCTCCGTGTCGGCCCAGGCCTCCGGCTTGTGCAGGATGCCCCAGCCGGTGCCGGCGACGACCTGGAAGCCGCGCTTGTCCATCTCCTCCTGCAGGCGCTTCGGGTCCTTGGGGAAGTAGCCGAACGGCCCCGTCTCCATGACCGAGAAGCCGGCCTCGGCCATCTCGTCGAGCGCGGTCTCCCAGTGGATCTGCTTCTCGTCCTCGGGGAACCAGACGCCCCACTGGTCAGGACAGACACCGATCGTCAGCTTGCTGTAGCGGTCGTCGGTGTTGCGGGCCTTGGACTCGGCCATGGTCGTTCGTTCCTCTCGAAAAGTGTTGCGGGTCAGTCGTTCTGGGGGAAGCCAAGGTTGAGGCCGCCGTGGCTCGGGTCGAGCCAGCGCGACGTGACGACCTTGCCGCGGGTGAAGAAGTGGACGCCCTCCATGCCGTGGGCGTGGGTGTCGCCGAAGAGCGAGTTCTTCCACCCGCCGAAGGAGTAGTACGACACCGGCACGGGGATCGGCACGTTGACGCCGACCATGCCGACCTCGACGTTGCGCTGGAACTTGCGGGCCGCGCCACCGTCGTTGGTGAAGATCGCCGTGCCGTTGCCGTAGGGGTTGCTGTTGATGAGCGTGAGGCCCTCGTCGTAGGAGCCGACGCGAACGACCGACAGCACCGGACCGAAGATCTCGTCGTCGTAGAGCGACATGCCGGGCTTGACGTGGTCGAAGAGGGTCGGCGCGAGGAAGTAGCCCTCCCCGTCGGACTCGTAGGAGTCCTGTCGACCATCGACGACGAGCGTCGCACCTTCGGACACCCCGGCGTCGAGGTAGGACGTCACCTTGTCGCGGTGCTGCGAGGTGACGAGCGGTCCCATGTCGCAGCCGCGCGTGCCGTCACCGGTGACGAGCTTGCCCATGCGGTCCTTGATCTTCGAGATCAGCTCGTCCGCGATGGGTTCGACGGCGACGAGTGCCGAGATCGCCATGCACCGCTCCCCCGCCGAGCCGAAGCCGGCGTTGACCGCCGCGTCCGCGGCGAGGTCGAGGTCGGCGTCCGGCAGGACGAGCATGTGGTTCTTGGCGCCGCCGAGCGCCTGGACCCGCTTGCCGTGCGCGGTGCCCGTCTCGTAGACGTACTTCGCGATCGGCGTCGAGCCGACGAACGACACCGACTTCACGTCGGGGTGCGTCAGCAGCGCGTCGACGGCCTCCTTGTCGCCGTTGACGACCTGCATGACACCGTCGGGCAGGCCGGCCTCCTTCCAGAGCGCCGCGACCGCGATCGCGGCCGAGGGGTCCTTCTCGGACGGCTTGAGGATCACCGCGTTGCCGCACGCGATGGCGATCGGGATGAACCACATCGGCACCATCGCCGGGAAGTTGAACGGCGAGATGACGGCGACGACCCCGAGCGGTTGGCGGATCGAGTAGACGTCGACGTTCGTCGAGGCGTTCTCCGAGAAGCCGCCGCGCATGAGGTGCGGGATGCCACAGGCGAACTCGGCGACCTCGAGGCCGCGCGTCACCTCGCCGAGCGCGTCGGAGAGCACCTTGCCGTGCTCGGCCGTGATGAGCGCCGCGACGTCCTCCTTGCGCTCGTTGAGCAGCTCGCGGAAGGCGAAGAGCACGCCCGAGCGCTTGGCGAGCGAGGCGTCGGCCCACTCCTCCCACGCGGAGGCGGCGGACGTGACTACCTCGTCGACGAGCGAGGCCGAGGCGAGGTCGAGCACGCCGGACTGCTCCCCCGTCGCGGGGTTGAAGACGGGTGACGTGCGCTCGGCGGTGCCGGTCCACGGCTGGCCGTCGATGAGGTGGGTGATGCGGGTGGGCGTGCTCATGGCGGTGTCCTTCGAATTCAGATCAAGGCGGAGGGGGCGTGTGCCGGATGGCCGGCTCGAGGGGGAACGACTGGGATCGGCTCGGATCCTCGGTGGCTCAGGGCGAGACGAGCGTCGGCGGCGTCGACCACTTGTCGAGGTAGGAGCGGATGGTGTCGCGCATGTAGGTGCTCGACTCACGCGCGCGGTCCTCCCAAGCGAAGACGCACGACGTGACGATGCCGTCGAAGCCGATGCGCTCGAGGCCGGCGAAGAACTGGCCGAAGTCGACCTCGCCCTGCCCGATGTCGAGGTGCTGGTGCACCGTGACCTGCGACCCGGGCGGGTTGACGATGTAGCGCAGCCCGGACGACGCGGAGTGGTCGTAGGCGTCGGCGACGTGGACCATCGTCAGCAGGTCGCCAGCCTTGTCCATGATCCCGTCGGGATCGTTGCCCTGGTGGAAGGTGTGCGGCGCGCAGTAGAGGAACGACACGTTGGGGCTGTTGATCCCCCTGATGACGTCGACGGCGCGCTTGCCGTCCTCCTCCCAGTCGTCGGGGTGCGGCTCGAGCACGAGCCGGATCCCCTCCTTCTCGAAGACGGGCAGCAACTCCTCCATCGACTGCCAGAACATCCGCTCGCAGACGGCCGCCTCGCGGGGGTTGCCGTTGAACTCGGAGTTCATCGTGTCGACACCGAGGTCGCTGGCGATCTGGATGGCGCGCGTCCAGTAGCGCACGGCCGCCTTCCGGTCGTCCTCGTCGGGACCCGACCACCGGAAGAGTGGCAGGAGCGACGACACCCCGACCCCCGCCGACGCCAGCGCCGACCGGAACGCGGCCACGCCCGCGTCGTCGACGCGCGGGTGGTTGAAGAAGGGGATGAAGTCGTCGCGCGGCGACAGCTCGATCCACTCGTAGCCGAGGTCGGCTACGAGAGAGGGCAGCTCGAGCAGCGGCGTCTCACGGAACATGTACGGGTCGAGGGCGAGCTTCATGACGAGGACTCCGGGTGAGAGGTGGTGCCGACGGGAGTGATGAACGGACGCTGGGTGGTCTTGTGGTCGACGTACACGGCGTATGCCGTGCGCGTCGTGTCGAGGTCGCTGACCTCCGAGACCGGCACGTCCCACCATGACGCGCTGTCGGGCGCGTGGACGAGCGGGTCGGTCTCGACGTGGATGACCACGGGCCCGCCGTCGGCCGGAGCGGCCTTGGCCTCCTTGATCGCCTGGTGCAGCTCGTCGAGCGAGTGCACCTCGATGACGTGCGCGCCGAGCGAGCGCGCGTTGGCGGCGAGGTCGACGGGCAGGACGTCACCGTCGAGGCGCCCGGACGACTCACCACGGAAGCGGTAGCTCGTGCCGAAGCGCTGCGAGCCGAGCGACTCCGACAGCGAGCCGATCGAGTGGAAGCCGTGGTTCTGCACGAGGACGACGATGACCTTGATGCGCTCCTGCACCGCCGTGACGAGCTCGGTCGGCATCATGAGGTAGCCGCCGTCGCCGACCATGGCGAAGACGTCGCGCGACTCGTCGGCGAGACGGATGCCGAGCGAGGCCGGCACCTCGTAACCCATGCAGGAGTAGCCGTACTCGACGTGGTACGCCTTGCGGTCGCGCACCCGCCACAGCTTGTGGATGTCGCCGGGCATCGAGCCCGCCGCACAGAGCACGACGTCGCGGGGGTCGGTCAGCTCGTTGACCGCGCCGAGCACCTGGCCCTGGGTGAGCAGGCCATCGGCCAGCCGGTCGGTGACCTCCGGAGCCGGGTGGAAGGCCGCCTCGACCGAGGCGTCCCACTCGGCCCACAGCGCGGCCTGGCGTGACCGGTGGGCGTCGTCGACGGCATACCCGTCCAGCGCAGCGGTCAGCGCGACGAGCGCCTCCCGGGCGTCGGCGACGACCGAGAGCCCCGAGTGCTTGCCGGCGTCGAAGCGCGCGACGTTGACGTTGACGAAGCGAACACCGTTGTTCTGGAAGGCTGTCCGCGAGGCGGTGGTGAAGTCGCTCCAGCGTGTGCCGATGCCGATGACGACGTCGGCCTCTGCGGCGAGCGCGTTGGCGGCCGTCGTGCCGGTCGAGCCGACCGCGCCCATCTCCTGCGGGTGCCCGTGCGGCAGGGACCCCTTGCCGGCCTGCGACTCACCGACGGGGATGCCGGTGGCCTCGCAGAACGCGCGCAGCGCCTCCTCGGCGCCGCTGTAGTGCACGCCGCCACCGGCGACGACGAGGGGCCGCTTCGCCGAGCGGATGACCGCTGCGGCGTCGGCGACGTCGACGGCCTCGGGCAGCGGACGCGCCACCCGCCACGTGCGCGGCGCGAAGAACTCGAGCGGCCAGTCGTGCGCCTCGGCCTGGACGTCCTGCGGCAGCGAGATCGTCACGGCGCCCGTCTCGACGGGGTCGGTGAGCACCCGCATCGCACCGAGCAGCGCCGACGGCAGCTGCTCGGGACGGCTGACCCGGTCGAAGAACTTCGACAGCGGGCGGAAGGCGTCGTTGACCGTCACGTCGGCGGCATACGGCAGCTCGAGCTCCTGAAGCACCGGGGAGGACACTCGCGTCGCGAAGGTGCCCGACGGGAGCAGCAGCACGGGCAGACGGTTGATCGTCGCCAGGGCGGCGCCGGTCAGCATGTTCGTCGAGCCGGGACCGACGGACGCGGTGCACGCCCACGTCTGCAGACGGTCCTTCTGGCGGGCGTAGGCGACGGACGTGTGGACCATCGCCTGCTCGTTGCGGGCGAGCACGTACGGAAGGTGCTCCTCCCCGTCGGCGAGCTCGTTCTGCAGCAGCGCCTGGCCGATCCCGGCGACGTTGCCGTGGCCGAAGATCCCGAAGCAGCCGGCGAAGAGCTTCTGCCGCTCGCCGTCGCGCTCGCTCCACTGGTTGGCGAGGAAGCGCACCACGGCCTGGGCCACGGTCAGACGCACCGTCCCGGCCGCGTGGGTGTCGCTCGTCATCGAGCACCTCCAAGGGGAAGTCGGGGGTCGACCGGCTGGTCGGACCACGTGTCGCGGACCCAGCCGTGTGCGGGGTCGTCGCAGATGAGCCAGGCCCGCTCGGCACCCGGGCCGGCCATGACGTTGAGGTAGTAGAGGTCGTAGCCGGGGGCGGCCATCGCCGGGCCGTGCCAGCCGTGCGGCACGAGGACGACGTCGCCCGAGCGCACCTCGGCGAGCACGTCGATCGGCCGGTCGTCCGTGCCGTAGACCCGCTGGTAGCCGACCGGACTCGTACCCGCGGCCTCCGGAGCACCGGCCGACGGGGCGACCTCGAAGTAGTAGATCTCCTCGAGCTCCGTCTCGACCCCCGGCCGCTCCTCGTCGTGCTTGTGCGGCGGGTAGGAGCTCCAGTTGCCGCCGGGGGTGATGACCTCGCAGGCGATGATCGAGTCGGCGTCGAGGACGCCCGGGATGCCGAAGTTGCGGACCTCGCGGGACGCGACGCCGGCGCCGCGCAGCTCGACGGGCACGTCTGCGACGCCCACGTGACGGAACGGCGGCGTGTGCCGTCGCGTCGCGCGGGCGCCGCAGACGGCGATCGTGGCGGGACCGCCCTCGGCGGTCACCGTGACGTCGCAGTCGCGCGCGGCGTAGGCGACATCGGTGGGCCCGGCGAAGACCGAGGCCCGACCCGCGAGGACGGCCTCGTGCTCGAGACCCTCGGGGTCGACGGCCGTGACGGCGACGGATCCCGAGAGCGGCACGACGACGTGCTCCCACTCCCCGGCCGCGACGGTGCGGCTCTCCCCGGCAGCCAGCGCGGCGGCATACAACCGGGTGTGCGACCACCCGTCGAGGGCGTCGTCGATGGCGACCGACCACTCCGTCGTGCCGGCGCTCCCCAGACGGCGCACCCAGCGCTCGTTGTCGCTCACGCGCCGACCCCGCTCCCGTGCACCAGCCCGGCGGCGATGTCGACGGCCGCGGCGACGTCACCGTCGGGCGGGAAGAGCAGGGCGCGGCCGACGACGAGACCGCGCACGGCGGGCAGGTCGAGCGCGCGGCCCCACGAGGCGTACGTGTCCTGCGGGTCGCCCTGGGGGTCCCCGCCGAGGAGGAGCGTCGGCAGGGTCGTCGCGTCCATGACGCGGTCGAGCTCGTCGACGACGGGAAGCTTGAGCCACGTGTAGGCGCTCGAGGCGCCGAGGCCCGCGGCGATGTGGACCGACTTGATCGTCGAGTCGGGGTCGAGCTGGTTGACGACCCGACCGCCCTCGCGCGTCGAGAGGAACGGCTCGACCATCGCCATGACCTGGTGCTCGGCGAGCTCGGTGACGGCGTGGGCGCTCGCCTCGAGGGTGGCCACCGTGCCCGGGTCGTCGAGGCAGATGCGGGTCAGCATCTTGCCGCCGTCGATGCCGCGCGCCGCGATCTCGGCCGCGGTGTAGGCGGTGAAGCGGTCGTCGAGCTCGAAGCTGGCTCCCTGGAGGCCGCCGCGGTTCATCGAGCCGATGGCGATCTTGTCGTCGAGGGCGCCGAGCAGGAGCAGGTCGTCGAGGACGTCGGGCGTGCCGAGCACGCCGTCGACGCCGGGCCGCTGGAGGGCCGTGACGAGACGCTCGAGCAGGTCGCTGCGGCTCGCCATGGCGGCGCCGGCGCCGCGGACGCCGAGGGCACCGCGCGCGGGGTGGTCGGCGGCGACGAGGAGCATCCGGCCGTCCGCCTGGACGAGTGGACGGCGGCGGCGCGCGGCCCACGCGGCGGCGATGCGTCCGGGTTCGCGCACGCGGATCTCGGTCAGGTCGGCGACCCGGACGCTCGGGCTGACGGTGGGCTCGTGCTGCGTGGTGGTCATCGCGCCTCCTCGGCGGTGGTGGCGAACGGTGAGGCCTGCCGGCCGGCGGCGGCCAGGCGCTCGTCGACCTCGGCGGAGGTCGGCATCGCGGTGGAGCACTCGAGCTTGCTGGCGACGATCGCACCTGCGACGTTCGCGAACTCGAGGACGCGCCGCAGGTCCCAGCCCTCGAGCAGGCCGTGGCAGAGGGCGCCCCCGAACGCGTCGCCGGCACCGAGGCCGTTGACGACGTCGACGGGGAAGGGCGGGACCTCGAGCCGCTCGTCGCGGGTCGCGGCGAGCACCCCCTTGGGGCCCTGCTTGACGACGGCGAGCTCGACGCCGCGCTCGAGCAGCGCGTCGGCTGCTCGCTGGGGGTCGGTCTCGCCGACGGCGACCTCGCACTCCTCGCGGTTGCCGACGGCGACGGTCACGTGGTCGAGCGCACGCCCGACCTGCACGCTCGCCTCGGCCGGGTCGGACCAGAACATCGGCCGGTAGTCGAGGTCGAGCACCGTGTGGGTGCGGCGGGCCCGGACGTCCCAGGCGCGGAAGTGCGCGGCCCGGCTCGGCTCCTGCGACAGCCCCGTGACGGTCGCCCAGAAGACGCCGGCGTCACGGATCGCGTCCAGCGGCAGCTCGTCGGCCTCGATCATGAGGTCCGGAGCGGTCGGGTAGCGGTAGAAGTACAGCGGGAAGTCGTCGGGCGGGAAGACCTCGCAGAAGGTGACGGGGGTCGGCGGGCCGGCGACGGCGGAGACGAAGGAGTCGTCGACCCCGAAGTCGCGCAGCGCCTCGTGGACGTAGCGGCCGAACGCGTCCTGCCCGGTCCGCGTGACGAGCGCGGTCCGGTGCCCGTGGCGGGCCGCCGCCACCGCGACGTTCGTCGCACTGCCGCCGAGGAACTTCTCGAACGTGCGCACCTTCTCGAGCCCCACGCCGTGCTGGAGCGGGTAGATGTCGACGCCCGTGCGGCCGATCGCGACGACGTCGTATGCCGTGTCGCCGGCCGCGGGGGTCGTGGTGTCCATGGCGTCCACGTCGCTCACAGGCTCGGGATCTCGTCGAGCGAGACGACGCGACCCTCGCGCCGGGAGAGCTCGCAGGCCTCGGCGACGCGGAACGCCTGGAGCGCGTCGTCGACGGTGCACGGCGAGGCCAGCGCCCCGCGGACGACGGCCGCGAAGGCCGTCAGCTCGGCGCGGTAGGCCGGCAGGAAGCGCTCCATGAACGACCAGTGGCGGGGGCCGACCGGGTAGGTGGCACCGGGCTCGGCGGAGGTGACGGCGAGCGAGTCGTCGTAGCCGACGCCGATCGTGCCGTCGCTGCCGAGGACCTCCATGCGCACGTCATGGCCAGCGCCGTTGTAGCGCGTCGCGGAGAGGTTGACGAGCGTGCCGTCGTCGAGCGTCAGGACGGCCGCGGCGGTGTCGACGTCGCCGGCCTCGGAGAAGAACGCGGCGCCCTTGTTGGCGCCGGTCGCGTACACCGAGGCGACCTCGCGGCCGGTGACGAAGCGGAGGATGTCGAAGTCGTGGATCGAGCAGTCGCGGAAGAGGCCGCCGCTCGTCGGGATGTAGGCGGCATGGGGCGGAGCCTGGTCGTGCGTCTGCGCGCGGATGCTGTGGACGAAGCCGAGCTCGCCGCCGGCCACGGCCTGCTGGGCGCGCTGGTAGCCGCGGTCGAAGCGGCGCTGGAAGCCGACGTGGACGGGCGTGCTCGTCGTGCGGACGAGCCGCGCGAGGTCCAGCGTCTCGTCGAGCGTGGCGGCCACCGGCTTCTCGCAGAAGGTGGGGACGCCGGCCTCGAGACCGAGACGGATGAGCGGCGCGTGTCCCGGCGTCGCCGTGGCGATGACGAAGCCGTCGACGCCCTGGGCGAGCAGCTCGGCCGGCGAGGCGGCGAAGCCGACCTCGAGTTTGTCCGCGACGGCGCGGGCGGCGTCGGCGTCCAGGTCGGAGACGACGACCTCGTCGACGTCGGACAGGTCGCGGAGGGTCTCGGCGTGGAACGCCCCGATGCGGCCGACTCCGGCCAGTCCGATGCGCATGTGCACACTCCCTTGGGTGATCGCGGTGGGCGGCGACCCGGTGGGGGTGGTCGCCGTGAGGTCCGGACGGCGAACGCCTCGACGTCGTCGTCCCTTCGAGAACGATGGTCCTGCCGTGGCCGCCGCCATGTCAAGCAAATGTTAGGACATTCTGATGTTTGATCAATCTCTTGACATGCATGCAGGAAGAGGAGCATCCTCCAATCGCTGGCACCGACGCCGGGACCGGCAGACATCGACACCGATGTCCGCCCGCGACGGAGGAGCCAGTGCGAGCACGGAGACCCACCACGTCGCCGGAGCTCGCCGAGATCCCCGCACACCTTCCGGGCGACGACCTCGCCCCACACCGTCCTCACCGGACGCGACGCAGCCAGACCGCTCAGCCCACGCGCACCACAGGCGCACCGGCCGGGTCGACACGACCCGACACCCCTCCAGCCCGCACCTCACGTGCCAGGCGGCACACGGCATACGGGCTCCACCCTGATCGACGGATCGACCGTCACAGAACGTCGCGCCACTCCGGCGACCGGGCCACCGCGACGCAACGAAAGGAATCAACGATGACTCCGACTCGGACTCGCAAGAGCCTGACCGTCGCAGCCGGGATGGCCACGGCCGCCGCCCTCGCCCTCGCGGCGTGCAGCAGCGGCGGCGCCCCCGCCAGCAC